>CAYFOA010000090.1:0-26946 GCA_964344575.1 uncultured Rickettsiales bacterium | reverse complement strand
GCGCTACAAGGAGGCGGGATGAACCTGTTCCGCATGGCCTGGCGCAACGTCTGGCGGAACCGCCGACGCTCGCTCGTCACGATGTCGGCGATGGCCTTCGCGCTGTGGGTCGAGCTCCTCTACGCCGGCCTCCTCCCGGGGATGCTCGAGGACATGGAGGAGGACATCACCGGCCTCGAGATCGGCGACCTCCAGATCCACGCCGCCGACTACCTCGAGCGCCCCTCCCTCTACTCCTCCATCCCCGACTCCGCCGCCCTCGTCGCGAAGATCGAGGGCCTCGGCTACGGCGCCGCCCCGCGCCTCCTCGGGGGCGGGCTCGCCGCGGCGGGCGAGTTCTCCGCCGGCGTCGCCCTCCGCGGCGTCGACGTCGCCCGCGACGCCGCCGTCACCCAGGTCGCGGGCAAGGTCGCCGACGGAACCTGGCTCGACGCCGCCGATCCCAAGGGCGTCGTCCTCGGCAAGGCCCTCGCCCGCACCCTCGGCGTGGCCGTCGGCGACGAGCTCATCCTCCTGACGTCCGCCGCCGACGGCTCGATGGGGAACGACCTCTACTCCGTCCGCGGCGTCCTCCACTCCATCGCCGCGGGCGCCGACCGGACCACCGTCTACGTCACCGACGACGCCTTCCGCGAGCTCATGCTGCTCGACCGCGGCGCCCACCAGGTCATCGTCCGCCTCCCCGACGACGCCGACCTCGGCGAGGCCAAGGCCGCCCTCGAGGGCTTCGGCGGCGCCCTCGAAGGCCCCATCGACGTCATGACCTGGCGCGAGCTCATGCCGATCGTCGCCCAGATGCTCGATTCGACGCAGGGGATGATCTACATCGTCTTCTTCGTGGTCTACATCGCCGTCGGCATCCTCATCCTCAACGCGATGCTGATGGCCGTCTTCGAGCGGATCCGCGAGTTCGGCGTGCTCAAGGCCATCGGCGTCGGCCCCACCCAGGTCCTCCGCCTCATCCTCTACGAGTCCGGCATCCAGGTCGTCCTCGCTGCCGTCGTCGGCTTCACGCTCGCGCTCCCCGGCATGTGGTACCTGAGCACCCACGGCATCGACGTCGGCATCCTCGGGGGGACGGACATGATGGGCGTCGCCATGCGCCCGGTGTGGCACGGCATCTACCGCCCCGACGTCGTCGCCGGCCCCCTCGTCATGCTCTTCGTCGTCGTCGGCATGGCGATCACCTACCCCGCCCTGAAGGCCGCGTTCCTGTCGCCGGTCAAGGCCATGTCCCACCAGTGAGGCCGCGACGATGAGGACGTTCGAGCTCGCGCGCATCGCCTGGCGGAACCTCTGGCGGCAGAAGCGACGGACGCTGCTGACGCTGTCGTCGATCGCGTTCGGCGGCTTCCTCGCGGTGCTGATGACGTCGATGCAGGACCGCAGCTTCGCCGACTTCATCGACACCGCGGCGCGCCTCGGCAACGGCCACGTCGTGCTCCAGCACCCCGAGTACGCCGACTCCCCGTCGCTGACCCGGACCGTCTCCGGCACCGACGAGGCGCGCGCCGCCGCGGCCGCCGACCGGGACGTCGCCACCGCCGTCGACCGGGCGTCCGGCCCGACCATGCTGTCCACCGCGACCGACAGCTTCGGCGCCATCTTCATCGCCTACGACCCCGCCCAGGAGACGTCGCAGAGCTTCGCGTTCGGGGACGGGCTCGAATCCGGGGCGATGTTCGACGCCGCCGACGACAAGGGGATCGTCCTCGGCAAGCGCCTCGCGAAGAACCTCGGCGCCGACCTCGGCGACCGGATCGTCTTCACCCTGACCGACCGGAACGGCGAGATCGTCGCCGGCATGGGGCGCCTCCGGGGGACGATCTCCACCGGCGCCCCGAGCCTCGACGCCGGCCTCTGCCTCCTCGCCCTCGGCACGCTGCGCGACGTCCTCGGCTACGACCCCGCCGAGGCGACCCAGGTCGGCGTCTTCCTGCAGGACTCCCGCCGCAGCCTCGTCGTCCGCGACCGCCTCGCCCAGCGCTTCGGCGACGGCACCGCGGTCCTCACCTGGGACCAGGTCCAGCCCGAGCTGAAGGCGTTCATCGCGATGAAGGTCGGCGGCGGCCGCGTGATGATGATCATCATCGGCCTGCTCGTGGCCGCGGGGATCTTCAACACCCTGTTCGTGTCGGTGATGGAGCGGGTCCGCGAGTTCGGGATCATGCTCGCCATCGGCTACTCGCCGGGGCAGCTCTTCCGGCTCGTGATGTGGGAGAGCGGCTGGCTCGCCGCGGTCGGGCTCCTGCTCGCCGCTGCGGTCACCGCGTACCCCTACTACTGGCTCTACACGAACGGCATCGACCTGACCGAGATGTACACCGACCAGCCGACCGAGGTCGCCGGCGTCGGGTTCGACATGGTGATGCGGGTCGGCATCTACACCGAGCACGCCGTGATGATCGGCGTCGCCATCGTGTTCGCGACGCTGGCGGCGGGCGTCTACCCCGCCTGGAAGGCCGGCCGCGTCGAGCCCGCCGACACCATCCGGCTGGTCTGAGGAGGAGGAGGCATGGGCGAGGCGATCGTCGAGCTGAAGGACGTCACCAAGGTCTACGAGCAGGGGGACGTGGAGGTGCACGCGCTCCGGGGGCTCGACCTGACCGTCGGCGCGGGGGAGTTCACCGCGATCTGCGGCCCCTCGGGGTCGGGCAAGACCACCGCGCTGAACCTGATCGGGGCGCTTGACAAGGCGACCTCGGGGGTCGTCCGCGTGGACGGACAGGACCTGTCGGCGATGGGCGCGCTCGCCCGCAGCCGCCTCCGCCGCGACCGGATCGGGTTCGTCTTCCAGGCCTACAACCTGATCCCCGTCCTCAGCGCGTACGAGAACGCCGTCAGCGTCCTGTCGCTGCAGGGCGCCCCCCGCGACGAGGCCCACGCCCACGTGATGGGGCTGCTCGAGGAGGTCGGGCTGGAGGGGATGGAGCACCGCCGGCCGCACGAGCTGTCCGGGGGGCAGCAGCAGCGCGTCGCCATCGTCCGCGCCATCGCCGCCAACCCCGCCATCGTCCTCGCCGACGAGCCCACCGCGAACGTCGACTCCAAGACGGCGGAGAACCTGCTCGACGTGATGGAGCAGCTCAACCGCGACCGGGGGGTGACGTTCCTGTTCTCGACGCACGACCCGCGCGTGATGAAGCGGGCGCGGCGGCTGGTCACGCTGGTCGACGGGCGGGTGGCCGAGGACGACGTCCGCGCCACCGGCTGATCATGGACGGGGGGCGCGCCTCCGGTATGTTGGCGGCGATGCGCCGCGTCCCCGTCCTCGCCTTGGTCCTCCTCCTGGCGTCGCCCGCGGCGGCGGCCCCCGACGGGTTCGAGGACGGCTGGACCGAGGAGCTGATCGCCGGCGGCGTGCTCTGGCTGCACCGCGACTTCGACGACCTGTTCGGCGGGTGGCAGCGGATCGACGTGCTCGCCATCGAGCCGTCCCGCGCCGACCTCGCGCTCCGGCCCGCCACCGGGGGCGACGGCGCCTGCCGCGCGACGTCGGTCTCGGCGCAGGCGGTGGGCGCGATCGCGGCGGTCAACGCGGGCTTCTTCGGCGGCCCCTGCGTCCACGTCGGGGAGCTCCAGATCAGCGGCGACGTCCTCGCCACGCAGTCGTGGGAGAACCCGGACGGGCGGACCACGATGGGCTGGATCCCGCACCAGGACTTCCGCTTCGCCACGGTCGCCCCCGGCGAGTCGCTGCCCGACGTCTGGCACGCGCTCGGCGCCGGCCCCCGGCTGGTGCGCGACGGCGCGGTCGCCGAGGAGGCGGAGTCCGGCTTCGAGGGGTTCGACCACGGCGCGAACAAGCACCCCCGGACGGCGGTCGCGGTCACCGGCGGCGGGCTCGTCCTCCTCGTCACCGTGGACGGTCGGACGGGGCCCCTGGGGATGACGTTCCCCGAGCTGGCGGAGTTCCTCGTCGGGCTCGGCGTCGTCCACGCGATGAACCTCGACGGCGGCGGCAGCACGACGATGTGGATCGACGGCGTCGGCGTCGCCAACGTCCCCAGCGACGGCGGCGAGCGGTCCGTCCACTCGGTCCTCGCGGTCGTCCCCACCGACGGCGCGCCCGTCGCGGACACGGTCGAGGGGGACCGGTCGGTGATCCTCGGCGAGACGACGACCTTCGACGGCAGCGCGTCCTACGACCCCGACGGCGACCCGCTCGCCTGGCACTGGCGCCTCGTCGCGCGGCCGGAGGGGTCGGTCCGGTCCGTCACCACCGGGAGCGTCGAGTCGATCCTCTTCACGCCGGACGTGGAGGGGACGTACACGATCGACCTCTGGGTGGACGACGGCGAGCATGTGAGCGAGGTCCACACGGTGACCGTCGCGGCGCACGTGCCGACTGCGGCGGACGACGTGAACGACGGGCCGAGCGGCCCGGGGAGCGGCGGTCCGCCCACGATCTGCGCGCTCCCGGCGGCGGCGGGCGGGCCCCTCGGGGTCGCCCTGGCGGTGCTCGCGATCGCGCGACGTCGCCGCCATCACCACGCGTGAACGGGAGACCTGACAGGGGTAAGATGGCGCCGTGGCCGGACGCCGCAGCTACCACCACGGGGATCTGAGGCGCGCGCTGATCGACGGCGCCGTCGAGCTGGTCCGCGAGCAGGGGCTGCGGGGGTGGACGCTGCGGGGGGTCGCGCGGAGGGTCGGGGTCAGCCACGCCGCGCCGTACCACCACTTCCGCGACGTCGAGGATCTCCTCGGGGCCGTCACCGCCCTCGGGTTCGACACGCTCCGTGCCGAGCTCGTCGCCGCGATGGACAGCGCCCCCCGGACGGCCCGCGCCCGCCTCCGCGCGATGGCCCAGGCGTACGTCGCTTTCGGGGCCGCCAACCCCGGGCTCTACCAGGTGATGTTCCGCCGGATCCGGGGGGAGTCCGAGGGGAGCGACGCCGGCCGCGCGGCGGGCCACGCCACCCTCGGCGTCCTCGTCGAGGAGGTCGCCCGCGGCCAGGCGGCGGGGATCATCCCCGCGGAGAGCTCGCCGATGGAGCAGGTCCTCCCCGCGTGGGCGACGCTCCACGGCTTCATCAGCCTCAGCGTCCTCGGCCCCCTCGAGTCGATGGGCATCCTCGCCCGCCCCTTCGAGGAGCTCGTCGACGAGGTCGCCGCCGCGGCGGTCCACGCGCTGATGCGCTGAGGCCGTCGCCGGGCGGGCGGTACGATGCCCCTGCCGGGCTCGCAGGCCCGGCTCCGGGGAGGACCGAGGACTGCAGACCCGCGACCTGAGCGACGCGATCCGACGCGCCCTGGCTCCCGAGTCCGAGGAGGGCTCGAGCCTCACGCGGGTGGTGGTGGACGCTCGGGCGGTGATCGAGCTGCTCGGCATCGAGGTCGCGTCGTTGCTTCCCGACACGCTCTCCCTCGACGGGCCGCGGATCGCAGGGAAGCCCGACTCGACGATCGACCAGCTCGATCTGGGGCGGTTCCAGTTGCTCGGGGAGATCGGGCGGGGCGGGATGGGGCGGGTGCTCGAGGCCCGGGACCCGGACCTGCGGCGCACGGTCGCGGTCAAGGTCGTCATCGATCCCGCGGCGGTCAGCGACGCGCAGTTGAGCCGCTTCGTCGCCGAGGCCCAGGTGACGTCGCAGCTGCAGCACCCCGGCATCGTCCCCGTCTACGAGATGGGCGTGACCACCGACGGCCAGATCTACTTCGTGATGAAGCGGATCGAAGGCCGGTCCATGCGGCAACTCCTGGAGGACATCGAGCTGGGGGAGGCGGACGACGCGACGGCCTGGTCGCAGCACAAGCTCCTGACCGCGTTCGTCCAGATCTGCAACGCCGTCGCGTACGCCCACAGCCTCGGCGTCGTGCACCGCGACCTCAAGCCCTCGAACATCATGTTCGGACGCTTCGGCGAGGTGCTGGTGCTCGACTGGGGGCTCGCCCGGCTCCTCGGATCGGGGCCCGAGGAGCTGCAGACCGACCGCGTCGAGCGGGTGGCGCTCGCCCGCACGTTGGACGGGGTCGCGATCGGCACGGCGGGCTACATGAGCCCGGAGCAGGCCCGCGGAGACGTCGATCTCCTCGACCCGCGGAGCGACGTGTTCGCCCTCGGCGCCGTCCTGTACGAGCTGCTCACGTCGCGGCGGGCCTACCCGGGCGCCTCGGTCATCGAGGTCATGATGGCCACCGTCCGGGGGGCCCCGCTCGAGCCGTCGGAGGTCGCCCCCGACCGCAGCATCCACCCCGAGATCGAGGAGGTCTGCATGACGGCCCTCTCGCCCAACCCGGCGCACCGGTACGCCGACGCCGCGGAGATGGGGGAAGCGGTCGAGGCCTACCTGGAGGGGCGCGCGCGCCGGGAGGTGGAGCGCCGCCGCCGGCGGATCGTGGGGACGGTCGCGGCCGCCGTGGGGTTGGCGCTGGCCGTGGCGTCGGTCTTCCTGGGATCGCAGTGGCGGCAGGCCGAGGAGGCGAGGCGTCTCGCCGACGCAGCGCTCGGCGAGACCCGGGTCCGCACGCTCGTGGCGACGGCGCGGGATCCCGCCCTCGCGGAGCGTCCCGGGGAGCGGCTGGCGCTGCTCCGCGCGGCCGCGAGCGAGGCCGCCGTCCGCGCCGGCGGCGGGATCCCCGACGAGCTGGTCGCGGCCCTGCTGCGCCACGTGCGCCCGTCCGCCCTGGTGCACGTGCTCCCGGACCCCGCCGCGGGGTCGCTCCTCGCCGGCCGGTACTCCCCCGACGGCGCCCTCCTGGCGGTGGGTGGCGGGGCGGGGAGGTTGGTCCTGTGGCCGGTCGACACCGGGGTCGCCCGGGTGGTCTGGGACGACTACGGCGGCCCGGTCGCGGCGGTGGCCTGGTCCGAGGACGGGCGCCGCCTCGCCGCGGGAGGGGAGGGCGGACAGATCCGGCTCGTCGACACCACCCGCTGGACCACGACCAGCTGGGACAGCGGCGCCGCGGTGATCTCGGACCTGGTCTTCGTGGACGACGCCCTGGTGGCCGTCCACGGGACCGCGCGCTCCCGGTGGGACGCGGAGTCGGGGGCCCCGCTCCCGGCGGCCGACGACCTCACCGAGGCGCAGCTGGACCGGCTCCGGCGCGTCGTGGAGGGGCCCGAGGCGGTGCTCGCCGGGATCTCGGAGGACGAGGTCGCGGTCCTGAACGACCCGGAGACGGGGATCCGCCTGGAGCGACTCGGGGGGCACGCCTCCAACGAGCTCCTGTGGCGTCCGGACAGCTCCCTGCTCGGCTCGCTCGGAGCCGACGGCGCGATCCGGCTGTGGCACACCGACCAGGGCGCCCTCGTCGCCGCCGCGCCGACGCAGGGGCCGTTCGCGGTGCCCGCGCGGGAGCCTGTGGGCCGCGGCGCGCGGGCGAGCCTCCCCCCGATGCTGGACGGAGTGGAGCCGCGTCGCGCCGACGTCACCGCCGTCGCGGCCGCCCCGGACCGGGTGGCGGTGGGGTGGAGCGACGGCGAGGTGCGCGTTTGGCAGCGGGAGCCGGTCCGCCTGGTCGCAGCGCTCCCGGGGCACGACGGCCCGGTGGAGGAAGTCTCGTTCGCTCCCTCCGGAGGCCACCTCTGGACAGCCGGCGCGGACGGCTCCGTCCTGACGTGGGATCCCGACCGCCTCCCCCCTGCCGCTTCGCTCCTCGCCCACACCGGTACGCGGACCAACCTCCGCGTCTGCCCCTCGGACCTCCGGGTCGTCCCGGTGGTCCCCTATCCGCCGTTCGACTCGGTCTGGGCGCCAGCGACCGCCTGCGCCGAGTGACTCAGCGGAGGCAGTCCGCGCGCGTCTCCCCGTAGCGCTGCTCGTAGGGGACGTAGACGAGGCAGCTCCCCTTGCCGCGCAGCGGCTCGATGCAGACCTCCTCGCAGACGCCGTACTCGTCCTGGTGGCCCCGGCGGCCGCTCTCGCCCGTGCGGCCGTTGACGTACCAGTCGTTCCCCGACCCGTCCGCCGTGGCCGGCTTGACCGACGTCAGGATCAGCTCCGGCCGCCCCTTGGCCCACATCCCCAGTTCGTCGAGGCGCGCCTTCAGCTGGAGCTCCACCAGCTCGGGGTCGGGGTCCTGGTCGAACGGGTACACGTGCGCGACCCCCGTCCGGATCATGTGGCGGCGCAGGTCCGGGCACTCCACGAGCAGCCTCCCGTACTTGTCCGGCAGCCCCTGCGTCGTGCACTTCCACACCTCCGAGGCGGCCACCCGGGCGCTGTCCTTGGCGAACGCGAGCAGCTCCGACGCCGTCCACTCGCCCCACCGGTGGACCGGGCCGTACGTCTCCAGCGTGTTGAACCCCTGCAGCCGCGACCCCCGCCCCGCCCGCGGACCGGCGAGGAACGTGAACGAGTCGCCGTCGGACCAGACCACCGGCTCCTCGACCCCGCCGAGGAGGATCGTCCCCCGGCCCGGGTCGTCCGGATCCGGCGTCGGGACCGTGCGGACGCACGACGTCGCCGCGATCAGGGCCAGCCCCGCCACCCACGCCTTCACGCGCGAGCCTCCAGCAAGGACGCCAGGCGCGCGTAGTCCTTCGTGACGGACCCCTCGAGCATCGGCTTCATCAGCGGTCCGAAGAGCTTGAAGACCCCCGCCGGTTCGCCCGACACGACGGCCTGCGCCACGCACCCGTCCCCGTCCGGCTCGACGCTCCGGGTGACCTGGATCGGGAACGTCGACTCCACCGTCTCGATCGAGATCGACCGCCCCGGCTCGTACGCCGTCACCACGAACCGCGACACGATCGGTCGCCCCAGGAACCGCGCCTCCTGGCGGTAGTGCGCGCCGACGCCGATCGCGTCCTCCTCCCACGTGCACGCGACCATCCCCTTCTGCCACCGGGGGTTGTTCGACGCGTCGGCGAGGAACGCGAACACCTCGTCCGCGGGGCGCTCGATCTTCTGGCGGATCGTGACTTCGATCATGGCGACGTTCGGCCAAATCGCTTGACGGCCGATTCCGCGGAGGTTACCCAAGAGGTCCGTGATGCGCGCTACGCACCGTTGTTGTTGCACCTGTCCGACGCCAGCCGCCGCGTGATCCGCGCGGCCGAGCTGGCCGCCGCCTTCTCCTGATCCCAGACCTCGCAACAACGACACCGTCGTGCCGGATGCACGACCGCGGAGCCACGATGCCCCTCCCCACCGTTCACGTTCTGTACGAAAACCCCGCCTGGCTGCCGCCGCTGACCGAGGCCCTGGAGGCCGAGGGGTTCGAGGTCGAGACGCACCTGATCTGGAAGGGCGGCATCGACCCCCGCGTCGCGCCCCCCGAGGGCATCTGGATCAACCGCATGAGCCCGTCGTCGCACACCCGCGGCCACGGCGAGTCCGTCGCCCTGATGCGCGAGACGCTGGCCTGGCTGGAGGCCTGGGGGCGCCGCGTCATCAACGGCTCCCGCGCGCTGGAGCTCGAGGTCAGCAAGCTCCGCCAGGAGCTCGTCCTGTCCCGCCACGGCATCCGCAGCCCGCGGACCCTGATGGCGAACGACGTCGACACCCTCGTCGCCTACGCCGAGACCTTCGACGGCCCCTTCATCACCAAGCACAACCAGGGCGGCAAGGGCCTCGGCATCGCGATGTTCTACTCCGCCGAGCAGCTCCGCGAGCACCTCGAGTCCGACGACTTCGACCCCGGCCCCAACGGCCAGATCGTGCTCCAGGAGTACATCGCCGCCCCCGAGCCGTTCATCACGCGGGTCGAGATCGTGGGCGGGCGCTTCCTGTACGCCATGCGGAGCGCCACCGAGGACGGCTTCCAGCTGTGCCCCAGCGACGCCTGCCAGATCCCCTCGGCCGCGCCCGACGTCTGCCCCGCCGGCGGCGGCGAGCAGGTCGCGCTGACGTCGTCGGGCCGCCCGAAGTTCCAGCCCTCGCCGCTCAAGCCGCGCGACCCCCTCGTCAAGCAGCTCATCCGCCTCTGCGAGGCCGAGGGGCTGGAGCAGGCCGGCATCGAGTTCATCGAGGACGCCGACGGCAACCGCTACGTCTACGACATCAACGGCACGACGAACTACAGCTCGTCGATGGAGCGCTACTTCGACGTCGAGGGCATGGGCGCGCTGGCGAAGTACCTCCGCGCCAAGGTCGTCCCCGCCCTCGCTTCGGTGGACGCGGTCGCCTCCTAGCAAACTCCACGGATCCACAACACGGTCGCGCGCGGGCCCCTGGGAGGGTGGCCTCATGCTGCGCGCCGCCTCCCTCCTCTCCGCCCTCGCCCTGGCCGCCTGCTACGGCCCCGACGACCCCGGGTTCGGGCAGGACGTCACCGATCTGGAGGGGGCGGACGACCCCGTCACCGACGACGACGACGCGGCCGACGACCTCGGCGACGACGACGACGCGGCCTCCACCGACGACGACGACGCCCTCGCCGAGCTCGACGACGCCGAGATCACCGGCGCCCAGCTCCCCGTCGCGCTGGACTGCGGCGAGGTGTTCCTCGCCACCGTCGAGGTGATGAACGTCGGCACGACGACGTGGACCTACGAGGGGAACTACAAGCTCGGCGCCGTCGACGACGAGGACCCGCTCTTCCTCGGCGTCCGGGTGCGGCTGGACGAGGACGACGTCGTGCCCCCGGGGGAGACCGTCCGGTTCGAGTTCGAGCTGACCGCCCCCGACGAGGAGGGGAGCTACCTCACCGACTGGCGCATGGTCCGCGAGGCGGTGACGTGGTTCGGGGAGTCGACCTCGGAGCTCGTCGACGTCACCTGCCCGGTGGTGGACGACGGACCCGACCCGCCCGACCTGAACACGGTGACGTGGCTGCACTCCGACATCAGCTCCTGGCCGGTCACGTCCGACCTCGCGTCCGTCTCGATCAGCGGCGGCCAGATCTGCCTCGAGTACGACATGGCCGACACGTGGCCCATCTACGACCTCGACGGCACCGCCGTCGTGGGGAACCCCTGGATCTTCATCTGGGAGGACGAGCAGTGGTACGGCGCCACCTGGGAGTGGCTCCGGCCCGGGCAGACGTGCAAGAACGCCGCGAGCGTGGCCGGCGACCACATCAAGCAGTACCCCTTCGACGCCGCCTCGGGGTGGACCCCCACGTCCGGCGTCACCTACTACTTCATGGTCAGCGGCCTCGCCCGCTTCAGCCAGCGGAACGTGGAGGAGCGGACCCAGCTGGTGCCCTTCGTCTGGCCCTGACCGCGGCTATACTCTTGGTGAGGTGACCGGGGAGATCGAAAGCTACCGGGAGCTGGTGCGCCTGCTCGCCGCCCGCGCCCCGCTGGAGCGGATCGCCGACGTGGCGACCCGTCGGGCGGTGGAGCTGCTCGGCGCCGAGGTCGGCTCGGCCACCACCGTCGACGAGGACGAGCTCGTCTACATCGCCGCGGTCGGGCGGAGCGGGCTGCTGGGCCGGCGGGTCCCCCTCGAGGGGAGCTTCACGGGGTCCGTGGTCACCGGGGGCGAGGCCCGCATCTTCGCCCCCGACAGCGCCTCGGAGGGCTCCCGAGGGAGGGCCGCGGCGGACGAGATCCGGAGCGGCGTCGTGGCCCCCATCCGCGTCGCCGGGGCCGTCGTCGGCACCCTGGGCGTGGCTTCGGCGGAGGCCCGCCGTTTCGACGAGGACGATCTGCTGCGGCTCGACGGGCTGGCGGGCGTGATCGGCGTCGGCCTGGACCTCGCCACCAGCCGGGACGAGCTCGAGGCGTCGGACCCTGCGGCCGAGGCGCGCCTCCTCGCGGCGCTGGTCGCCACCGAGCTGGAGGATCGCCTGGAGCGGTTCGGGGTGGACGACCCCGAGGAGCTGGTGCGGTCCGTCTCCGCGATCGGGCGGGACCTCTGGCAGCTGTCGGACAGCCCCGGCGGCAACCGCCCCGCGGCGCTGTGGCTGGGTCCCTGGCACCGCGCCCGGCGCACCGGCCGGATCGCCCCGACGTCAGGCGTCGGCCTGGGCTCCGTCCTGGAGCGGGTCGCCGTCGGCGAGCGGACCGCCTCCCTGCTCGGCGCCCTCGTCGAGGCCGTCGAGGAGCGCCTCCCCGGCGTCGTCTGCACGGCGTCCTTCCGGTCCCCCGCCCCCGAGGAGGGGCTGGTCGTCGAGGGGAGCATCCTCGGCGACGAGCTCGCCGCCACCCTGCACGCGGTCGACGGCGTGCTCGACGCGACGCTCAGCAGCGGCGTCCACCTCGCGGCGACGGCGTCGGACGGGGCCTGGACCGACCTCCGGGACGACCTCGACGCGTGCGGGGTGACCCGCTGCGTCCACGCCCCCGTGTCCACCCCGAGCGGGGACGTCGTCGGCGTCCTGGCCATCCACCTCCGGGAGGAGCGGGCGCCCACCCGCGACGAGCTGGAGGTCTTCAAGACGGCGCTGCATCTGCTGTGCGTCGCCGCCGGACACGACCACCTCGTCAGCGCGGTCGAGCGGCGCGGCGTCGCGTCCTGACGAGGAGCCCCAGGCACAGGGCGAGCAGCGCGGCCGCGGGCGTACGGCCCGAGCCGGAGTCTCCCGTCGTGCACCCTCCGCCGCCGCACGCGACGCCCTCGACGCACGCGTCGGGGACCGTCCACAGGGCCAGCCCGTCGCCCACGATCCAGCCGTCGACCGCGCCCTGCATCCGGACGGCGAGCTCCGTCCCCGGCTCGATGACGTAGGACAGGTCGCCCGCCGCGAACCCGCCGTCCCAGCGGCCGTCGTAGGCCCAGTCCCAGCGGAACGTGGCGTCGTCGCGCCCCCGGACGATGGGCGTCGCCGTGACGTGGCACTCGCCGTCCCGCCGCTCCGAGGTGAAGTCCGCCGTCACCTCGAGGGTGCGGGGGAGGGCGTCGGGCGGATCGTCACCGTCCGTCCACGAACGGAAGCTGCGGACCTTGCCGTGGCCGAAGCGGTCGTGGGGGAGGTCGTCGCCGTCGACTCCGAGCTGGTCGTCGACGACGGCGCCGGCCTGGAGGAGGTCGCGGATCTCGACCCCGGTCGCGTCGGGCAGGGCCTGGACGAGCTGCGCCGCGACCGCGGCGGCGTGGGGCGACGCGCCGCTGGTCCCCCCGAACACCTGGTAGGCGACGCCGGGGACGTTGTTCCCCTGCGCCCAGGGCGTGTAGGCGTCGGCGGGGGCGACGACGTCGATGGTCTTCGGCGGGTGGATGCGCGGCCCCTGGCTGGAGTAGTCGTGGGGGTCGCCGAGGACGAGGTCGTCCCAGGTCGGCGCCCGGCCCACGTAGGCGCCGACGGCGATGCACTCGTCGGCCGTCGAGGGGAACCCCATGGTCGACGCGTCGTCCTCCCCGTCGAGCACCACCCCGCGCCCCCAGCCGCTGATGAAGTCGTTGACGAAGGCGTGGTAGCGGTCGAGCCGGTCCGTCGCGCAGGACACGGTGTACTCGCCCGCGGGCAGCTCGTCGGTGTCGTCCTCGACGTACAGGTAGGTCAGGAAGAGGAGGTTGCCGCGCGCCGAGACGCTGTCCGCGCTCCAGAGGGTGACGCCCGGGAGCACGTTGTTCTCGTCGCCGTCGGGGACGAGGTCGTGGACGCTCCCGTCGGGGAGGGTGATCGTGCAGGGCGGGGTGTCGCCGCCGCTGGCGTGGAGGTCGAACGTCGCGTAGCCGTACGTGGCGTCGTCAGCCGACTCGGGGACGGTGAAGCGGAAGGTGAGGTCGCCGTCGGTGGGGTAGGCGCTGGTGTGCTTGCCCGCGGTCGCGAGGTTGCCCGCGGCGCAGACCTGGACGAAGCCGTCGTCCATCGCGTTGTCGACCGCGCGCTCGCCCGACTCGCTGCCGTCGAGGAAGTGCGTGTACCAGGGGGCGTACTCGTGGATGGCCACGTCGGCCCCTTCGGCGTCGCCCCAGGCGAGGGCCACGACGACCTCGGCGCTGGTCATGGGGACCCAGGCGAGGAGGTCGGCCCGGGGGAGCAGACCGGGGTACTCGGACCGGCCGGGCCGGCCGCCGGCGACGATGCCGAGGACGCCGGTCGCGTGGGTGTCGTGGGTGGCGACGTCGAAGTTGCCGGGGTGGGGGTACTCGCTCAGGTTCTCGCCGCGGCGGTACTCGACGCCCTCGCGGACGACGGCGCGGAAGCGGGACGTGCCGAGGAGGAGGACGCGCTCGTCGGGCTCGAAGCGGCCGTCTCCGTCGGCGTCGTCGGCGACGAAGAGCATCTCCCCGAAGCCGGGGTCCTCGTCCGTGAAGCCCTGCGCGCCGGTGTAGTCGCGGCGGCCGTTCTCGTTGGCGTCGAGGTAGAGGAAGTCGCGGGCGAAGTCGTAGCCGTCGTCCATCCCGATCGTGACCCAGTCGTCGACGTCCGGGTCGTAGCCGAACGTCCACCCCTCCAGGAGCTGGAACTCCTCGGGGTCGCCGACGTTGCCGTTGCCGTCGAGGTCGATGCCGTCGATGCCGATCGTCAGCTCGCCGTCGCCGTCGTCGTCGATCCAGGCGAACGCGCCGCCGTCCGCGGCGAAGAAGTGGGGGTGGTAGACGTCGAGCCCGCTGTCGAGGTCGAGGACGCGGACGCCCTCGCCGTCGAACCCGTCCGCGGGGGTGGGGCCGGCGGCGAGCATGGCCGGGACCTCGATCTCCTCGGCGGTGACGTTCGTCGCCCAGGCGTCGTCGAGCATCGGGCGGGCGACCTGCAGCGCGAGCCCCTCGCGGGCGAGGCGGCGGAGGACGTCGGGGACGGCCTCGACCACGTAGACGTCGCCGACGTGGGCGAGGGCGCCGCTGCCGAGGCGGACGAACGTCAGCCCCCGGGCCTCCAGGGCGCGGCGGGCGTCGTCGTCCAGGGACGGGTGGATCAGCGTCGCCTGCGCGGGCGTTCCATCGATCAGGACGGGGGCGCCGGGCAGGCCCGCGGGGGCCTCGAAGCGGAGGAAGGGGTCGATGAGGCGGGGGTCGTCGGGCGCGGCCGCGGGGCCCGCGAGGACCGGGCTCGCGAGGACGAGCAGGAGGGGGACGGCGGGCAGGGCGCGGCGCATCGCCCAAGCGTAGCGAGGGCGGCGGGTCAGCGCGCGAAGGCGGTCAGCCGGACGCCGCCGCGGTCGGTGTCGGCGACGACCGTCGCCTCGGCGAGGAGCTCGCGGCAGCGGCGGCTCGGCTCCTCGCTGATCTCGCGCCACCCCAGGGGGGACTCGTCGACGTCGACGATCCAGATCCGGCCGACGCGGTCGTCCGTCAGGGCGCGCCGGGCGGCGGGGTGGCGGCGGTCGATGAGGACGCCCAGCCACGTCCCCGCCCGGCCGCCGGGCAGCGGGCGCCACTCCTCGGGGAGCTCGCGGGCGAACCAGGGCTGGACGTCGAGCTCGCGCTGGACCGCGAGGGCGAAGAAGAGGGCGGGCTGGACGATGACCGCGTCGCCGTCTTCGAGCTCCGCGCGGAGGTCTCCGAGGCGGTCGACGAGGGCGGGGCGCTCGACCCCGCGGACCCCGACGGCGGCGCCGGCGACCGCGCACGCGACGAGCCCCGCCGCGGCCGCGTGCCGGACGCGCGCTCCGGCGAGCGCCGCGACGCCCGCGGCCATCGCGACGTAGAGCGCGGGGAGGACGAAGACGAAGTAGCGGGCGGCGAACATCGCGCCCCCGCCGCGCATCGAGCCGGCCGTGTGGAGGCCGAAGACGAGGCCGAACGCGCCGAGGGTCGCGGCGAGGAGCCAGCGGGCGTCGCAGTCCGCCGCCTCCCGGAACGCCAGCGCCGCCGCCCCGATCGCGACCGGGGCGAGCCACGCGTGGCCGAGCGCGCCGCCGAGCATCGTCAGGAAGTAGGCGCCGAAGCGGGCGGCGATCCCCCCGTCCGGCTCGAGCACGCCGTACGCCCGCATGGCCTCCATCACGCGATCGGAGTGCTCCGCGGTGCCGGTCAGGAACAGCCACGCGCCGGGCGCGCAGAGCGCGACGGTGAGGACCCCGGCGACGACCGTGCGGGCCGCGAACCGGCGGTTCGTCCGCGCCTCCGACAGCGCCACGACGCCCTGCGCGGCGCCGAAGATCAGCGCGAACGGGTGCATCAGGATCGCGCCCGCGTGGCACGCCGCGAGGCCGAACGAGGTCGCCGCCACGGACCCCCGTGAGGCGTCCGTCCGCCGCAGCCGGCGCCACAGCAGGAACGACGCCACCCCGAGCAGGACGGCGGGCGCGTAGGGCATCGCCGACCGGCTCATGAGGACGTGGAGGCGGCTCCCCCCGAGGAGCGTCCCCGCCAGCAGCCCGGTCCGTCCCCCGCCCGCGAGGGCCGCCAGGAGGGGGACCGTCGCCGCGCCCGCGATCGCCGACGGGAGCCGCAGCCAGAACAGGTCGTCGCCGACGAGCCCGGCCCAGGGCGCGAACAGCAGCCGGAAGAGCGGCGGGTGGCCGTGCATCAGCCCCGAGGGGTGGAAGAGGACGTCGCGGAACGAGCCCCCGCCGAGCACCTCCTGGAGGTACGTCGCCTCCTGCGAGTCGACCCCGTCCGTGCCGAGGCCGACCACGCGGACGGCGAGCGCGGCGACGGTCAGCGCCGCGAGGGCCGCGCGCTCGCGCTTGGGATCCAGGGCGTCCACGTCAGCGGGACGGAGCGTACCGCGACCGCGTCGCCGCGCCTCCCTGCACGATCTCGACGATCTCCCCCGCGGCCACGACGTCCACCTCCGAGGTGTCCCCCCCGGGCCACCGGACCCGGACCCGGGCGGACGTCGCGTCGCCGATGCCGACCAGCATCGTGGCGCTGTTCTGGGCGGCGAACCCCTCGCCCGCGCGGCGCTCCCGGATCAGGCTCCGGTCGCCCGCCTCGACGGTGACCCGCGCGCCGACGCCGTCGCGGTTGGCGGTCGTCCCCCGGAGGCGGACGGCGACGAAGTTTCCGGCCGGCTCCATCCGGTTGACGAACACCTGGAGGAGCGGCGCGTTGGCGTTGACCTTGGCGATGTCGAGGCGGCCGTCGCGGTCGACGTCGAGCCACGCGAAGCCCCGCCCGTCGTAGACGCTGTCGAGCCCCGAGACGAGCGACGCATCCGCGAACCGGCCGTCGGCGCCGTGCAGGAACAGCCGGTCGATCTCCTTGCCCGACAGCGACGCCCCCTCGCGCATGAGCTTGTCCCGCACCGAGCCCGTGATCAGGCGGCGCGGTTCCAGCCCCATCGACTCGTCCGAGCACGCGACCGCGCGCCACAGATCGCTTCAGCAGTCCGCCACGGACGCCACCTGCTTCGGCGCCGTGTAGTAGCCCGCGGGGACGTACAGGTCGAGGCGGCCGTCGTTGTCGAGGTCCCCGAACTGGCCGCCCCAGGACCACCCCGCGATGCGGACCGGCTGGTCGCCCTCGCCCTCGCCCGAGATCAGCTCGAACCCGCGCTCGTCGCCGGTGTTGCGGAGCAGCGTGTTGCCGCGGGCCGCCTTGCCCATCCGCTCGTCGAGCCCCTCGAGGCGCGCCGTGATGCGGAGGCCAGCCTTGCTGTACATGTTGGAGACGTACAGATCGAGGCGCCCGTCGGCGTCGAAGTCGCCCCACCCGACGCCCATCCCGAAGCCGTGGTCCTGGGTGACCGCGTCCGCCGTGACGTCGGTGAAGCGGCCGTCGCCGTCGTTCCGGAGCAGCGAGTTGGGGGCGAAGTCGTTGGCGAGGTAGAGGTCGGGGTCGCCGTCGTCGTCGTAGTCCGCGAACGCCTGCCCGTAGGTGCTCCGCCAGGTGGGCGCCGCGCCCTCGAAGGGGGCGAACCGGCCGCCCCCGAGGCCGCGCAGGAGGACGTTGGGGGGGCCCGCCATGTCGACGAAGAACTGGTGGTCGGGGGCGGACAGGCGGCGGCCCAGCTCGGCGGCCTGGTCGGGGGGGAGGTGGTTGGGGAGCATCGGGCCGAGGCCGACCGTGGAGAGGTCCTCGATGGCGGTCCCCGGGCCGGCCAGGGCGGTCTCCTGGATGAGGGAGACGGCGTACGTCCCGAAGTAGACGTCGAGGACGCCGTCGCCGTCGACGTCGGCCGCCGACACGGCCGAGACAAGCGACGGCAGGGGCACCCCGGGGTCGGCCTGGACGAAGCCGCCGCCCTCGGCCCCCCGGTTCTCGAGGTACACGGACGGCAGGTGCGTGCGGCCGATGACGACGTCGGAGTCGCCGTCGTTGTCGAAGTCGGCGAACACGGCGGCGCTGCAGTGGTCGACGAGGTCGAGCCCGTAGGCGGCGGCCACCTCCTCGAACGTCCCGTCGCCGCGATTTCGGAGCAGCTGGTTGGCGCCCCACCGGGCCATCACGTAGACGTCGTCCCAGCCGTCGTCGTCGATGTCCACGACCGCGATGCCGGGGTGGCGGTCGAACGCGGGGAGCTCGAAGTGCGGCGGCATCACGAACGTGTCCCGGTGCTGGTACATGGCGAGGATCTTCTCCTCGTGCAGCGACCGCCGGGCCGCGTCCAGCGCGCCGCCGGCATCGCGCAGCTCCTCGAAGAGCGGCGCGGGGGCGCGGAGCCGGCGCAGCTTCGTCGTCGTCACCGACGTCACCCAGGCGCCGTCCCAGCGCGCCTCCAGCGCCCCCTTGAGCGCGACGGGGCGTCCGTCCGCGTCCGCCCCCCACGCCTTGAAGACGATGTCCGAGTCCCACACCTGGCGCTCGTGGTTGCGCGCGTTCTTCAGCGAGAGCTTGACGTCGCCGACGGACGCCATCTCGGCGAGGGCGTCGGCGAGCCCCCCGTCCAGCTCCTCGTAGACCGTCCGCCCCGGCAGCTCCCGGGTCGCCCTGACGGCGGGCGCGGCGCCCTCCTCCAGCTCGAGGAACCCGCCCGCGACGAGGCGCCCGGCCAGGGTCGGGAGCTCCCCCCGCATGTTCGCCAGCCACTCCTCCGCGGCCATCAGCTCGTGGATGACCGCGTCGGGGACGGCGACGGGGGCGGGGGTCGGCTCGGGGGCGGGCGCCGGCGTCGGGGCCGCCGCCTCGTCTCCCCCGCAGGCCGCGACGAGCACCCCGGCGAGGAGCGCCCCCCCGAGGACGGCGAGCCTCACCGCGCCATCACGAAGTTGAGGTCCAGGTCGAGCTCGACGGTCGCCCCGTCCTCGGTCAGCGCGACGGTGTGGAGGCCGCCCGCGCCCACCGCCATCGCGTCGCCGGGGCTGGGGTGGCCGTTGCTGTCGTCGTCGAGGAAGGCGAAGAGGAAGTAGGGGTCCTCGCGCGGGGGGACGCCGCTGACCTCGTAGTCGCGCGCGAAGCCGGGGTCGGTCACGTCCACCGCCACGGCCGACCATTCTGCGACGGGCGGGATCCCCGCGCCCTGCGGATCGTCGGGGTAGAGCTGGACGAAGAGCGTCCCCACGCCGTCGCCGCCGGGGTCGATGGAGCGGGTGATCGTCCCCTCCAGGGTGGCGTCGCCGGGGTTGGGGACGACGCCGCCCCAGGCCCAGCCGCCGAACGCCGCCTCGTCGCGGTCGGGGTGGGCGACGGTGACGCGGCGGCGGACGGGGACCCACTCCGACTCGGTCACGACCCCGTCCGGCCACGTCACCCGGAGGAGCTCGACGACCTCCGCGTCGCCCAGGCCGAAGTGGGCGCGGTTGGGGCCCTGGCCCACGCCGCGGGGGCCCTGCACTTCGCGGACGTGCGCGAGGACGTCGTCGTCCCCGGCGGCCGCGATCACCTCGATCCGGGCGCCGATCGCGGCGGGGTTGGGGGGGAGCCCGGCGAGCTCGACGTCCAGCCACGCGCCGTCCCCGCACCGGTTCCACAGGACGTGGACGTCGCCCAGGGGGCCGTAGACGACGAGCTCGGGGAAGCCGTCGTTGTCGAGGTCCGCGGCGGCCCCGCCGTAGTGCTGGTGAGGCGAGTCGTAGCCGGTCTCGCCGGAGCGGAGGACGAAGCCGCCGTCGGTTCGCTCCCACAGCGCGTCGGGCTGGTTGCTGAAGTCCCCCTCCAGCTCGGACCCCGGCCCCGCGGTGGGGAAGCCGCCCGCGACGGCGAGGTCGAGGTCGCCGTCGTTGTCGAGGTCGGTCAGGTCCGTCGCCCACCCCGACCACTCCTGGCCCTCGTCGAGGGGGGGGACGTCGAGCCCGAGGGCGAGCGACGACTCGACGAACCCGCCGCCCCCGTCCGACAGCAGGCACTTCGGCCGGCCGACGTCGCTGATGCAGTAGTCGTAGTCGCCGTCGCCGTTGAGGTCGGCCACGTCCACGCCCATGCCGGACATGACGAGGTCGGCGCCGATCTCGGCGGCGTCGTCGACGAGGACGGGGCGGCCGTCGCCGTCGTTGCCGTCGTTCCGGTAGAAGGCCGACGCGGGGTAGCCCCACTGGGCGCGGTCGGATAGGACGTAGATGTCGAGGTCGCCGTCGCCGTCCCGGTCGGTGAGCGCGCCGATGACCGACAGCCCCTCGCCGTTGCCCGCCAGCCCGAGCTCCCGGTCGAAGACGAACGTCTCCCCGTCGTTGAGGTACAGGCGGGAGCGGGAGCCGGGCGGGTCGGCCTGCTGGCCGTTGATCCAGCGGTCGAGCCCGGGGAGGTGGAAGTCGAGGTCCCCGTCGCCGTCGACGTCCCCCAGCGCGACGGTCATGACGAACGTGTGGTCGGCCGGGGAGGTCTCGATCACGCCGAAGTCGCCGAAGACGAGGTCGCCGAGGTTGGGGGCGAACATCAGCGTCCCGAAGCCGGCGGTGACGAGGTCGGGGAGGCCGTCGCCGGTCAGGTCGGCCAGCGCGAAGACGCCGGTGGGGTTGAACTGGCCGAGGCTGGTCGGGGGGACGTTCGGCTGGACGACCTCGGTGAAACTCCCGGTCCCGTCGTTGGCGAACGTCTGCGGCGCGCCCTCGGGGTGGCTGAAGAAGAGGTCGACGTCGCCGTCGAGGTCCGCGTCGACGGCCGCCGCCGTCATCGTGCCGATCCCCTCGGGGAGGCCGCTGTCGATGGCGGCGGGCGCGATCCCCCGCTCGGCGGCGCGCTCGGTGAAGCGGTCGAACCCCTCGTAGGGGTCGTCGCACAGGACCTCGCCGTGGTCGGTGAAGGGGTGGCCGGCGGGCTCCGGGATCGGCTCGTCGGACGGGCAGCCCGCCAGCAGCGGGACGAGCGCGAGCGCGACGGGGGGCGAGCGGAGCACGGCGGGAGTCTAGCCGCCCGGCGCCGCCGCCTCCCCGTGCACGTTCTGCACGGGATCTGCACACAAACCGCGACCCAACTGCGCGCACGCTCGCCCCGACCTGACCCATGGTGACGACGTGGCCCCCGCGGGTGGGCCCTGGAACGAACGACCCGCGAGCACCGGCGCCGTCGCGGTGGGCCCTGGCCCCCCGGCGGCGCCTCTGCTTGGGGCCGGGCTATCGTTCGGGGGATGCAGCCTGCGCGCATCCTGGTGGTGGACGACGACCCGCGGCTCCGCGAGATGGTCCGCTACGCCCTCGCGCGGGAGGGCTTCGACGTGGCCGAGGCGGCCGACGGGCGGGCCGCGCTGGACGCCTACGACGCCGACCCGTCCGTCGATCTGATCGTGCTCGACGTGCTCATGCCGGAGCTCGACGGGCTCGACGTCTGCCGCGAGCTGCGGAAGCGGAGCGAGGTCCCGATCGTCTTCCTGTCGTCGAAGTCCGAGGAGATCGACCGGGTGCTCGGCCTGGAGCTGGGCGGCGACGCGTACCTCGCCAAGCCGTTCTCGCCCCGCGAGCTGGTCTCCCAGGTCAAGGCGGTGCTCCGGCGCGCCCGCGGCGGGAGCCTCGTGCCCCCGCCCCCCGCCGACGACGCCCCCCTGCTCGTGGGTCGCGTCACCCTCGACCCGGCGGCCTTCACCTGCACTGTCGACGGGGCCGACGTCGGCCTCACCGTCACCGAGCTGCGGCTCCTCCAGGTCCTCATGGGCAAGCCCGGCCGCGCCTTCACCCGCGACGAGCTCGCCGCCCGCGCCTACCCCGACCGCCGGTTCGTCGCCGGGCGGACCGTCGACTCCCACATCCGCGGCGTCCGCAGCAAGCTCCGGGACGCCGGCGCGGGCGACCCCATCGAGACCGTCCACGGCCTCGGCTACCGGCTGAAGAAGGGCTGACGTCGCCCATGGGGAAGCCGCGCGATCCGATCCCCCCGGCGCCGCTGAGGTTCTGGCTCGTGGCGAGCTACCTCTTCGTCCTCGTGGTCCCCCTCGGCGCGCTCGTGGGGACGACGATGTTCCTCCGCTCGGCGGGCTACGACAACGAGGCGATGCGCCCGATCCTGGTCGCCATCACCCTCGTCGCGGTGGTGGGGACGGCGCTGCTGGCGCTGCTCATCGCGTTCTGGGTGTCCCGCTCGCTCCGCAACCTGAGCAAGGTGACGCACGGCATCTCCGAGGGCCGCTTCCCCGCGGGCGAGCTCCCCGGGGCCGACTCGCACGTCATCGAGGTGGCGGCGCTGGCGGAGGACGTCCGCGTCATGTCGGACCGGCTCGAGGCGCGGCTGGCCTACATCGCCGAGTTCGCGGGGAACGTGTCGCACGAGTTCAAGACGCCGATCACGACGCTCCGGGGGACGGTCGAGCTGCTCCGGGACGACGACGAGATGCCCCCCGACCAGCAGGTCCGGTTCCTCGACAACGCGCTCGCGGAGCTGGACCGGATGGAGCGGCTGGTCGAGGGCCTGCTCGCGCTCGCCCGCGCGGAGGAGCAGTCCGGACGCGAGCCGATCGACCTCGACGAGCTCGCCTCCCGCATCGCCGACCGCCACCCCGGCGTGGCGGTCACGGGCGGGGCGGGGACGACGCGCGGCCGCGTGGGGCAGCTGGAGGCGGCGCTGGACAACCTCGTCGACAACGCGGTCCACCACGGCGGGGGCGCGGCGGTCGAGGTCGCAGGGTGGACGAACGGGGACCGGACGGGGCTCGACGTCATCGACGCGGGGCCCGGGATCAGCGAGGCCAACCGGGCCCGGATCTTCGACCGGTTCTTCACCACCGATCGGGAGGGCGGCGGCATCGGCCTGGGCCTCCCCCTGGCGCGGGCCGTGTGCCGCTCCCACGGCGGCGAGCTGGCGGTCGAGTCGCGCCCCGGGCGGACGGTCTTCCGGCTGTCGTTCCCCGTCGCCTGACGAGTCGGGCGCGACGTTGCCCGCCCGATTTCGCCGCCCCCCTCATTGCTCCTTCGAACCCTCGAAAGGAGAACCCCCGAGATGTCCCCCTACCGCCTCCCCCTGACCGCCCTGCTCGCCCTCACCTTCGCCCTGTCCGCGTGCGAGGAGAAGGACGGCCCCGGCATCCTCCCCGCGAACCAGCACCACCTCAACGCGGACGACGACGACGACGACGCCTCCATCCTCCCCGCAGACGACGACGACAGCGGGTACGACGGCGAGGACCCGTGGGACGACTTCCCCGAGGAGTGCGAAGACGAGCTCGCCGCCGCCGACGCCTGCTGGGAGAACGCCGAGACGGACGAGGAGATCGACGCCTGCTTCGAGCTCGAGGACGCGCTCTGGGAGTGCGCCGGCTGGGACGACTGGTACGACGACGAGGATCCCTGCGAGGACGACGACTGGGCCGAGGGCTGCGAGGAGGAGCTGGAGGCCGCCGACGCCTGCTGGGAGAACGCCGAGACCGACGAGGACTTCGACGCCTGCTGGCCCCTCGAGGAGGAGCTCCTGGAGTGCCTCGGGATCGACCTGGACGACCCCGTCGAGGCCTACGACGAGGAGTAGCCCCCACCCTCCCCCGTAGCCGCACCCGGGTCCGCGGCTACGAAGCGGCCGGCGTCCTCGTCTCGACGGGGACGCCGGTTCGCTTGTAGACGAACTGCAGCAGCCACGCGGGGCCGACGAGCAGGAACTGCAGGTCCTCGAAGAAGGACGGCTTGGCGCCCTCGATCTTGTGGCCCACGAACTGCACGACCCACGCCCCCGCGAAGATGGCCGCCGACACCACGGCGAGCGAGGCGCCCGTCGCCTCGATGCCGTAGTTGACGCCCAGGCAGGCTGCGCCGGTCGCCGTCATCCCGACGCCGATCGTCCACGACAGCCGGAAGTAGAAGACGAGGCAGACGGCCCAGATCGCCGCCGCGTACGCGTGCCCCACCGCCTGCAGGAGCCCGAAGCTGGCGAGCAGGATCAGCGGGATGCAGACCCAGTGGATCGCCTTGTTGACGGGGTTGCGGTGGCTCTGGGCGTACAGGTCGAACCAGGTGGTGGCGGTGCGCATCGTCATGGACTCCTTACTTACGAGGAAGTAAGTAGAGGATCGGAGCTAGCATGGCAAGCGCGAAATGACGAGAAAGCGACGGCCCGCCGCGGAGACCCGCGAACAGATCCTCGCGTCGGCGGAGGCGCGCTTCCGCAAGGACGGACCGGCGCGGCTGAAGCTGGACGACGTCGCCGCCGACGTGGGCATCTCGCGGCAGGCCGTGCTCCACCACTTCGGGAGCCGCGAAGGCTTGATGCGGGCGCTGGTGGAGCGCGCCTGGACCGGCCTGTTCGCCGACCTCGGACGCCTCGCCGGCTCCGCCGAGGCCGAGCCCGCCGAGCTGGTGGAGCTGATCGACGAGGTCGCCCGCCGCCGCGGCAACGCCCGCCTCGGCGCCTGGCTGCTCCTCAGCGGCGAAGGCCTCCCCGACGAGGTCTTCGAGGGCGCCGTCGCCGGGCTCGTCCCCGAAGGCGAGGATCCCGACGACCCCGACGCCGCCGACTTCACGATGCTCCTCTTCGGCGCGGCGCTCTTCGGCGACGCGATCTTCGGCGGCCGCCTCCGCCAGGTCCTCGGCCTGCCCGACACCGAGGCCCACCGGGCCGCCTTCCGCCGCTGGCTGGCGAGCCGCGCCTGAGCATGTGCGCGCACCGTGCGGCCACGGACACCCCGGACTGAAGATCCAGTGATTCCAGCCGAGTAGGTGTGGCATGGAGGTTGCGGACCTCCGCCCCTGGAGGGAGCCACCCATGCCCACGATCCCGAGACTGTCCGTCCTCCTGCTCCTGATGCTGCCCGCCGCCGCGTACGGCCAGCTCGACCCCACCGAGGCGTGGACGTCCACCCACGGCGACGAGCAGACGAAGGGCGTCGCCTGGGGGGACGTCGACGACGACGGCGACCTCGACCTCGTCACCGTGGGGCAGGGCTTCAGCGTCCGCCTCTACCTGAACACCGGGGGCGGCACGCTCGCCTCGATCTGGGCGTCCGCGGAGACCGGCAGCCACAACGACGTCTGCCTCGGCGACGTCGACGACGACGGGCTGCTGGAGCTGCTGACCGTCGCCGGCGCGGGGACCCCCGACCGCCTCTACGGGTACAGCGGCGGCGGCTTCACGCTGCTCGAGTCGTTCGACACGTCCGCCGAGAGCCGGGGCTGCGACTTCGGCGACTGGGACGGGGACGGGGACGACGAGGCGCTCATCGCCCGCTCCGGCGACGAGGCCGTCTACGACATGCAGGGGGGCACCTGGACGTCGACCTGGTCCGGCGGGGACTGGCCCGTCACGAACGCGGCGAAGTGGGTCGACTGGAACAACGACGGGATGCTCGACGCGGTCTTCGGGCACGAGCACCAGCCGAACGAGATCTGGCTGCAGGTCATCCCCGGCCAGCTGAGCGAGTTCTGGATGGTGTCGTCGTCCAACAACGGCGGCATCGACGCCAGCGACAACACGCGGGACGTGTCCGTCGGCGACCTCGACGGAGACGGTCAGCCCGACGTCGCGTTCGGGAACCACGGCTCCGCCAACCTCGTCTTCCGGAACGCCGGCGGGACGCCCACGGTCGCCTGGTCCGCGGGCGGGGGGAACACCGAGGCGATCGCGTTCGGGGACTTCGACGCCGACGGGGACGACGACGTGGCGGTGGGGCTGGACGGCGGCCCCGTCGAGGTCTTCCTGTCCAGCGGCTCGGCCGTCGCGACGAGCCCGGTGTGGCAGAGCGACCCCTTCCACGACGGCACGCACGCCCTCGCGTGGGGCGACTGGGACGGCGACGGCGACGACGAGCTGGCCGTCGGGAACGACCCCGAAGACGACGACGTCTACGAGAACCTCACCCTCACGAGCGACCTCGACGGAGACGGCTGGACGACGGACGCCGGCGACTGCAACGACAACGACGCGAACGTCTTCCCCAACGCCACCGAGACCACCGACGGCGTGGACGAGGACTGCGACGGGCTCGTCGACGACACGACGATCTGGTTCGACGACGACGGCGACGGCTTCACCGAGGTGGCGGGCGACTGCGACGACGACGACTTGCTCGTCCACCCCGCCGGCGTCGAGGCCTGCGACGGCACCGACGCCGACTGCAGCGGCGTCGCCGACGACGGCACCGAGTGCTACGACGACGACGGCGACGGCTACACCGAGCTCGACGGCGACTGCCACGACGGCGACGCCACCGTCCACCCCGGCGCGCCCGAGGTGATGGGCAACGGCGTCGACGACGACTGCGACGGGGTCGTCGACGACTTCGCCCCCGACGGCGACGGCGACGGCTTCACCACGGCCGGCGGCGACTGCGACGACGCCGACCCCTTCACCAGCCCCGCGGGCGTCGAGACCTGCGACGGCGTGGACGAGGACTGCGACGGCACCACCGACGAGGGGACCGAGTGCCACGACGACGACGGCGACGGCTTCACCGAGCTCGACGGCGACTGCAACGACGCCGACGTCACCCAGCACCCGGACGCGCTGGAGCTGGTCAACGGCGTGGACGACGACTGCGACGGCGCGATCGACGAGACGCTGGACGACGGCGACCTCGACGGCGACGGGTTCACCCCCGCCGAGGGCGACTGCGACGACGACGACGCGACCGTCCACCCGACCGCGTCGGAGGCCCCCGAGGGCGTCGCCGACGGGATCGACAACGACTGCGACGGCGCGATCGACGAGGGGCTCGAGGACCTCGACCTCGACGGCTGGACCGAAGACGAGGGCGACTGCGACGACCGCGACGGCTGGGTCCACCCCGGCGCCTACGAGTTCTGCCGGGACCTGCTCGACAACGACTGCGACCCGAGCACGCCGGACAGCTGCGATCCCGACCCCATCGAGCCGCCCGCCGCCTCGGCGTGCGCCTGCTCGTCGTCCTCCGGGGCCGTCCGGGGGGGCGGCGTCGCGCTCCTGCTCCCCCGGGCGGTCCTCGCCGGCCGCGCCCGCCGGCGCCGCCGCCGCC
>CAYFOA010000089.1:22950-27845 GCA_964344575.1 uncultured Rickettsiales bacterium | reverse complement strand
GGCGACGCGGTGGGCGGCGACGGCTCGGAGGGCGCCGCCGGCGCGGCGGTGGCGGAGGAGTCGGGCGGGGCACCGCCCGCGGCGGGGGAGGCGTCGGACGGGGCGGACGCGGCGGAGCGTGACGGGGACGACGGCGAGGACGCCGGGGAGCCGGCTCCGTGACGGGCTGGGTCGAGGCGTTCGCGGCGCTCTACGCGGCCGTCGCGGTGGGCGGCGATCTGCTGGACGTCGGCGCGGACCGGTGGTCGCCGAGGGTGGCCGCGGGGGCGGTGTTCGGGTTGGCGGCGGCCGTCGCCATGGAGCGGCTGAGGGGGCGGGACGTCTACCGATCCCGCGAGGACGAGGTGGTCCCGCCGGCGTTCTGGGCGTGGGGGGCGATGGCGCTGGTGTGCGTGGCGAGCCTCGCGTGGTCGGCGGATCCGGAGGCGACGGCCCGGGTGGCGCGGCACCTGGGCAAGGAGACGGTGTTGCTGGGCGCGCTGGCGGCGGCCCCCGACCGGCGGCGGGTGCTGCGCGGGCTCGTGGTCGGAGCCGGGGTCGGCGGGGTGCTCCTCGCGGTGGCCCTGATCGCGACGTGGTTCCTCGGCCCGCCGACGGAGCGGCGGCTGGTGATCGCCGGCGGCGACGCGAACCTGCAGGCGCGGCAGCTCGGGCTGGCGGCGGTCCTGGTCGTCGCGGTGCTCCGACGCGAGGCGTGGGCGGCGGCGCTGCTGGTGGGGGTCGCGCTGGGGCTGACGGGATCCCGCGGCGCGTGGCTGGCGGTCGCGGTGGGGATTGCGGTCGCAGCGTCGGCCCGGCGCGGTCGTGTCCCGGCCCGCCGCGGCCTGCCGGACGGTGCCCCCGGCCCCTCCCTCGCCGGCTCCCTGCCTTTCGGGGCGGAGGACGCCGAGCCCGCTTGGGCCGAGGCCGCCGGGCCGACCTCGGTCCAGCTCTCCCGCCCCGGATCGACGGGGCCGGCGGGGATCCGGCCCGACCGACTCGGGGGGGCCGGGTTGTTGCGCTCGGCTCGCCCCGCTTCAGGCGCCCACGCCGCGACGCTGGCGGCCGTGCTGATCTCCGCGACGGTGGTCGGGGCCCTGCTCCTGACGGCCCGTCCCGACGTCCGGCCGCCGCTGCCGCACGACGACCGGGAGGCCTACACGTCGGGGCGCGAGGCGATCTGGGCGAACACGCTCGACATCGTCGCCGACTACCCCGTGATGGGCGTCGGCGCGGGCGCGGTGCCGGCGGTGTACGACACCTACCGGGACGCCCGCACGGTGCGCGGAGGGCCGACCTCCAAGCCGGGCCGCGACCCCCACAGCCACTACCTCCAGCTCCTCGCCGAGACCGGCCCGCTGGGCCTCGGTCTCTTCCTCATCGGCCTCGCGCTGGTCGCCCGCGGCGCCCCCCGCGACGCCGCCGCGGTGCTCGCCTACGCCGCCGTCGCGGCCGCCACGATCAGCTCGATCGAGCACAAGGCGTTCTGGCTCGCCCTCGCCTGGGCGGCGCTGGCCGGGACCCGATCGGGCTCAGGGGCGGTTTCGGTTTCTCAGGCAAACCGGAAAGGCCGCCTGAGGCCCCTCAGCGGCGGTTTCGGTTCGTCTGGGAAACCGAAACACCCGCTGAGGCGTTCGCCGCCGGCGCCGGCTTCGCCCGCGGCCCCGTGCCGGACCGCGTCGTCCCGCCTGCGGCGAGCTCGCGGACGGTCGCGAGGAGGTCGGCGGTGGCGACTTCGGGCGCATGGACCGCCTCGACGAACCGGCGCCCGAGGGCGGCGCGGCGGGCGCGCTCGGCGGGGTCTGCGAGCAGCCCGACGACCTCGTCGGCGAAGGGTCGATCGAGGCGCGCGACGGCGATCGCGTCGCCGGCGCGGGGACCGAGGCCGGCGGCGGCCTCCGGGGTGACGACGGCCGGCGTCCCGGCCGCGAGGGACTCGAGGACCTTGTTCTGCACGCCGCTGCCGAAGCGGAGGGGGCAGACGGTCAGCGCGCATCGCGCGAGCTCCGCAGCGGCGTCCTCGACGGGGCCGACATACGTCACCCCGGGGAGCCTCCCGAGGCCGCGCACGGCCGGCCCGGCCTCCACGCCCATGACGCGGAGCGTCGCCTCGGGGCGGGCCGACCGGACCAGGGGGAGGACGCGGCGGGCCATGTGGACGGCCATGTCGCGGTTGCTGGCGGAGCGGAGGTTCCCCAGGAAGCCGATGACGCCCGGCTCGGGCTCCACGTCGGCGCCGAAGCGGTCGAGATCGATGACCGCGCGGGCGATGACGGCGCGTACGGGATCGCCGTTGACGACCTGCTCCCGATCCCGGTCGGCGATGAAGGAGACGACGTCGGCCCGGGTCACCGCGGCGGCCTCGGCCTGCCCGATGCGGCCCCGCTCGACGGAGTAGGCCAGCCCGCGCCACCCCCGCCCCCGGCCCCTCGACGCCTCGTACTGCGCCGACAGCGCGTCCTGCACGTCCACGACCAGGGGAGGGGAGTCGGCGGGGACCCACGGCACCGTCCGCACGAGGTGCGCGACGATCACGTCGATCGCGCCCCCGTCCAGCGCCTCGGCAACCGCCGCCCGTGCCTCGGGGGCGTCGTAGACCGCCTGCTGGAGCGCCCGCGCGTCCAGCAGGGCCCCCGCGGTCCGGACCGCCGCCGCGGGACGCCGCAGCACCGGCAGCCACCACCGCCGCACGAACGGCAGCCCCGCCCGGATCGCCGCCTCGTCCTCGTCGGCCCCGCGGAGCGCGACCACGTCGACCTCGCCGATCGACGCCAGCGCCCGCGCCAAGTGGAAGGTCCGGACCCGGTCGCCCCCCCGCCGGGGCCAGGGCGGGCGACTGCACAGCAGCAGCGTACGCACCGGCCTCGTCATCGCGCCGCCTCCCAGAGGCGGACGAATCGGCCGATCAGCCGGTCGGCGTCCTGAAGCGGCCACTGGGTCTCGGCGTCCGACAGCGCGGAGTCGGGGTCGGGGTGGACCTCGAGGTAGAGCCCGTCGAACCCGGCCCCCGCCGCGGCCCCCGCGAGCACCGGGATCCAGGCCCGCCGGCCGCCGCTGCGGTCCCCGTGGGCGCCCGGCTGCTGGGCTGCGTGGGACGCGTCGAAGAGCAGCGTCGCGCCCGCGGCGCGCAGGTCCACGAGCCCCCGGAAGTCCACCACCAGGTCGCCGTGGCCGAAGGTCGTCCCGCGCTCCGTGATCCAGACCTCCGGCGCCCCCGCCTCGCGCAGCTTGGCGGCTGCGGCGGGGGCTTGCCAGGGCGTCAGGAAGGGCCCCTTCTTGAGGTTCGCCGTCCGCCCGGTCCGGCCCACCGCCTCGAGGAGGTCGGTCTGCCGGCACAGCAACGCCGGGACCTGGAGGACGTCGGCCACCTCGGCCGCCGTGCTCGCCTGCCCCGGCTCGTGGACGTCGGTCAGCAGGGTGACGCCGAGCTCGCGCCGGACGCGGTCGAGGATGGCCAGCCCCTCGGCGACGCCCGGCCCCCGGAACCCGTCGCGGGACGTCCGGTTGGCCTTGTCGAACGACGCCTTGAACACGAACCGGAGCCCGTGCCGCGCCGCCGTCGCCGCCATCGCCTCCGCCACGCGGAGCGCGAGGTCTTCGGACTCCAGCGCGCAGGGGCCGGCGACGAGCAGGGGGCGGGCGGTCACGGGCGGAAGATAACCACTATGTTGGGCTCGTGGCACCGGAGCCTCGCCCCTGGGTGGTCCTGTCCGACGACTGGGGGCGGTGGCCGTCGTCGAGCCAGCACCTGTTCCGTCACCTCGCGCTCGACCGCGCCGTCCTCTGGGTGGAGACGTTCGGAATGCGCCTCCCGCGGCCGTCGGTGGCCGACGTCCGCCGCACCGTGGAGAAGGTCCGCGCCTGGGCGGGGGCCGACGTCGCCGCACCCTGGGTCGAGCCGCCCCCGCGCCTGACCCGGTTCGCCCCGCCGGTCCCGCCCCGGCCCGAGGCCGCGCTCGCCGCCGCCGTCCGCCGCAAGATGGACGAGCTGGGCATCGTCGCCCCCCACCTCCTCGTCTCCGTCCCCGTCGGCGCGGGCGTGGTCGGTCGCCTGGGGGAGGAGTCCGCCACCTGCTACCGCGTCGACGACTTCGCCTTGTGGCCCGGCTACGCGCACAAGCTGGTCGCCGAGCGGGAGCGGACGCTGCTGGAGCGGGCCGGCGGGCTCGTGTTCCCCGGCCCCCAGCTGGACGTCCCCTCCTTCGGCGGCCGCCGCCTCCTGCTCCCCCACGGCGTCGACGTCGCTCGCTTCGCCGACCCCGGCCCCCGCCCCGCGGCGCTCCCCGCCGACGGCCGGCCGGTCCACCTCTTCGCGGGGAAGATCGACGAGCGCGTCGACTTCGGCCTCCTCGCCGGCCTCGACGGCCACGTGGTCGCCCTCGGCCGCGCGACGGTCCCCGTCCCCGACCCCGTCGTCCACCTCCCGGAGGTCCCCTGGGCCGAGCTCCCCGCCTGGCTCGCCGCCGCCGACACGCTCCTCCTCCCCTACGCCCGCTCCCCGTGGACCGACTCGCTGTCGCCGCTGAAGCTGCCGGAGTACCTCGCGAGCGGCACGCCGGTGATCTCGACGTCCCTCCCCGACCTGGTCCGGATCGCCGGCGGGCGCCCCGGCGTCGCCTTCGCCGACACACCCGCCGCCTTCGCCGAGGCGGCTCGCCGCGCTGCCGTCGCCGCGCCGGCGCTCCCGTCCGCCGCGGTCCCCGCCTGGGACGAGCAGGCCGCCCGCCTCGTCGCGTTCGTGTCGTCCTGATCAGAACAGTCGTGCGGGCGCGGCTACCACCCACCCGGGACGGGATCCGTCCCGGCTGTCGCGTCGCGGTACGCGATCGACCCAACTCGCGAACGCCGCCGATGTTGCCGAGTTGGGTGCCTCCCTGGGGCACCGAAGTCGCGAACACCGCCGATGTTGCCGGGTT
>CAYFOA010000089.1:0-22850 GCA_964344575.1 uncultured Rickettsiales bacterium | reverse complement strand
GTTGGGTGCCTCCCTGGGGCACCGAAGTCGCGAACACCGCCGATGTTGCCGGGTTCGGTCCAGGCGACCGCCCCCTCTACCGGGACAGCCCGCGCCTCAGTGCACTACATTCCGCCGCGATGCCCCCTGTCCTCCACGCCCTCGCCTGGCCCGGCGAGCTCAGCGGCGCGCCGCGGTCGATGGAGGAGTCGCTGGCGGCGCTCCGGGCGGCGGGCATCGACGCGCGCGCGTGGCTCGCCATCGGCCGGCGCGTGTCGGAGTCGGTGGTCCCCGAGCGGCTCGCCGCCCGCGGGATCCCGGTGCAGACGCGGACGACCGACACGGCCGTCGCGCCCAAGGCGGTCGCCGACCTGACCCGGTCCCTCCGCGCCCTCGGCCGCGGAGCCGTCCTCCACACCCACGGCGAGCGGGCGCTGCTGTGGGGTCGGGCCGCCGCCCGCGTCGCCCGCGCGCGCCACGTCCACACCAACCACGGCTTCGTCGAGAACGACGACCGGGACCGCCGCCGCGTCGGCGCCGCCCGCCGCCTCCTCCGCTCCGTCGACGCGGTCGTCGCCGTCCACCCCGCCGCCGCCGCCGCGCTCGACGACGCCCCCGTGACCGTCGTCCCCAACTGCCTGGACGCCGCCGCCTTCGTGGACGCCCTCCCCGACCGGGACCTCGCCCGCCGCCGCCTCGCCCTCGGCCCCGCCGACCGCTGCTTCCTGTTCTGCGGCCGCCTCGAGCCGGAGAAGGGCGCGGACCTCCTCGCCGCCGTCCAGGCCGGCCTGCAGTCGCGGTCCGCGGCGGCCGTGCTCCACGTCGCCGGCGCCGGCTCGCTCGCCCCCGGGGTCGAGGCGATGGCCGACGTCCGCCTCCTCGGCGCCCGCGACGCCGCCGCCGCGCTGCTCCACGCCGCCGACGTCGTGCTGATGCCGTCCCGCCGCGAGGGCCTCCCCATGGTCGCGCTGGAGGCCGCCGCGGTGGGCACGCCGCTGGTCGGGTTCGCGGTGGGCGGCCTCGCGGACACCGGCCTCGCGACGCCCGTCCCCGTGGAGGACGTCGTCGCCCTGGTGGAGACCGCGCTCCGCCTCGTCCGCGATCCCGCCGCCCGCGCCGCCGCCCTCGGCCGCGCCCGGGAGGCCCTCGAGGCGCACGCTCCCGCGGCCCACGCCGCGGCCCTGTCGGCGCTCTACGACGCCTGAGCGGCGCGCCTCCGGAGCCGCGATCCGACCGCGGGCCCCGTGGTACCCTCGGCAGCCGGACAGAAGTCCCAGGGAGAGCACACATGGCATCGGGCAGCGGCCGCCTCGGCGAACTCCTCCTCCGCGAGAAGCTGATCACCCCCCTGCAGCTCCAGCAGGCCATCGAAGAGCAGAAGTCCGCGGGAGGCCGCCTCGGCTACCAGCTCACGAAGATGGGCTTCATCGAGGAGAACGAGCTCACCGCGTTCCTGAGCAAGCAGTACGGCGTCCCGAGCATCGACCTCAACGAGTTCGACATCGAGCCGGACATCATCAAGCTCATCCCCAAGGAGGTCGTCCTCAAGCACCAGGTCATCCCCGTCAACCGCACGGGGTCGACGCTGATCGTGGCGATGGCGGACCCGTCGAACATCTTCGCCATCGACGACATCAAGTTCCTCACCGGATACAACGTCGAGGTCGTCGTCGCGTCCGAGCAGGCCATCGAGGCGGCGGTCGAGAAGTACTACACGTCCAACGTCACGTTCGACGACGTGATGCTCGACTTCGACGACGACGAAGTCGACATCGTCGACGCCGAAGAGGACATCAACGAGCTCGACCTCGAGAAGTCCGCGGGCGACGCCCCGGTCATCAAGCTCGTGAACCTCATCCTCCTCGACGCGATCCGGAAGGGCGCGTCGGACATCCACGTCGAGCCGTTCGAGAAGCAGCTCCGGGTCCGGTACCGCATCGACGGGATGCTGTACGAGGTGATGAAGCCGCCGGTGAAGCTGAAGCACGCGATCACGTCCCGCATCAAGATCATGAGCCAGCTCGACATCGCCGAGCGGCGGCTCCCCCAGGATGGGCGCATCAAGCTCAAGATGGGCAAGAACAAGGAGATGGACTTCCGCGTCTCCGTCCTGCCCGTGCTGTGGGGCGAGAAGATCGTCCTCCGGCTGCTCGACAAGTCGAACCTCCCGCTCGACATGACGAAGCTGGGCTTCGAGGAGAAGACGCTCGAGACGTTCAAGAAGGCGATCCACACGCCGTACGGGATGATCCTCATCACCGGTCCGACGGGCTCGGGCAAGACGACGACGCTGTACTCGGTGCTGTCCGAGCTCAACCGCTCCGACGTGAACATCTCCACCGCCGAGGACCCGGTCGAGTACAACCTCTTCGGCATCAACCAGGTCCAGATGCACGACGACATCGGGCTGAACTTCAGCTCGGCGCTGCGGTCGTTCCTGCGGCAGGACCCGGACATCATCCTCGTCGGCGAGATTCGGGACTTCGAGACGGCGGAGATCGCGATCAAGGCGGCGCTCACCGGCCACCTCGTCCTCTCGACGCTGCACACCAACGACGCCCCGTCGTCGGTCTCGCGCCTGCTGAACATGGGCATCGAGCCGTTCCTCGTCGCCGCGTCGGTCGTCCTCATCGGCGCCCAGCGCCTCACCCGGAAGATGTGCCAGGACTGCAAGGAGCCGGTCGAGGTGCCGCCCCAGGTGCTGCTCGACCTCGGCGTCCACCCCGACGAGGTCGACGAGGTCACGGTCTTCAAGGGCTCGGGCTGCCGGACGTGCAACGGCACGGGCTACCGCGGCCGCATCGCCGTCTACGAGATCATGACGATGACCGAGGAGCTGCGGGAGTTCGTCCTCAACGGCGCCTCGACCTTGGAGCTGAAGCGGGAGGCGATCCGCCAGGGCATGCAGACGCTGCGCGCGTCGGCGATCAACAAGCTCCGTGAGGGCGTGACCACGCTGGACGAGGTCGCCCGCATGACCGCCGAAGACTAGTCGAACAACGGGTGGACACCGCCGACCTGACCCTCGAGCGCCTCCTCCGCACGATGCACGAGCGGCGCGCCTCGGACCTGCACATCACGGCCAAGTCGCCCCCGATCCTCCGGGTGGACGGCGACCTCCTCCGCATCAAGACCGATCCCCTCACCCCGGCCGACACGGAGCGGCTGTGCTGCGAGATGGTCAGCGACGAGCAGCGGGAGCGGTTCGACACGACCCGGGAGCTCGACCTCAGCCTCAGCATCGAGGGCCTGGGCCGCTTCCGGGTCAACCTGTTCTGGCAGAAGGGGGCGGTCGCGGGCGCGTTCCGCGCGATCTCGACGAGCGTCCCCTCGCTGGAGGAGCTCGGCCTGCCGCCGCTGCTCGGGGAGCTCGCCCGGAAGCCGCGCGGCCTGATCCTCGTCACCGGCCCCACGGGCTCGGGCAAGTCGACGACGCTGGCCTCGATGGTCGACCAGATCAACCACGAGGCGGGCCTCCACATCCTCACGATCGAGGACCCGATCGAGTACCTCCACGAGCACCGGCGGAGCGTCGTCAACCAGCGCGAGGTGGGGACGGACACGCACTCGTTCCGGGACGCGCTGAAGTACGTCCTCCGGGAGGACCCGGACGTGGTCCTCATCGGCGAGATGCGCGACCTGGAGACGATCGAGGCGGCGCTGACGGTCTCCGAGACGGGCCACCTCGTGCTCGCGACGCTGCACACCAACTCGGCGGTGCAGACGATCAACCGCATCATCGACGTCTTCCCGCCCTACCAGCGGACCCAGGTCCGGACGCAGCTGAGCTTCGTGCTGGAGGGGGTGGTCTCCCAGATGCTGATCCCCCGCGCCGACGGCCCCGGCCGCGTGTGCGGGTGCGAGGTGATGATCCCCACCCCCGGCATCCGCAACCTCATCCGCGAGGAGAAGACGCACCAGCTCTACTCGCAGATGCAGATCGGCCAGGCCCAGACGGGGATGCAGACGATGAACCAGGCCCTCTTCGACCTGCACGCGCAGGAGCTGATCACCCTCGAGATGGCCCTCGCCCGCGCCCCCGAGCCGAACGAACTCAAGACGATGATCGCCCAGGGCGCCCGCAACATGCGCTCGAGCGCCTACCGCGGCGCGGGGTAGGGGTGCTGCGGTCGGCAGGTCGCCGTCGGCGTTCGGTCAGCCCGGGTAGACCACCACGACCAATTGATGGTCCCCGGCGGTCAGAAGGACCGATGACTCCACATCGGTTCCGGCCTGGTGATCGAAGAAGGTCATGACCTCGACGACGAACGTCACCCGTCCATCGTCGTCCGAGATCAGAGGCGTCTCGAGGACGCGGATCTCCTCCTCCTCGAAACCTCGGGCGTGAACGTCGACGCCACAGAGACCCGATCCAGTCCCGGCGTCCACGATCTGGACCGGGAGCTCGACCTCGACCGGCGGCGGGGGCTCGCAGTCCGGGTCGACCTGCGCTCCCGTGAGGGGGTCGATCTGGCAGTCGAACCAGGGAACCTTGATGTCTTCGATCTCGGCGATCTCCACGTCCGCTTCGTCCCAGTCGCCACAGCAGGTGGCTCCCAGCGTGGACAGCGCGGCGAGGACGAGGACGGTCCGAGTCATCGACCCAGGCTAACGCAGGCATCAGGTCCGACGTCCCCCGACGTCGGCTCATCCCGACTACTCCGCGCGGTTCAGCGGAACGACTCGCACGGCATGGACGGCATCTCCAGCAGTCAGGAACACCGGGACTTCGAAGGCCAGGCAGGTGTTGGCGTCGACGGGGAACTCGGTGATCAGGAGCTCGAACTCGACCCGGCCGTCCTCGTCGGAGAGTCGGGGCGTCTCGATGACGTACAGCCCGTCGGGGTAGTAGGACTCGGCCTCGACCTCCACACCGCAGACGCCGTCCCCGCTCTGAGCGTCGGCCACCACGACCTCCAGGTCGATCACTACGGGCGATGGGTCGGGGCACTCGGGGTCCGGCGGTCCCCCCCAGCAGGGGCAGCCGATCCAGGGGACCTCCAGGTCGTCCGCGACGAGCCCCAACTCCCAATCGTCGTAGTCGCCGCAGCACGCGGCTCCCAGAAGCGACAACGCAGCGAGAGCAAAGACGATTCGCAGCGTCGTCGACCCGACCTCGGGACTCCCGGTTCCCGCGGCTCCGGTCACGAGCCCGCCTGGAAGGTCACTGCGATCGTGTCGTTGCCGGCCGTCAATCGCAGTGCCGGTTCGGAGCTGGTGCCAGCGGCGGGTCCCGGCAAGGTGACCTCCAGTTCGAAGGTAGCCCAGCCGTCTTCGTCCGAAGTCAGGGGGGTGGCACGGACGCGGACTTCGCCACCGCCCGTGCCCTCTCCGTGGACCTCGACCCCGCACAGCCCCACCCCGCTCTCGATGTGGACGACCTGCACCGCCACCTCGACCTCTACCGGCGGCGGGGGCTCGCAGTCTGGGTTCAGCGGCGCTCCCGTGAGGGGGTCGATTTCGCAGAAGTACCAGGGGACCTTGACGTCTTCGAGGGGCGCAAACCGCACGTCCGCGTCGTCGTAGCCACCCCAACAGGTGGCTCCGAACGTGCACATCGCGACGAGGATGAGGACGATCCGGGACACGACCCAGCCTACCCTGGAGAGCGGGGCGCGACCGTGACGGGCTCTCTGTCCGCGCGAGCCACGGGCGGGTTTCGGGTCACCAGACGAACCGAACACCGTGCCTGGCTCGTCCGTTCGTAGTGTCTTCTGCGCTGGTACCTCCAAGGAGGGATGACCGGGTTCGTCCACCTCACCGCGAGCGTCGCGTCCGGCCGTCCGGGACTGCTCGAGGCGGAGCGGCGGCGTGGCTGTGGGGGCGGCTCCGGGAGGGCTTCCCCGAGGCGGTTGCCGCCGTCCGGATGCCGCGTCACCTGCACCTTGTCGCGCCCGTTCCGGATGGAGACGAGGCTGCCGTGCGGCTCCGGCGGACGTTGATCTGGCACTCGCGCCGGTTCAGACGGGGATGCAGACGATGAACCAGGCCCTCTTCGACCTCCACGCGCAGGAGCTGATCACCCTCGAGATGGCGCTCGCCCGCGCCCCCGAGCCGAACGAGCTTCAGACGATGATCGCCCAGGGCGCCCGCAACATGAGGTCGAGCGCCTACCGCGGCGCAGGGTAGGGGTGCTGACCCCTGGACGACACACTCGTCAGGCCCCCGGTTGGATCCAGAGTATGGTTTGCTCCTCCGCGGCGGTCAGGAGCAGCGCTCCTGAGTAGGGGGACAGATAGGCGCCGAGTGCAACCTCCACTTCGAACGTGACCCAACCGTCCTTGTCCGAGATCTGAGGCGACTCCAGGGCCCGGGGCACCACGCGGGGCACCATGGCCTGTTCGTAGGACTCGGCGTGCACCTCGACCCCGCAAAGGCCCGCTCCGCTCTCCGCGTGGACGACCTGAACCCGCAGCGGGAAGGTCATCGGATCCATGGGTTCACAGTTGGGGTTGACCAGTTCGCCCGTCATCGGGTCGATCTGGCAGTGAAACAGCGCGACCTTCACGCTCTCGAGCGGGGCTATCTCCACGTCCGGGTCCTCCCAGTCGCCACAGCAGGTGGCTCCCGACATGCACAACGCGGCGAGGACGAGGACGGTCCGACCCATGGACCCAGGCTAGCTCAGGCCACCAGTCCCCCACGGGCCGAGCGCTGACCGGTGGCGCCCTGCTCCCGCCGCGGCTCCCCACGTCCAGATCCACCGATCCAACGGGGACAGTGTCCGCGGCCGGGGCGACGCCTCACCGGATCGAAGGGAGAGGCGATCCTCCAGGGTCGACCGATCGGCTTGCCGTTACGGCACGTGCCAGCTCACCACTCGTGAGGCGTAGCCGAAGCCGAGATCGGAGCCGCCGATGCATCACTCCGCCGGAATCTGGGGCCTGCCGGTGGAGGCAGGGCGCCCTGTGGGGACGGGCGTCGTCAGGGCCACTGCTGGATCACGACGTAGATACCGTCCTCCCCCGCGGTCACGAGCACAGCTCCCTCGCTCATCGACCAGTAGTCGCCGAGGGCGACCTCCACCTCGAACGTGACCCAACCCTCCTCGTCGGAGATCTGACGCCCCTCCAAGACCTCGGGCACCACGCGCCCCTCGCCGACTTCCGCGTTCACTTCGACCCCGCACAGGGCCCTTCCGCTCTCCGCGTGCACGACCTGAACGGGCAACTCGAACGAGATCGGGGGGGATGGCTCACAGGCCGGGTTGACCAGTTCGCCCGTCAACGGGTCCCGTTGGCAGTGGAACAGAGCGACCTTCACGTCGTCGATCGGCGCGATCTCCACGTCCGCGTCTTCCCAGTCGCCACAACAGGTCCCCCCCAGCAGGGACATCGCGGCCAAGACCAGAACAACCCGCAACACCCCCCGACCCTACCCCCGGCCGGGCACGGCGCCGAAACGCTCGCTCGCTAGCCCTTCGACAGTCGCCCGCGGACCTCGGTGGCCTCGCCGAGCTGGAGGCGGAACCTCGCGGGGAGGCGGTAGCGGCCGCCGGGGCGGAGGTCCTTGCCGTTGAGGTTGGTGCGGTTCGTCGACGTCGGGCTGACCTCGAGCCACCACTCCTTGCCCTTCATCGCCGGGCGGACCACCACGTGGTAGCGGTGGACCGTGTCGTCCTTCTGGATGACGACGCGGTTGTCCGTCGCGCGGCCGATGCTGAACACCTTGCGGAACTTCTTCGTCTTCCGGGCCACCGGCTTGCCGCCCAGGAGCACCCCGATCTCGAAGGGCGTGTCCGCCTCGTAGCCCGTGCCGTCGTCCAGCACCGGCATCGCCACCGTCATGCCCGTCGAGGGAGGTGCCTCGGCGGCCGCACCGGACGGGACCGCCGCCGTCTCCTCGGCCCCCTCGGGGGTCATCGGCGCTGCGGGCGCCGCGGCCTCGCCCGCTGCGGCGGCAGCCTCCGTCGGCTCCTCCTCGAGCACCGGCGCCTTCTCGTCCGCCTTCGTGGCCTCCTCGTCCGGGGTCGTCGGCTTCGCCGCGGCACCCGCCGCCGGACCCAGCTGGGCCGCCTCGCGGACCTCCTTCAGCGCCGGCATCGCGCCTGTCAGCTGGAAGATCGTCGCGTTCCACGCGTCCGGGTCCATCGACGTCGACAGGTCCTCCGCCTCGCCGACCGCCTCCCACTTCGCGACCTCCATGCCGCCCCGCCGGGCGCGCACGATGGCGCCGATGATCACCAGGATCACGAGGATGCCGAAGCCGATCGCGGCCCAGATCCGGACCTGCGCCGACCGCTCCATCCGCGCCTGCCGGAACCACTCGTCGGGGAGCGCCTCCTCCTTCCACGTGTTCGTCCACGGGTCCGCGCCGGGGAGCTCCACGTCGATCTTGATGAGGCCGCCCTTGTAGGGGATGCCGCTGAACGTGAGGATCGAGTCGTCGAGGTCCGTCCGGCCCTGCCGGGCGGCGTTGACCTTGTCCGACTGGGCGGGGTCGTCGAGGTTGTAGACCTCGATGTCCGGCCGGAGCTCCCTCAGCTCGCCCAACCAGCGCTCCCGGTTCTGCTTGCACTTGTCGGGCAGGCCCGCGTCCCACACCAGGAAGCGGATGGGGCCGGGGAAGCCCTTGAGCGACTGCTCCGGCTTGTCGTCCGCGCTGACGCAGAGGCTGCTGAAGACCAGCGCCCACGGCTTCGCCTTGGCCAGGGGGACGTTCGCGAGGCGCCGCCCGAGGAACTGCGAGATCGTCGAGTAGTGCGGCTTCCGGCCCTTCGGGTCGGGGTTCGGGATGACCTTGTAGGCCTCGAGCGTCGTCTTGATCGCGCCCGCCACCGAGTCGGCCGAGGTCCCCTCGACGCCCACGCCGCGCTGGTCCGAGACCACCACGAGCCGGCTGCCGTTGTTGAACTCGCGCTTGGCGAGCCCGCCGATGTTCGTCTTGACCTTGTCGAGCCGCTCCTCGGAGATGTTCGTCGTGTCGACGACCATGAAGAGCGGCTGCCACTTGACCGACTTGCTGCGCCCCTGCTGCGTGACCGACACCTCGGTGTCGTCGACCTTGATGACGGGGACCGCGTCGCCCGCGTCCCGGAGCCCGATGTGGACGATGCCCTTCGTCTCGGCGTCCGGGGCGACCTCGAGGATCTCGGCGGCGAACGCCGGGGACGCCACGCAGAGCGCGACGAGCGCTGCGAGGGCGCCTCGGTAGACCTGCTTCATCACGGGATGGACCCCTTCCAACCTCAGCTGCCTCAGCTGCGAAATCCGGCTCGCGAGGTTACCTGCTCGGGGGACGTTCTTCAATTGGGCCCCCCCCTCGGGTATCCTTCCCGGCAAGAGCGGAGAGACAGCGCATGCCGATGTTCGTCTACGAGGGTCGCACCGCGACCGGCGAGGTTCGCAAGGGAGAGCTCGAGGCTGCCAACCAGGCGGCCGTGATGACGAAGCTCCGCGAGATGAAGATCAAGCCGACGACCGTCAAGAAGAAGGGCGGCTTCGACCTCAACTCCGACCTCTCGATCCCGCTGCCGAAGTTCCTCCAGCCGAAGGTCGGCGAGAAGGACCTCGTCGTCTTCACGCGGCAGTTCGCCACCATGATCGACTCCGGCCTGCCCCTGGTGCAGTGCCTCGACATCCAGGCGTCGAACGTCGAGAACCCGACCTTCAAGAGCCAGCTCCAGGACATCAAGGAGACCGTCGAGGGGGGCGCGACCTTCGCCGACGCGCTGAAGAAGTACCCGAAGACGTTCGACGAGCTCTACGTCAACCTCGTCGCCGCCGGCGAGGTCGGCGGCATCCTCGACACCATCCTCAACCGCCTCGCGGCGTACATCGAGAAGAACAGCAAGCTCAAGCGCAAGGTGAAGGGCGCGATGGTCTACCCCATCGCGATCGTCATCATCATGGTGCTCATCCTCGCGGTCATCATGACGAAGGTCGTCCCGGTCTTCGAAAAGATGTTCAGCGAGGTCGGCGCCGAGCTGCCCGTCCCGACGCAGATCCTCATCACGATCTCCGACTTCTGCGTCAACTACAGCCTCCACTCCATCGTCGGCGGCGCCGTCTTCTTCGTGCTGTTCAAGCAGGCCGTCCAGACCGAGGTGGGGGCCAGACTCAAGGACCGCTCGCTGCTGCGGATGCCCGTCTTCGGAGACCTCCTCCGCAAGGTCGCCGTCGCCCGTTTCTGCCGGACCCTCGGCACCATGATCTCCTCCGGCGTCCCCATCCTCGACGCCCTCGAGATCTGCTCCAAGTCCGCCGGCAACTTCGTCGTCGAGCAGGCGATCATGAAGACCCGCGACTCCATCTCCGAGGGCCGCACGATCGCCGAGCCGTTGGCCGAATCGGGGGTCTTCCCGGCCATGGTCTGTCAGATGATCAACGTCGGTGAGGCGACCGGCGCGCTCGACACCATGCTGAGCAAGATCGCCGACTTCTACGACGACGAGGTGGAGGTCGCCGTCAACGGCATCACCTCGCTGATCGAGCCGGTCATCATCGTCTTCCTCGGCGTCGTCGTCGGCGGTCTCGTCGTCGCGCTCTACCTGCCGATCTTCACGATGTCGGCCACCATCGGCGGACACTAGGGCATCTAGCATCCAGACCTCGCACCCGGCCGCGGTCCTCCCCGCCGCGCCGGTCCACGGCGAGCACGAGGCGCTCTTCGCCCAGCTGCAGTGGTCCATGCTGCTCCGGCTCTTCGCCGTCACCGCGCTCTTCGGCGTCGTCCTCTTCCTCCGCTTCCAGGGCGAGGGGCCGGTCGAGCTGCTGGCCACCCTGTACCCCATCTTCATCGCGCTCTACGCGCTGTCGGCGCTGTACGCCCTCGTGGCGAAGCGGATGCCGAACCTCGTCTTCTTCACCTACCTGCAGTTCGGCGTCGACGCCGCCTGCATCGGCCTCATCCTGCTCTTCACGGGCGGGTCGGAGTCGATGTTCACGTGGCTCTTCGTGTTCAACGTCCTCGGCGCCGGCTACCTGCTCCAGCTCCGCGGCGGCCTCGCCGTGGCGACCCTCGACACGATCGCCTACCTCGGCTGCCTCGCGCTCACGTGGGGCGGGGTGGTGCCGACCTGGACGGGGGACGGGACGGCCGCGGTGGCCCTCCCCGACCAGGCCTTCGACGCCCTCCGGGAGTTCTCCACCGTCGCCTTCCACGTCGTCAGCTTCTACCTGCTGGCGTTCCTGTCCGGCTCGCTGTCCCGCAAGCACGCCGAGACCGGCCGCGTCCTCGCGCAGACGGCGACCACGCTCCACCGCCTCCAGGACATGCACGGCCGCATCGTCCAGAACCTCGACGCGGGGCTCCTCACCGTCGACCCCCAGGGCCGCATCACGTCGTTCAACCGCGCCGCCGAGCAGCTCCTCCGGTGGTACGCGTCCGAGGTCGTCGGCGAGCCGGTCGAGAAGGTGCTCCGCGGCGTCTCCTCGCTGCTCGAGGCGGGGAGCGAGAGCAGCCAGCACCACGGCCCCTCGTTCGAGCGGTGGATGACGCGGAAGGACCGGAAGCGCGTCTACCTGCGCGTGGGCGCGTCGGTGATGCGGAACAGCGAGGGGGAGGTCGACGGCCACATCCTCGTGTTCGAGGACCGGACGCGGCTCCTGCTCATGGAGGAGCAGCTCGAGCGGGAGGAGCGGCTCGCCGCGGTCGGCCGGCTCAGCGCCGCCATCGCGCACGAGATCCGGAACCCCCTGGCGTCGATCACCGGCTCGGTCCAGGTCCTCCGGAGCGAGCTCGACCTCGGCCGGGAGGACGACGAGCTGATGGGCCTCATCGAGCGGGAGGCCGACCGGCTGGGGCACCTCGTCACCGACTTCCTGCAGCTCACCCGCGACGACCAGCCGGAGCTGAAGGCGGGCCAGATCGGCGGCCTCCTCAAGGAGACGCTGGCGCTCGTGAACACCAAGGGGCTGAGCGAGGGGATCATCGTCGAGACGGACCTCGACTACGACCCTCTCGTCCGGATCGACGACGCCCGCATGCGGCAGGTCTTCTGGAACCTCCTCAACAACGCCTGCCAGGCGATGACCGGCGGCGGCGTCCTCCACCTGTCGACGCAGCGGGTGACCGCCGACGACCTCGGGGCGCCCACCGAGGACAGCTTCGTGGGCTCGTGGGCGAGCGCCGGCGACGACGGCGGGGCGCCGATGCTGCTCCCCGGCGAGGGCGCGCTCCGGATCCTCGTCGAGGACACCGGCGCGGGCATCCCCGACGAGGAACTGGGGCGCATCTGCGACCCCTTCTTCACCACCCGGACCGGCGGAACGGGCCTGGGTCTGGCGATCGTCGCGCGCATCGTGCAGGCTCACGGCGGCGTCATCACGGTGAGCTCGCAGCAGGGCGAGGGGACGCGGTTCGCGATCTGGTTGCCGATCGACGAGGAGCCCGCGGACGACGTCGACGCCACCGACGAGTTGATCACGGACAAGTGGGCGAAGCCGAGGCGGCCCGCGGCGGAGGCGAGGGATGAACAGGCGGAAGGTCCTCGTCGTCGATGACGACCTCAGCCTTCGTCAGTTCCTGACGAACCTCCTGCGGCGCGCCGGCTACTCGGTGCGGGCGGTGCCGTCCGGCGAGGACGGGATCGCGGCCATGGCGGAAGACCCCGCCCAGGTCGTCATCACCGACCTCAACATGGAGGGCATGTCCGGGATGGACGTCCTCCGCGGCGTCAAGGCGGACCACCCCGAGACCGAGGTGGTGATGATCACCGCCTACGCGACGACCGAGAACGCCGTCGCGGCGATGAAGGACGGCGCGTACGACTACGTCACCAAGCCGTTCAACGTCGACGAGCTCAAGGTCACGCTCGCCAAGGCGTTCGAGAAGTGGGAGCTGGGGGACGAGAACCGGTCGCTCCGGCAGGCGCTCCAGGACCGCTTCGGCTACGGCAACCTGGTCGGCCGGAGCGAGGCCATGCTCCACGTCTACGACCGCATGGACCGGGTCAAGGACACGCCCGTCAACGTGCTCTTGACCGGCCAGAGCGGCACCGGCAAGGAGCTGGTGGCGAAGGCGATCCACTACGAGGGGGCGCGCAAGGCGAAGCCGTTCCGCTCGATCAACTGCGGCGCGATCCCCGAGAACCTCATCGAGTCGGAGCTCTTCGGCTACCGCAAGGGGGCGTTCACGGGCGCCGCGAAGGACACCGAGGGGCTCTTCCAGGCCGCCGAGGGGGGGACGCTGTTCCTCGACGAGGTCGGCGAGATGCCGCTGCAGACCCAGGTCAAGGTGCTGCGCGCCATCCAGGAGCGGAAGATCCGGCAGATCGGGAGCCACGAAGAGGTCCCCGTGGACGTCCGCATCATCGCCGCCACGAACCGCGACCTCGCCGAGGAGGTCCGCGAGGGGCGCTTCCGCGAGGACCTCTACTACCGGCTGAAGGTCGTCACCGTCGAGCTCCCCCCGCTGCATCAGCGCCTGTCGGACCTGCCCCTGCTGGAGCAGCACTTCCTGGAGAAGTACGGCGAGGAGTTCGGCCGCCCCGGGATGACCTTGTCGGAGGAGTCGAAGCGGCTCTTCGCCGCCTACCCCTGGCCGGGCAACGTCCGCGAGCTCGAGAACGCCATCCAGCGGGGCATCGCGCTGGCCCGGACCGACGAGATCACCCCGGACTGCCTCCCCGACGAGGTCGTCGCGGCGGCGACCGACGGGCCGTCCTTCCCCACCGAGGTGGGGCCTGCGGGGGCGGACCTCGACGCCCTGATGGAGCGGTACGAGCGGCGGCTCCTCGAGTCCGCCCTGGCGGAGGCCGGCGGCGTCAAGAAGGAGGCGGCACGCCTGCTCGGCATCACCTTCCGCTCGCTGCGCTACCGCCTCCAGAAGATCGGCCTGGACGAGCCCACGCGCTGATCCGGCTGGCACGGAGCTTGAAGGTCAGACACCCGCGCGGCCACGCTCCAGAAGGGGTCGATCTCGACGCAGATCGATGGAGAGGCCCCCGAAACGGCCCGACCGGCACCCCCGGTCGGGCCGTTCCGTTTCCGGCTCCTACGAACCCACAAGTGACAAAAAGCGTCACCGCGGGCGGGGTCCGGTGACAAAACACGTCAGCCGGTTCGGGTCAGGCTCGGTCGGAAACGCTGGATGGAGGCGTGACGCCGAAACTGGCACGACGGCTGCATGGTTCGCCGTCCGCAAGCGATTTCAGTTCCTGTTTCTTCCAACTACCCACGGAGAGAGAATCACCATGAAGAAGGGCTTCACCCTCATCGAGCTCATGATCGTCGTCGCCATTATTGGCATCCTGGCCGCGATCGCCATTCCGAACTTCCTGGCCATGCAGCTGCGCGCCAAGCGTTCCGAGCTTCCGACCAACATCGACGCCATCCGCACGGCCCAGAAGGCCTACCACGCGGAGTGGGACAGCTTCACGAGCGCGTCCGACACGCCGTCGACGCTCCCCGGTCGTTCGCAGGTCGACTTCACGGGCGGCGGCTACCTGAGCTTCGAGAACCTCGGCTGGACGGCTGACGGCAAGGTCCGTGGCCTCTACAACACGACGAAGACCGCTTCGACGACCTCGGCCGCGTCCGATGACTTCACGGTGATCGGAGTCGCAGACGTTGACGGTGATACGGCGAACTCGCAGTACAACTGCAACCGCGCCGAGAAGGCGACGATGGTCACGTCCAACAACGTGTACTAGTCGACCGACAGGTCATCGAGAGGGCCCGGTGGTGCGCCACCGGGCCCTCTCTCCTTGGGGATACTACGAACCCACAAGTGACAAAAAACGTCACCGCGGGCCGGGGCCGGTGACAAAACACGTCAGCCCGCTCGGGTCAGGCTGGCTCGGAAACGCTGGATGGAGGCTCGATCGTGTAGTTGGCACGGGGGCTGCACACATCGCCGTCCGCAAGCGATTTCAGTCCCTGTTTCTTCCAACTACACACGGAGAGAGAATCACCATGAAGAAGGGCTTCACCCTCATCGAGCTCATGATCGTCGTCGCCATTATTGGCATCCTGGCCGCGATCGCCATTCCGAACTTCCTGGCCATGCAGCTGCGCGCCAAGCGTTCCGAGCTTCCGACCAACATCGACGCCATCCGCACGGCCCAGAAGGCCTACCACGCGGAGTGGGACAGCTTCACGAGCGCGTCCGACACGCCGTCGACGCTCCCCGGTCGTTCGCAGGTCGACTTCACGGGCGGCGGCTACCTGAGCTTCGAGAACCTCGGCTGGACGGCTGACGGCAAGGTCCGTGGCCTCTACAACACGACGAAGACCGCTTCGACGACCTCGGCCGCGTCCGATGACTTCACGGTGATCGGAGTCGCAGACGTTGACGGTGATACGGCGAACTCGCAGTACAACTGCAACCGCGCCGAGAAGGCGACGATGGTCACGTCCAACAACGTGTACTAGTCGACCGACAGGTCATCGAAAGGGCCCGGTGGTGCAAGCCACCGGGCCCTTTCTTCTTGGGTATCCTTGGAGCCGAGACCGCATGGCGCAGGACCACTCCAGCGACTCCGACGGCCCGTCCACCAGCGGGCTCGGCGCGGAGGGCACCCGGCAGATGCTCGACCGGCTGCGTCGGAGCGACGAGAGTCGCTACCGGCTCGGCGAGGAGATCGGCAAGGGGGGCCACGGGCGGGTCACCCTCGCGTGGGACGCCTACATCGGCCGGCGGGTCGCCCTGAAGCGGCTCCGGAAGGGGCTCCAGGCGACGTCCCGCGAGGTCGCGCGGTTCCTCGAGGAGGTCCAGATCACGGGCCAGCTCGAGCACCCCAACATCGTCCCCGTCCACGATCTCGGCGTCGACGACGAGGACGGCGAGGTCTACTTCACGATGAAGCTCGTGGAGGGCCGGACGCTCGAGCAGGTCCTCAAGAGCCTCAAGCGCGGCGACCCCGACGACCGGCGCCGGTACACGCTCTTCCGCCTCCTCCGCATCCTCCAGGACGTCTGCCAGGCGACGGCGTTCGCCCACAGCCGCGGCGTCATCCACCGCGACCTCAAGCCGTCGAACATCATGCTCGGCGACTTCGGCGAGGTGCAGCTCATGGACTGGGGGCTCGCCAAGGTGATGGGCGAGATCTCGCGTACGGGGGACACCGACAAGGTGCCGTCGGTCCGGACGGTCACCGCCGGCGACGACGAGCTCGTCACCCAGGTGGGGACGGTCAAGGGGACGCCCGCGTACATGTCCCCGGAGCAGGCGCGCGGGCTGGTGGACGAGGTCGGCGAGCGGTCCGACGTCTACAGCCTCGGCGTCATCCTCTACGAGGTCCTCACCCACCGGCGGCCGTTCTCGGGGAAGGACCCCCGCAAGGTCGTCCGCTCCGTCGCGTTCGACACCCCCGTCCCCCCGCGCAAGCGCGCGCCCCACCTGAACATCCCCCCCGAGCTGGACGCCCTCGCCGTCCGGTGCCTGAGCAAGGACCCGGGGCGGCGGCCCGCCGGCGCGATGGAGCTGTACGGCGAGATCGAGAACTACCTCGAGGGGAGCAAGCGGCGCGAGGAGGCGGCGCGGCGGGTCCACCAGGGGGTCACCCTGGCGTCTCGTTACGAGGAGCTGCAGGCCGAGGTGCGGGAGCTGAAGCGGGAGGTCCGGAAGCTCCGGGCGCGGGTCAAGCCGTGGGACCCGCTCGACCGGAAGCGCGAGCTGTGGGACGCCCAGGAGGCGTGCGGGAAGGTCGAGGTGGAGGCGATCGACGTCTTCGGCGCGGCGCTCACCGCGTACGGCCAGGCGCTCGCCCACGACGGCGAGAACCGCGAGGCCCGGCTGGGGCTGGCGGCGCTGTACTGGAACCAGTTCCGGGACGCCGAGGCGCGCCGCGACCTCAAGGATCAGCGGAGCTTCCGCGCGCTGGTCGAGCAGTACGACGACGGCACCTACGCGACGTTCCTCGCCGGCAACGGCCGCCTCTCCCTGGAGACGACCCCGCCGGGGGTGGACGCGACGCTCCACCGCCTCGGCCTCGACGACCACGTCCTCGTCCCCGTCGAGCCGACGTTCCTCGGGACGACGCCGCTGCTGCAGGTCGAGGTGGCGATGGGGAGCTACCACCTGGTGCTCCGCAAGGACGGGCTCCGCGAGCTCGCGATCCCGGTCTTCGTCGACCGGATGGAGCACGTCCGCCTCCACGTCCACCAGCTGCCCGTGGGGGCGCTCCCCACGGACGTCATCCACGTCCCTGCGGGGCCGTTCTGGATGGGCGGCGACGAGCGGGCCTTCGGCGCGCTGCCGCGGCAGCAGGTCGAGCTCGGCGACTTCGCCATCGCCCGCCGCCCCGTCACGATGGGCGAGTACCTCGAGTTCATCAACGACCTCGCCCAGCAGGACCCGCTGCTGGCGCGCTTCCGGGCGCCCCGCGAGTCCGCCGAGGCGGAGGCCTACTTCCGGTTCGAGGACGACGGCTCGTTCGTGCTCCCCGAGGTCACGCGCGAGGGGGACCGGCTGACCTCCGACCTGCCCGTGTTCGGCGTCTCCTGGGAGGACGCGCGGGCCTACGCGGAGTGGCGGGGTCGCGTCGAGGGCGTGCTCTACCGGCTCCCCAGCGAGGCCGAGTGGGAGAAGGCGGCGCGCGGCGTCGACGGCCGGTTCTTCCCCTGGGGCGACGCGGAGGACGCGGGCTTCTGCAAGTGCAGCGACAGCCGCCACGTCCGCCCCACGCCGGAGCCGGTGGGGACCTTCGGGTCCACGGACCGCTCCCCCTACGGCGTCGAGGACATGGCCGGCAGCGTGTCCGAGTGGTGCGACGGCTGGTTCGACGACGAGATGACCCTCCGCCCCGTCCGCGGCGGCAGCTGGGCCCGTCCCGTCCACTTCAGCCGGGTCTGCACCCGCGCCGGCCACCTCGCTCGCGAGGTGTTCCCCCACGTCGGCTTCCGGCTGGTCCGCGAGCTGGGGCGGAACCTGCTCCCCGACGCCAAGGAGCTGACGGGCAACACGCGCCCGACGGAGTGGTAGGGGTCGTCTAGCGGGCCTGGACGGGCCGCTCGGCGAGGAAGTGCGAGCGGTACCGGAGCACCAGCTTCACGTACTTCTGCGTCTCCTCGAAGGGCGGGATGCCGCCGTACTTGTCGACGTTCCCGGGGCCCGCGTTGTAGGCCGCGAGGGCGAGGCGCTGGTCGGTGAACCGGTCGATCATCTTCCGCAGGTAGCGCGTCCCCCCGAAGACGTTCTCCTTCGGGTCGTACGCCTCCTGAACGCCGAGGCTCTCGGCGGTGGCGGGCATCAGCTGCATCAGCCCCTGCGCCCCCTTGGGCGAGGTGACGTTGGGGTTCATGCCGGATTCGACGAGCATCACCGCCTTGATGAGCTCCGGCTGGACGAGGTACAGGTCCGACGCGCGGAGGATGATGTCGTCGTAGGCGTCGAGGTTCTTCTTGAGGAGCCGCTTGTCGATGGCGGCCCAGTTCGACGGCCGGTCGTCCAGCTCCTTGAAGTAGACCTCGAAGCCGCCCTCGGAGGGGGGCGTGTCGGTGAACGTGAGGACGCCGTTGCTGTCGGTCCCCATGTAGATGTCGCCGGCGAGCGTGGTCGCGGGGAGCAGGAGCAGCAGCGGCAGCAGCAGGCGCATCGCGTTCCAAGATAGCAAGGCGTAGGATCCGCGCCCGTGAGCGACGCGCGCACCAGCGATTACCTCGTCGTCGGCTGCGGCATCGCGGGGCTGTCGTGCGCGCTCCGGGTGGCCGAGCACGGGACGGTGATCGTCCTCGCCAAGGGGGAGGCCGAGGTCTGCAACACGGCCTGGGCGCAGGGGGGCATCGCGGCGGTCTGGTCGCCGGACGACTCGCTGGACTCGCACACCGACGACACCGTCGAGGCGGGGGCGTGGCTCGCGGACCGGGACGGCGTCGCGGAGATCCTCGCCGACGGGCACGGCGCGGTGGAGCAGCTGATCGCGTGGGGGGTCGACTTCGACCTGCGGGCCCCGGACGCCGAGCACCCCGACTACGACCTCACGCGCGAGGGCGGCCACAGCCACCGGCGCATCCTCCACGCGGGCGACATCACGGGGCGCGAGATCCAGCGCGCGCTCCTGACCGCGGCGCACGCCCACGAGCGGATCACGGTGTTGGACGGGCACGTCGCGATCGATCTGATCACCGAGCGGCGGGTGGCCCGCCACCGGGCGAAGCGGCGGCTCGGGCTGATGGGGGAGGAGGTCGAGCACCGGTACGGCCCGGGCGGCCCCGAGGGGTGGATGCCGGGCCAGCGGGACCGCTGCCTGGGGGCCTACGTGCTGGACGAGCGGACGGGGCGCGTCGCCGTGTTCGAGGCGGCGGTGACGCTGCTCGCCACGGGCGGGGCGGGGAAGGTCTACCGCTACACGTCGAACCCGGACCTCGCGACCGGCGACGGCATGGCGATGGCGTACCGGGCCGGCGCCGTGATGGCGAACATGGAGTTCGTCCAGTTCCACCCCACCTGCCTGTACAACCCGGCGGAGAAGAACTTCCTCGTCAGCGAGGCGCTGCGCGGGGAGGGGGGGATCCTGCGGCTCCCCGACGGGACCGCGTTCATGGACGCCGTCCACCCCCGGGGGAGCCTCGCCCCGCGCGACATCGTGGCCCGTTCGATCGACGCGAGCATCAAGCGGCACGGCCTCGACTGCGTCTACCTCGACATGACGCACGAGGACGGCGCGTTCGTGGTGGAGCGGTTCCCGGGGATCCACGCGCGGCTGATGGGGGCGGGGATCGACATGCGGAGCGAGCCCATCCCGGTGGTCCCCGCGGCGCACTACTTCTGCGGCGGCATCAAGGTCGACGCGATGGGGCGGACGCTGATCGGCGGGCTCCTCGCGGCCGGGGAGGTCACCTGCACGGGGCTGCACGGGGCGAACCGGCTGGCGTCGAACTCGCTGCTGGAGGGGGCCGTGTTCGGGATGCGGGCGGCCGAGGCGGCGGTGGAGGCGCACGACTGGGCGGTGACCGCGCCGGCGATCGAGATCCCCCCGTGGGACGCCGGCGAGGCGCGGGACAGCGACGAGCTGGTCGTCATCGCGCACACCTGGGACGAGATCCGGCGGCTGATGTGGAACTACGTCGGCATCGTCCGGACGGACCGGCGGCTGGAGCGGGCGCTGGCGAGGATCGAGATGATCCGGGAGGAGATCCGGGAGTACTACTGGGACTTCATCGTGACGCGGGACCTCGTCGAGCTCCGGAACATCGTCACGGTGGCGGAGCTGGTCATCCGGTCGGCGCTGGGGCGGCGGGAGAGCCGCGGGCTCCACTACAACCTGGACTGCCCCGAGACGGACGACGCCAACTGGAGGCGCGACACGCTCTTGCGTCGGGAGTGGTGATCTGCGGGAGACGGGTGCGGTTCGCAGCGCGCTGACCGGAACACAGAGGCGCGAAGGTTCGCGAAGCGAACCACAGAACAAACAAATCAAACCCTTTGTGTCACTTCGGGTCTTCGCGCCTTCTGTGAGAACGAAGGTCCGCGCCAACCTCGGCCCACCCGAAGATCGACCACCTGAACCAAGCCGGCCGCCAGGATCGATCCCCCGATCCCACAAGTCGCCAGGTACGCCGGATTGTTGCTCATCGCCCCGATCTCGAAGACCCCGAGCCCGACGTACGCGACCACCGCAGCCACGACACCGGCCGTCACGGCCTTCCTGTCGAGGTCGGTGAACATGCCCGCGCACAGGGGCAGGAACGCCGCCGTGAAGAGGCCGTAGACGCCGTACTGGGCGAAGATCGCGACCGTCCCCGCGGTGGGGTTGGCGATCTGGAAGACGGCGAGCGCGGTCGTGGCGAGGCCGACGACGGCGAGGCCGCGGCGGCCGAAGCTCAGGGCCTGGGTCGGGGCCGCGCCCGTTCGGCGGCGCCACCAGGGGTGGACGTCCACCGACAGGATCGACGCCAGCGCCAGCAGGATCCCCTCCAGCGTCGACAGCCCCGCGCACAGCAGCCCGATCGCGACCGCCACCTGGAGCGTCCCGGGGAGCTGCGTCGCGATGAACACCGGCACGACGAGGTCGATGCGCGTGTCCGCGGGCACCACCGCCCGCGCGTACAGCCCGACCACGAGCACGCCCAGGAACACCGTCCCCGCGATCACCGCCGTCGCGAGGTACGTCCGCACCTGCCGGTCGTCCTTGAGGAAGAGGACCTTGCTCACGATGTGCGGCTGGCAGACGAGCGCGCCGCCGACCACGAAGTTGCAGACGAACACCTCGAACAGGTTGCGGAACCAGGGGGAGGTCGGGTTCGTGACGCCGAGGAGCGCCGGATCGGCCGCCGCCAGCGTCGCCGTCAGCGTCCCGTCGAAGACCGAGGGGAGCCTCCAGCCGATGAGCAGCACCGCCACCGCCAGCATCACCAGCGCCTGCACCGCGCCCGTCCACGCGTGGCCCGTCGCGCCGCCGAGGGCCACCGTCGCCACCGCGAAGGCCGTCAGCGCTGCCGCCACCGCCGGCGCGGGGACCGACAGGAGGTTGCCGAGCACCAGCGACAGCGCGACCACGATGAGCACCGCGTAGGCGACCAGGCCGAGGCTGAACGCCGCGAACGCGCTCCGCAGCCGCTCGCTCCCGAAGCGGGCGCCGATCCACTGGGGGAGCGTGTACGCCGCCACCGAGGCGCCGACCCGCCGGAAGCGGGCGCTGAAGACGATCAGCCCGAGCGTGATGCCGAGCCCCGCCGCGGCGCCGTAGCCGAGGAGCGCGCTGACGCCGTAGTGGAAGACGAGGCCCGGGTTGATGACGAAGGTGGCCACCGACGTCAGCTGCGCCGTCAGCGCGAGGCCGACCAGCGCGGCGGGGAGATCCCGCCGGCCGACCGCGTACGCCTCGACGTCTACCGTCTTGTTGCGACCGCGAAGGGCCAGGGACGCGGCGACCGCCACGTACAGGAGGACTGCAAACCACGCGAGCATGGGCGCACGCTATTGTGCGAATGCACAAACGTCAATGTGCAAGTGCGAAATCAGGGGCCGTGGAGGTCCCAGACGAGCTCGCCGCGGTGGACGACGCCGGCGACCTGGAGCTTGATCTCCCGGGTCCGCTCGGTGATGAGCGGGAGCCCGTCGGGGCCGAGGGTGGGGAACTTGGCGACGAAGACGCGGTCGTGGGCGGTGATGAAGGGGTAGAGCGACAGGAGCTCGGTCGTGGGGCGGCGGATGCGCTTGAGGATGAGGGGGTCGACGCTGCGACCGCCGTCGCCGACGAGGCGGACCTTCCAGGGGGCGTCGGTGCCGACGAAGTCGCCCCGCCGGGTGTCGTCCGCCCACGCCGCGAACAGGACCTCGTGGTAGCGCTGCGCGTCCTCGAGCTCGCGCTGGAGCAGGAGCGCGTAGTCGTCCTGGGGGAGGATGTACCGGCGCGCGTACTCGAAGGTCCAGGCGCGGCGGAAGGGGGCGACCTTGAGCGTCGCCTTCATCAGCAGGCTCGTCTCCCACTTGTCGTAGAGGCGGATCTCCTGGGTCCAGCGTCGCACCGCCCGCTGGTAGGCGCGCTGGCCGCCGCCGTCGGCGTAGAGCTCGTAGCCGGTGTACTTGCGCTGCTTGCTCCCCTGCCCGCACCCCGAGGCGAGCGTGGCGACGGCGAGCAGCAGCAGCAGCCGTCGGCTCATGCCGCGACTCTACCTGCGGCGAAGCTCCTCGTCGTCGTCGAGGAACCACTCGTCCGTCAGATCGGCGCGGTCCTCGACCTGGTCCCCCTTCTTGGGGCGCTTGCGCTGCTTGTGCGGGGGGTGCACGACGACGACGGGGGAGGGGGGCGCGGGGCGGGACGGGCGGGGGGAGGCGCGGGGCCCGCCGGCGCGGACGACGGGGCGGATCGGCTGAGCGGGCGTCACGGGGACGTCCACCTGGTCCATCTCGTAGGTCCGGCGCCGCTCCTCCTCGCTCTCCCTGACCTGGACGAGGCGGCGGGGGCGGCGGGCGGCGGCGCGGCGCTCCTCGGCGACGTCCCCGGTCGCGCGGACGGCCGCCGGGGCCGTCGGGGTCCGCTCCTT
>CAYFOA010000088.1:24880-27918 GCA_964344575.1 uncultured Rickettsiales bacterium | reverse complement strand
CACGATCTGCGGCCCCGACGAGGAGGTCGGCACCGCCGACGACGACTGCAACGACACCGACGACACCATCTACCCCGGCGCCCCCGAGGTCTGCGACGGCATCGACCAGTCCTGCGACGGCGCCGTGGACGACGGGTTCGACACGGACGGCGACGGCGTCACCACCTGCGGTCCCAACGGCATCCCCGACGACGACGACGACGACTGCGACGACAACAACCCGAGCATCTACGCCGGCGCGGCGGAGATCTGCGACAGCGTCGACAACGACTGCGACGACGTCATCCCCGCCGACGAGGTCGACGACGACGGCGACTCCGTCAGCGAGTGCGACGGCGACTGCGACGACACGAACGCCGACATCAGCCCGCTGGAGGTCGAGTCCTGCAACGGGATCGACGACGACTGCGACCTCAACGTCCCCACCGACGAGCAGGACTTCGACGCCGACGGCCAGTTCCCCTGCGAGGGCGACTGCGACGACGGCGACGACACCGCCTTCCTGGGCAACACCGAGGTCTGCGACGGCGTCGACAACGACTGCGTCAGCGGCCTCCCCGCGGACGAGGTGGACGTCGACGGCGACGGCGAGTCGGACTGCGAGGGCGACTGCGACGAGACGGACGACACGGTCTTCAGCGCCGCCCCCGAGATCTGCGACGACGCCGACAACGACTGCGACTCCCTCGAGGACGAGGACGACCCGAACTACATCCCCGACTTCGACGGGGACGGCGTCGACGCGGACTGCGACGGGGGCGACGACTGCGACGACACCGACGCCAACATCAGCCCCGACGTCGCCGAGGACGCCACCGACGGCATCGACAACGACTGCGACGGCGACCTCGACGAGTACACGTTCACCCACATCTTCGAGAACATCATCAGCTCCTCCTGCTCCTGCCACAGCGGCAGCGCCCACAGCACCGGGTTCGCCTTCAACAACGACCAGGCGACGCTCTACTCGGTGTGGGTCGACGCGCCCGCGTCGGAGTCGGCGCTGGACCGGATCGAGCCGGGCGACTCGGACGCCAGCTACGTCATGCACAAGCTCGACGGCACCCAGTCCACGCTCGGCGGCGGCTTCGGGTCGCAGATGCCGCTGGTCGGCTGCTGCCTCTCGCAGGACGTCCGCGACGGCATCCGCGACTGGATCAACGAGGGAGCCCCGGACAACTAGATGCGCGGCGCGCTCCCCCTGCTGGCGCTCCTCGCGCTATCGGCCTGCCCGGCGCCGCTCCCGTCGATGGAGGGGCTGGAGATCCAGGTCGTGCCGTCGGCGCCCGACCCCGGCGACGAGCTGGAGGTCGCCATCGTCGCCCACGCCTTCGCGTTCGACGCCGAGGGGTTCCGCTACGAGTACGCCTGGACCGTCGACGGGGACTCCGCCCCGGATGAGGCGGACGCGACGGTGCCGGTCGGCCTGACGCTCCCGGGCGAGGTCTGGGAGGTCACCGTCACCCCCGTCCAGGAGCTCGAGGACGAGACCCGGACGGGCCCCCCGGCGACCGACTCGGTCACCGTCGCGGATTAGGGTCCCGCCCACCTAAGAACTCGCGCGCGAGCGCCGATAAGGCGGGCGATGTCCGTCGTCCGCCTCCTCATCGCGTGCCTGGTCCTCGCCGGGCCCGCCGCCGCGTCCGCCCAGACGACGCACGACGTGGACATCACGGGGAGCACCCCGGGGGCGTTCACGACGATCGGCCAGGCGATGGCGGCGGCCGCCAACGGCGACACGATCAGCGTCCGCCCGGGCATCTACGTCGAGACGGTCGACTTCGGGGGGAAGGACGTCCTCCTGCAGTCCACCGCGGGGCCCCTGACGACCACGATCCTCGGCTCCGGCACGGGGGTGGTGTTCCACACGGGGGAGACCGCGGCGGCGGAGATCTCCGGCTTCCGGGTGCAGTCGACGGGGCTCCGGGGGATCTCGATCGAGAGCTTCGCGTCGCCGACCGTGACGAACTGCGTGGTCGAGGACGTGGAGGGCCACGCCCTGCACATCGTGGGCGGCGGCTCGCCCCTGATCCGCGACACCACCGTCCTCGGCGGCAGCTACTTCCGCGGCGCCTACGTCGCCGAGGCCTCGCCGGCGTTCGTCGACTGCACCTTCCAGGACCGCCTCGCCACCGTCGAGGGGACCCTCTACGTCGACGACCTCAGCGCCGTCACGGTCACCGGGTGCACCTTCGCGGACAACGACGGCGGCAACTCGGGAGGCGCGATCTACGTCGACGGCAACGCCACCGTGACGATCGCGGGGACCACGTTCTCCGGCAACGAGGCGGACCTGGGCGGGGCCGTCTACGCCGAGGCGGGGTCCGTGGTCACGGTCACCTCCAGCGCCTTCGACGGCAACGCCGCCGGCAGCGGGGGCGACGCCTACCTCGAGGACTCCACGCTGACGTGGACGGGCAACGTCAGCTGCGGCGCGACGGCGACCGGGGACGGCGGCTCGCTCGCCCTCACCGACAGCACCGCCGACGTCGCCGGGAGCGTCTTCCAGCTCGCCTCGGCGGGGGACCTGGGGGGCGCCCTCCGGGCCGACGGGGGCTCCGCGACGGTGACCAACAACACCTTCGTGGAGACCACGGCGGGCGGGCTCGGCGCCGTCCTCCACGCCTCGGGGACCCTCGACTTTCGGAACAACTTCGCCGGCTCCAGCGGCCCGGCGGCGGCGGCCTACGCCGGCGCCGGCGCCCCTGCCGTGTCCGCGCTCTACAACGCCTGGTGGGACAACCCGGGGGGCGACGCGGACGGCGCGCTGGCGCCCCTCGACGCGTCGAACCTGTTCGTCGAGCCGGGCTTCGCGGCGTTCGACGCGGACGGCGTGTGCGACGACGACTTCAGCCTCGCGGCGGGGTCGCCCCTGATCGACGCCGGCGACCCGGCCGTCCTCGACGCCGACGGCTCGCCCTCAGACATCGGCGCCTTCGGGGGACCGAGCGCGCCCCCCGGGCTGGACGGCGACGACGACGACTCGGGAGACGACGACGACGACGACTCGGCCGACGACGACGACGCAGCGGATGATG
>CAYFOA010000088.1:0-24695 GCA_964344575.1 uncultured Rickettsiales bacterium | reverse complement strand
CGGCGACGACGACGACGACGCCGCCGACGACGACGACGCGGCCGACGACGGCGGGCAGTCCCACGACGACGCCGCTGCGCCCGACGTCGACCTCTGGGTGGGCGGCCCCCTCTGCTCCTGCGACGCCTCCCTCGCCGGCGACGCGGGCCGGTCCGCGACGGTCCTCGCCCTCCTCCTCCTCCCCTTCGCGACGCTCCGGAGGCGGCGATGACGCCCCTCCGGACCGCGGCGCTCGTCCTCGCCTGCGCGCTCCCCGCCGCGCCCGCCGCGGCGCAGGACGCCGAGCACCCCGCCCCCACCCTCGACGTCCAGCGGTACCGGCCCGCCGCGGGCGACGACGGCTTCGCGTTCGTCGAGGCCGCCCGCCTCCTCCCCGCCGGCCACCTCGCCCTCCAGCTCGGCGTCGACTACGCCCACCGTCCGGCGTCGGTCGCGAACCTGGAGCTGGACCGGACCGGCGGCCTCGTCGACGGCCTCCTCGCCACCCAGCTCCGCGTCGCGCTGGGGGTCGCCGGCTTCGTGGAGGTCGACGTCTCCATGGCGGTCCTCCAGGTCGCCGCCGTCGGCCCGCTGGTGCCGGACGTCGACCCGGGGGCGCACGTCTCCACAGGGGACCTCGAGATCGCGGGCCGGTTCCGCCTCCTCGACGAGGACGAGGCCCCCGTCGGGGTCGTCCTCAGCCCCTTCCTGACGGTCCCCACGGGCCGCCCCGCCGTGCTGCTCTCGCGGAGCGTCCCGACCTTCGGGGGACGGGCCGCGTTCTCGGGCCGGTGGTCGCTGATCCGGGCGGCCGTCCATCTCGGCTACCGCGTGAGCCCGTCCGGGGCGACCCGCAACGGGGCGCTGTCCGACGACGAGGTCGTGTACGGCGCCGCGGTCGGGGTGGCCGTCCCGGGGGTCCCCGTGGTCGCCTCGCTCGAGCTCAGCGGCGCGGTCGTGGTGGGCCCGGGCAGGGCCGACGTCCTCGCCCTCGGCGCCCCCGCCGCGGCGCTCGCCCCCTTCGAGCTGGGGGCCTCCGCCCGCGTCCAGCTCCCCGCCTCGCTGAGCCTGATCGCGGGCGCCTCCGGCGGGCTGACCCCCAGCTTCGGCGTCCCCGTGGTCCGCGGCTTCGCGACGCTGACGTGGACGACCGCCCTGCCGTCGCCGGCGGGGCGGAGCCGCCGCCCGCTCCGGGTGGAGCTGGAGGTCGCCGACGACACGGACACCGACGGCGACGAGGTCCCCGACGTCACCGACGTCTGCCCCGACGTGCAGGGCCTCCGGAACGAGCCGAAGGTCCCCGAGGGCTGCCCCCGCGACACGAAGGTCCGCGTCCGCGGCAAGAGGATCCTGCTCAGCAGCCCGGTCGTCTTCTCGGGGGTGACGCGCGTCTCGGAGGCGAGCTACCCGCTGCTCGACGACCTCGCCCGCCTGCTCGTCGAGCACCCCGAGATCGGCTACGTCCGCGTCGGCGGCCACGGCCGCAACGACGACCGGGAGCTGACCCGGCTGCGCGCGCTGGAGGTCGTCAAGCTCCTCATCACCGGCGGCGTCGATCCCACCCGCCTGGAGGCCGTCGGCTTCGGCAACACCAAGCCGGATCGGGACGGGGTGCGGCGGGAGCGGATCGAGATCCAGATCGTCGAGACCGAGCCCGTCGCCGCGGCTCAGTAGACGCCGAACCGGTCGGCGACGTACGCCATCACCAACGCCGTCCCCCACGTGATGAGGATGGTCCACGTCAGCGGCCCGGGCTTGCGCTCCTTCTTCCACTCCCACTGCATCACCGCGCCGCAGGGGCCGACGGCGAGGACGATCAACGCGCCCGCGGAGACGAGGTCCCCGTCCCGCCAGACGTTGATCATCGGCATCGCCATGAGCACGGCGACGTGACCGATGATGGCGGCGAGGACCGGCCAGAGGCTGCTGTCCTCGACGAACGGGAGGACGAACCGCTCCACCCAGGGCTGCTTCGGCTCGCGGTCCACCGGCGGCGGCCCCTTGTGGCCCATCAGCTCCGCTCCCACGACGCGAACGCCCACATGCCGACCAGGATCACGGCCATGGCGGCCCACTGCTTGGCGTAGTGGAGCGAGTCGTAGCGCCGCTTCGCCGCCAGCGACGCGCCCGACTTCACGTACACCCCGGGGAGCACGTCCCCGGCCCGGGCGTGGATGCCGACCATCGACTTCTGCGGCCACACCGGCGGGTCCGTCCCCGGGACGGGCTCCCGGTCGCGCGTGTCCGGCAGCGGACGGAGCTGCCCCGCGACGGCCGTGGCCGCGTCGAGGCCCGACGCCGCCGCGATGGACTCGACCTCGCCGCGGTCGACGAGCACGCCCCGCCCGTCGGCGAGCACGAACCGCTGGAGCACGCCGTACCCCGGCGCGTGGCCGAGGCTGCGTCCGCCCTCGAGCATCACGCCGCCGGTGAAGCGGCCGTCGAGGCGGACCTGGCGGAAGAGCGCGTCGTCGGGCAGCCCCTCGACCGCGGGCAGGCCGGTCGCGGCGACCTCCTGCTCGTGCCAGCGGTTCTTGAACGCATGACGGCGAAGCTGCCACGCGCTGAGGTTCCCGAGGATGACGACGCCCACCAGCATGGCGACCGTGCCCGCGAGGCGCGGCCGGAGGCGGCCGTCAGGGAAGAAGCTCACGCTCCTGCTGCAACGCCTTGCGGCGCAGGTACCAGACGCCCCCGCCGATCATCGTCAGCGGCAGCAGCGACAGGAACACCGTCGTGAAGATGAACGCCCACCGGTTCGCCTCGGTGGCGTCGAAGCAGACGGCGCATGCGAGCGTCTCGATCACAGGTACACCTGCCAGTACAGGATCGGCCAGATCCCGACGACGAAGTACCAGAAGAGCGCGACGGCGGCGAACCATTCCCCCGTCAGCTTCGCCTCCTTGAGCTTCCGGTAGGCCCATACGAGGCCGTACAGCGCGCCGATCGCGTGCGCCGCGTGGCAGCCCACGATCAAGTAGAAGAAGCCGCCGAGCTGGCTCGACTGCATGGTCAGCCCCTGTCCCAGGAGCATGACCCACTCGATCCCCTGGAAGGCGACGAAGAAGCCGCCCAGCAAGATGGCCACGCCGAGCTTCCGGAGCGCCGACTGCGCCCCCTCCTCGCGGAACGAGCGCCACGCGAACCACAGGACCACGGCCGAGGCGAAGAGCGCGCCGGTGTTCAGCGCGGTCTCCCACACCGGCAGGCGCGGCTGCCCGGGAGGCGGCCAGATGCCGCCGTCGACGCCGTTCTTGACGATGAGGAACGCCGAGATCAGCCCCGCGAACATCATGACCTCGGCCATGAGGAAGAGCGCCATGCCGAGCACGGCGTCCTCGACCAGCTTCCGCCGGGGCGGAGGCGGGACGACGCGGAGGCGGCCCACGCCGCTAGTGCTCGTCGCCCTCGCCATGGGACTCGTCCTCGGTGTCGGGCGACTCCTCGCCGTGGTGGCCGTCGTCACCGTGCTTGGCGCGGTAGTTCGCCGACGTCTGGTGCCACTCGATCTCCGCCGTCTTCACCCACTGGTGGCCGTCGTCCTTCATCACGTCCGGCGCGGTGCCGGCGAAGAAGAGGACCATGAAGACGAGGGCCGTCCCCAGGAACCAGTGGACGATCGGCTTCTCGATCTCGAGGTGCATGAACTTCGCGCAGACGAGGTACGCCTTGACGAAGGCCACCCCGAAGGCGGTGATCAGCACCGTCCACAGTCGCGTCGCGCCGGTCAGCTCCGCCGCGTCCGCCACCAGCGGACCCGCGACGGAGATGGCGAAGAGCCCGCACAGGATCCAGTAGATCTTCCAGTAGTGCTCGGGGCCGTGATGCTCGTGGTCGCTCATCTCGCCCTCCTACTTCGCGATGTAGAGCAGCGGGAACAGGAAGATCCAGACGACGTCGACGAAGTGCCAGTAGATCCCTACCAGCTCGACGCGCTGCAGCTCCTTCTCCTTGGCTACGGTCAGGGCCACCCAGGCCATCACGCACATGCCCGCGATGACGTGGGAGGCGTGGATGCCGGCGGCGGTGTAGTAGAAGCTCCAGAACCCGTTGGCCATGATCGTGTAGCCGTGGCCGATCTCGACCGACCACTCGTAGGTCTTGAAGGCCAGGAACAGGCCGCCCCCGGCGACGGTCAGCCACAGCAGCTTCGCCGCCTTCTTGCCGTCGCCGTTCTCGGCCGCGTTGTGCGCGAGGACCGCGGCCAGTGACGAGCTCAGGAGCACCAGCGTGTTGATCGCGCCGATCCGCCAGTCGGTGTGGGCCGCGAAGTCCCCGAACTCGGGGTGCCGCAGCCGGAACATGAGGTAGCTGGCGAGCACGCCGCCGAAGATCACGATCTCCGAGGCGAGCAGCCACCACACCGCCAGCTTCCCGGTCGGGATCCCGGTGGCGGATCTCAAGGTCGCAATGGGCTTGCCCTGCATCAGGCCTGCTCCTCCGTGTCGGTGGTCTCAGGCGGCTCGTCCTGCGGCCAGTAGTCCGTGTCGCGCCCCGGCACGCTGTACTCGTACGGGTTGCGGTAGCAGTTGGGCATGGCGTCCGGCGGCCAGTTGCCGTGGCCCGGCTCGGCGCTCGGGGTCGTCCACTCCAGCCCGTTCGACTTCCACGGGTTGAGCGGCGCCTTGGGCCCGGCGAAGGCCGACTTGAACGCGTTGTAGAAGAACACCACCTGGAAGGCGAGCATCACGATGAGCGCCGTCGTGGCCAGGATCCGCAGGTTCTGCATCCACGGAACCGCCAGCTCGGGGAAGTTCGTGTAGTCGTAGATGCGCCGGTGCTGTCCCGCCGCGCCGAGCACGAAGAGCGGCAGGAAGATCAGGTTGAAGGGGATGATCGTCCCCCAGAAGTGCAGCTTGCCGAGCCGCTCGTCCATCATCCTGCCGAACATCTTGGGGAACCAGTACGTGAAGCCCGCGAACGTCCCGATGATGGCGATGGGGAAGAAGGTGTAGTGGAAGTGGGCGAGCACGAAGTACGTGTCGTGGAAGTAGATGTCCGCGCCGGACGCGCCCAGGAAGATGCCCGTGACGCCCCCGATGAGGAACTCGAAGAGGAAGGCGAGCGCCCACAGCATCGGCGTCGTCAGCCGGATCGAGCCTCCGTACAGCGTCGCGATGTAGACGAAACACATCTCCGCGATGGGGATGGAGATGAGGACCGTCGTCACCGTGAAGACGTTCGCCATCCGCGGGTCGATGCCGGAGATGAACTGGTGGTGGGCCCAGACGAAGAAGCTCAGCACGCCGGTCGCGATCGCCGTGTAGATGACCACCTTGTGCATGAAGAGCTTCTTGCGCGCGAACACCGCCATGATGTCGGCGGTGATGCCGATGGCGGGCAAGAGCACGACATAGACCTCGGGGTGCCCGAAGAACCAGAAGAGGTGCTGCCACAGGACGGGGTCGCCGCCCTGGCCCGGGTCGAAGAAGCCGGTGCCCAGGTTCTGGTCGAAGAGCAGCATGACGGCGCCGGCGATCAGGGGGCCGACGGACGCCATGAAGAGGATCGACGCGATGACGATGAACCACACCGTGATGGGGACGTCGAACGCCTTCATCCCCGGCGCGCGGGAGTTCATCGCGGTGGTGATGAAGTTGATGCCGCCCATGAGGAAGGCGACGAACTCCAGGCCGACCGCGATGACCCACAACGAGGCCCCCGCAGGGGTGAGGTTGTAGCCCGCCTTCGCCGACAGCGGCGGGTACGCCGTCCACGCGCCGCCGAAGCCGCCGCCCTGGACGAAGAGCGAGTAGATGATGACGACCGCGGAGACCAGGAACACCTGGTAGCTGAGCCGGTTCAGCCGCGGGAAGACCATGTCGTCCGCGCCCACCATCAGCGGGATCAGCAGGTTGCCGAACCCGGCGATCAGCACGGGCATCGCGACCCAGAAGATCATGATGGTGCCGTGGTTCGTGACCAGGGCGTTGTACGCGCCGGGGGAGACCGCGCCGAAGCCCGGCACCTCGCTGCCCGGGAACGCCAGCTGCATCCGGAACACGTAGGCCATGAAGGCGCCGATGACGCCCATGGCCATGCCCGTGAACATGTACTGCTTGGCGATCATCTTGTGGTCGGTCGACCACAGGTACTTCATGAAGAAGGACTGCTCGTGGTGATCGTGCCCGTGGTCGTGTCCGGCCTCGTGGGCGTGCTCGTGAGCGTGCTCAGCCATCGCTCTACTCCTCCACCCGGGCCGTAGCCACGGTGGTGTTGTCCGCGATCCACGCGGCGTGCTTCTCGGCCCGCTCGATGTGGACCCGCGCCCCCATCACGCCGTGCCCGATGCCGCACATCTCGGCGCACTGGATGTCGTACTCGCCGGTGATGGTGGGCTCGAACCAGCCCGTGATCGTCCGGCCCGGGATCGAGTCCTGCTTGAGCCGGAAGATCGGGACGCTGAAGCTGTGCATCACGTCCAGCGAAGTCAGGTGGTAGTGGTACGTCTGGTCCACTTCGAGGTGCAGCTCGTCGACGGTGCGGATGTCGTCGTCGGTCCCGAGCTCGCGATCCGCGCCGGGGTGGACGAAGGTCCACGCCCACTGCTGGCTGATGATCTCGACCTCGAGGTCCGGCTCGGGGAGCGTCTGCTTGACGTCCACCCACACCTTGACGGCGGCGATGATGATGAGGACGTCGCACAGCAGCACCAGCCCGTGGGGGATGCTGACGAACCGCTTCTCCTCCTTGAGGTTGCCGGTCACGTACTTCGCGGGGACCCCGGGCTTGGCCCGGTAGACGACCACGAAGCCGATCATGATGGCGCTGCAGACCAGCCACCAGAAGCCGACGAGGACGCCGATCAGGAGGATGACGTTGTCGATGTCGCGGGCGTAGGTCGATCCGACCTCGATGAAGGGTTCGATCATCGTGCGGCCCTCAGTTCAGGATGAAGACGAAGACGATCCCGATGAACGCAGCGGCGCTGGCCATCGTGATCACGAAGGTCTTGTGAGCGACGACGTCGCCGAGCTCGGCGGGGTCTTCGTGCTTGTGCTCTGCCATCTCAGCTCCCCTTCAGCGTGGCGATGTGGGCGAGGACGTCGGCGACTGCCTGGTCGTCGGCGAGCGTCAGCGACATCGGCACCATCGTGGCGCCCGACGCGTCCTGCGGGTCGGCCCCGCGGACGCCGGTCTTGAACTTCGTGATCTGCTTCGCCAGGTACCAGTCGTCCTTGTCCACCAGCCCCGGCGCGTTGAGCGCCTGGTTGCCGCCGCCGTCGGGGCCGTGGCAGGCGATGCAGACGGCGTACTTCGCCGCGCCCGCGGCCGCGTCCCCGTGGAGCGTCCGGTCGGGGGCCTGCGGCGGGAGGCTGGCGACGTACTCCGCGACCGAGGCGGCGTCGGTGGGGACGGTCCGGAGCGCGCGCGCCATCGGGCGCATGCGGAGCCCCTCGACGTCGTCGGGGTGGTCGCCGCGAGCGCCGTCCCGGAACTTCACGAGCTGCGCCTCGAGGTACCACTCCTCCATGCCGGCGATCGACGGCGCGCCCACCGTCTCGTTGCCGCCGCCGTCCGCGCCGTGGCACGGGACGCAGGTGCGGAACACCTGCTTGCCGCGGTCCACCCCCGGCTCGGAGACCTTGCCGCACCCCGCGAGGAGCAGGAGGCAGCCGCTGAACATCAGGATCTTCTTCATCGTCCGACTCCCTACTCCAGCGTGCCGATCCAGGCGATCAGGGCCGCGATCTCCTCGTCGTTGACGGTCTGCGTCAGCACCATCGCCGGCGGGTACCCCTCCACGACCTTCGCGTTGGGGTCCTTGATCGACTCGACGATGTAGGCCTCGTCGGCCGTCACCGTGCTGCCGTCGGCCAGCGTCGTCTCGCGGCCGAGGAGCCCCTTGAACGTCGGGCCGACCATCCGGCTGCCGTCGGTGCTGTGGCAGGTGAAGCACGTCTTCGAGGCGAAGAGCGTCTTCCCCTGGGCCACCAGCGGGTCGGCGTCGTCGTCGTCGCCGGCCGCCGCGGCGTCGCCCATGCCCGCGAACGCGGTGCTCAGCAGCCCCGGATCCGCCACCAGCGCCGCCTTGGCCGCCGCGATGGGGATGACGTGGGTCCCGTCGCCCTTGTCCTCCGTCGTCGTCAGCGCGGCCGTCTCCGCGGCCCGAAGCTCGGCGAGCTCGGTGAACTCGGCGTGCTCCAGCGTCGTCGTGGGCATCGTCTTGAGCGGCACGCCGAAGAAGTAGAGAGCGGCGACCAGGGCGCACACGAACCCGATGATCGTCAGGTGGAAGACCGCCTCGCGGTCGCTCCCGTAGTTGATGTTGCTGTCGTTGTAGGTCACGCCGGGCCCCCTAGAAGTTCACGAACGCCATCGACTCGGGGAGCCGCGGGTCCTTGACGGGGATGAGCGCGTTGCGCGCGTGCATGAAGGTCGTCACGGCCCACACCAGCGAGAACATGCCGACCGCGCACAGCACCGCGGCGACGGTGACCGTGCCGTGGCTGCTGTGGTCCGCCGGCAGGATGGCGTAGCACATGTCGAAGAAGTGCAGGACCAGCATGTAGACGCAGCCGATCAGCAGGGTCGTCGCGTTCCGCTTGATGGTCCGCGGCATCAGCGCCAGGAAGGGCAGCCCGAAGTGGCCCACCATGAGGATGATGCCGATGGTCTCCCAGGGGTTCCCGTCGCCCATCCGGTCGTGGAAGAAGGACGTCTCCTCGGGGATGTTCGCGTACCAGATGAGGAAGAACTGGCTGAAGCTGACGTAGGCCCAGAAGATGACGAACGCGTAGGTCAGCTTGCCGACGTCGTGGAGGTGCTCGGAGTTGACCTGCGGCAGCAGCCCCGCCCGCTTCATGAGCAGCAGGTTGACGCCGAGGAAGGCGAAGCCGGACACCGTGCAGCCGGCGAAGAACCAGACGCCCCACATGGTCGAGAACCAGTGGGGGTCGAGGCTCATCGCCCAGTCGACGGCCGCGAAGCTGACCGACAGGGCGAAGAAGATGATGGTCGGGTAGCTGACCGCGTTCTGCTTCTTGGTGACGCTGCGCGCCGCCTCCACGTCCGCGAGGCTGTCCTGCGCGACCGACGACTTCCAGAACCAGACCCCGAAGCCCGACCAGATCGCGAAGTAGAGGAGCGCCCGGATCGTCCAGAACCCGTCGTTCAGGTAGGCCTGCTTGCCCTCGACGATGGCGTCGCCGGCGGCGTGGTGGGGGTCCATCCAGTGCGACCAGATCGCCATCCGCTCGAGGTACAGCGGGCCGAACAGGATGATGAGCAGGGGCAGCGAGACGGCGGCGCACTCGGCGACGCGGCGGACGACCACGCTCCAGCCCGCGTTGGCGGCGTGCTGGATGATGACGAAGAAGAGCGACCCCAGCGCGATGCTGCCGGCGTACATGAAGCCGACGAGCCAGGCGTAGTTGAAGCCCTCGTGGGTCTCGGCCACGAAGTACGCGGCCACCAGCGCGAGCACGCCCGTGATGCCGAGCACCGCGGGGAGCTTCGTCCAGAGGTGGCCCTCGGGGATCGTGACCTCTTCGGCCGTGGGGAGGGGAACGCGGTGACCCATGGCTACTTCGCTCCGCTGGCGACGGAATCCGACGCGTACTGGCTGATCTGGAGGGCCCGGACGTAGGCCGCGACGGCCCACCGGTCCTCGACCGGGAGCTGGGCCGCGTAGCCCGGCATCACCGCGCCGCCGTTGGTGATGGTGTCGTAGAGCTTGCCGACCTGGCGCGCGCGGACGATGTCGTTGTGGAACGTGATCGGCGTCATCCCGCGCCGCGCCACCATCCCGTCGGCCGAACCGACGCGGTCGTGGCAGGGGGCGCAGAAGATGTCGTAGCGGTCCTGGCCCCGGTCCAGCGTCTCCGCGGTGAGCGCCACCTCGGCGGGCATCGCCGTCGCCCAGGAGCCGTCCGCCGCCTTGCCCTCGCAGAGGTGCGGGTTGGTCTCGGGGAGCACGCAGGCGGGGACGTCGCCCCGCGGGTCGGCGCCGCGGACCGTGCCCTCGGGCCAGACGCGGGCCGAGCGGTTGTCGGCGTAGAAGCCGTTCGGCTCCTGAGCGTCGAACCGGGTGGTCTGGTCCATGTTCCAGTTCGGGTGGATGGGCGCCTTCTTCTTGATGGAGCCGCGGCAGCCGGTGAGGGCCAGCGCGACGAGCATCACGAACGCGATTCGGCGGATGGTCATGACCTCAGCCCTCCACCAGCTCGACGTGGGTGGCGCCGATGTCGGTCAGGAACTGCTGCACCCCGGCGGCGTCCCACTTGGCGTCGGTCGCCTCGACGGAGATGAAGAAGCCGTCGTCGCTGAACTTCTCGAACCGCTCGCTGTGGAACAGCCAGTGGTAGAGCATCGGCAGCCGGTTGATGACGCACATGCCGATGAGCGTCCCGAACGCGCAGCAGAGGATGCCCAGCTCGAACGTGACGGGGATGTAGGCCGGCCACGACAGCAGCGGCTTGCCCGAGATGATGAGCGGGGAGGCCACGGTGCTGACCCAGACCTGGAGGAGGAACCCGCCCGCGGCGCCGGACAGGCCGAACACGAGGCTCCACCACGGCACCATGGACCAGCTGAACCCCATCGCCTTCTCGATCCCGTGGATGGGGAAGGGGGAGTGGGAGTCCCAGTCGTTGTAGCCCGCGTCGCGGACCTTCTCGCATGCGTGGTAGAGCTCCGCCGGGTTGGCGAACTCGGCCAGCGCGCCGAACGTCTTGGTACCGGACATCAGGCGGCGCCCTCCTCAGCGTGGTGGTAGCCCTCCCAGTGGGGGTCGGCCTGCTCCATGACGCCCTTCACCTCGCTGATCGCCACCTGGGGGACGAACCGGACGAAGAGGCAGTACAGGGTGAAGAAGAGGCCGAAGCTGCCGATCAGGCAGCCGACGTCCCAGATGGTGGGGACGAAGTAGCCCCAGGACGCCGGGAGGAAGTCGGCGGCGAGCGACGTGATGATGATCACAAACCGCTCGAACCACATCCCGATGTTCACGAAGATCGAGACGATGAAGAGGATCAGGGGCGACGTCCGCGCCTTCTTGAACCAGAAGATCTGCGGCGAGATGACGTTGCAGCTGATCATGATCCAGTACGCCCACGCGTACGGACCGAAGGCCCGGTGGACGAACGCGAAGCTCTCGTACGGGTTCTGGCCGTACCACGCGATGAAGAACTCCATCCCGTAGGCGTATCCGACCATCGTCCCCGTCAGGAGGATGATCTTGGCCATGTTCTCCATGTGCCGGATGGTGATGATCTCCTCCAGCCCGAAGAGCGACCGGGACGGGATGAGGAGCGTCATCACCATGCCGAAGCCGGAGAAGATGGCGCCGGCGACGAAGTAGGGGGGGAAGATCGTCGTGTGCCAGCCGGGCAGCTGGGACGTCGCGAAGTCGAACGAGACGATGGAGTGCACGGACAGCACCAGCGGGGTGCTGATGCCGGCGAGGATGAGGTACGCGACCTCGTAGTTGTGCCAGTGCCGGTTGCTGCCGCGCCAGCCGAGGGCGAAGAACCCGTAGGCGAAGCGGCGGAGCTTCGTCTTCGACCGGTCGCGGATGGTCGCGAGGTCGGGGACGAGGCCCGTGTACCAGAAGAGCGCCGAGACGGTGCCGTACACCGAGACCGCGAACACGTCCCACAGCAGGGGGCTGCGGAAGTTCGGCCAGGCGTCCATCTGGTTGGGCAGCGGGGCGACGTAGTGGAGGAGCCACACGCGGCCGACGTGGATCGTCGGGAAGCTCAGCGCGCAGGCGACCGCGAAGAGCGTCATCGCCTCCGCGGCGCGGTTGATGCCCGTCCGCCACTTCTGCCGGAAGAGGAAGAGGATCGCGGAGATCAGCGTCCCCGCGTGGCCGATGCCGATCCAGAAGACGAAGTTGACGATGGGCCAGCCCCAGAACACCGGGTTCCGGTTGCCCCACACGCCGACGCCCTTCCAGACGAGCCACGCGATCGAGATGCCGTAGATGCCCAGCAGCGTCAGCGAGAAGCCGAACGCCATGAACCAGCGCTTGTCGGGCTTGTCGACGATCTTGACGATCGCCTCGGTGACCCCGTGGAAGTCGAGGCCGCCGAGGACCAGCGGCGCCCGCTTGTGGACGTCACCGCGAAGCTGATCGGCCTCGGTGTAGACCCTGGTCGTCATCAGTGGTGCCCTCCCTCGTCAGCCGGCGTGGCGGCGGGCGCCACGGCGGCCGCGTGCGTCACCAGCTCGGGGTTGGGGTTGCGGAGCTTCGCGCCGTAGCTCGTGCGGGGCCACAGGTTGAGCTCGCTCAGCAGCACGTACTCGTGGTCGCGCGCCTTGCGCTTGCTCACGGCCGTGTCCTTGTCGGAGATGTCGCCGAAGACGATGGCCTCGGCGGGGCAGACCTGGGCGCAGGCGGGGATGATCCGGCCGTCGGGGACGATCCCGTTGCCGTCCCGCTTGGCCGCGATCTTCTCGCTGTTGACCCGCTGCACGCAGTACGTGCACTTCTCCATGACGCCGCGGAAGCGGACCGTGACGTCGGGGTTCCGCTGCCACTCGTACAGCTCGTTCGCCTCGTCGTTCTCCTTGGCGTAGTTGAAGTAGTTGAAGCGGCGGACCTTGAAGGGGCAGTTGTTCCCGCAGTACCGGGTGCCGATGCAGCGGTTGTAGGCCATGTCGTTGAGGCCGTCGGGGCTGTGGGACGTCGCCGCGACGGGGCAGACGCCCTCGCACGGGGCGGTCTCGCACTGCATGCAGGGGACCGGCTGGACCACCATCTGGACGTCGTCGATGTCGTCGCCGGTGAAGTAGCGGTCGATGCGGATCCAGTGCATCTCGCGGCCGTACCCGACCCGGTCCTTGCCGACGACCGAGATGTTGTTCTCGGACTGGCAGGCGACCACGCACGCGGCGCAGCCGTTGCAGAGGTTGAGGTCGATCGACATGCCCCACTGCTGCCCGTAGGCGGCCTGGCCGTCGGCGGGGTCCTCGTTGGCGGAGTAGTCGTTGGGCTGGTCCCACAGCGACTTGAGGTGGTCCTTGGGGAGGAGCTCCTCGGCGTCGGGGAAGGTCGGGTGGGCCTTGTACTGCTCGTACGTGGCCTCCCGGACGAAGGGGCGGCGCTCGTAGCCGGGGCGCGGCTCGAGGACGTGGTGGTACTGGGAGGTCGCGACCTCGTACTGGTTGCCGGACTTGCCGACGTCGCCGGCGGCGAACCAGCCGGTCCGGATGCCGCCCGCGTCGAAGCCGGCGCCCTCGCCGAAGCCGCCGACCACCGTCCGCCCCCAGCCGAGCGCGATGACGGCGACGTCGTCGGCCACGCCGGGGGTCACCATCGCCACGATCTCGAGCGACTTGCCGCCGACCGTGACCTTGACCATGTCGGTCCCCTTGCCCTTCTTGGGGAGGCCGACGTCGACCATCTCGCCGGGGGCGGGGATGGGGACGCCCGCCTGGCCGCCGACGCCGAGCTTGCGCGCGGTCGCCGGGGAGATGAGGGCGGCGTTGTCCCAGCTGAGCTTGGTGATCGGGTTGGGGAGCTCGAGCAGCCAGGGGTTGTTGCCGAAGCGGCCGTCACCCAGGCTGACGTCGGGGACGAAGCTGATCTCGAACCCGTCCCCGCCGGCGCCGAACCCGTCGGCCGTGATCGCCTCGGCGAGGCGCGACCAGTCGTAGGTGTAGGGGGTCGGGGGGGGCGGAATGTCCTCGCCCTCGGCGTCGACGGTGGGCTCGCCCTCGTCGGCGCCCTGGGCCTCGGGATCCTCGGCCGGCGGGGGGGCCGCGGCGACCAGCGCCGGCGCGATGAGGGTGGCGGCGGAGTCGGCGACGACGCCGGCGTGCAGCCACTGGCGCCACTTCCGCTCGAAGGCCGCGGACCAGGCGCCGCCGTTCCAGGTCAGCTGGACCTGGGAGCGGCCGTCGCGCTGCCCGTCGAGGAGGATGGCGAGGACCTCGATGGCGCTCTTGCCCTCGTACAGCGGCGCGATGAGGGGCTGCTGGACGGACACGGTGCCGTCGGTCGTCCGGTGGTCGCCCCACGTCTCCAGGTAGTGGGCCTCGTTGAGCACCCAGTCGCACGCCGCGGACGTCTCGTTGGGCGCCTCGGTGAGGTGCATGCGGGTGGTCGCCTTGCCCAGCGCCGCGGCGAAGCCCAGGTCCGCGGGGGCCGTGTAGACGGGGTTGCCGCCGAGGATGAGGACGGTGTCGATCGCGCCCGCGTCCAGGTCCGCGGTGAGCTTCGCGAGGCCGTTCTCGGGGGTCACGGTGGCGTGCCGGGGGGCGTACGCGAAGGCCTGGCCGAGGTTCCCCAGGGCGACGTTCAGGAGGGTCGCGAGCCCGTGCACGACCGCCGGCTGGCGCTCGCCTACGAGCAGCGCGCTGTGCCGGTGGTGGCCGGCGAGGTCCTTCGCGAGCGCGCCCGCGAACTTGGTCGCGGCGGCGTCGAGGCCCTGCCCGGCGAGCTTGCCGATGATGGCGAGGGCGCCCGGGGGGGCCTGCACGCCGGCGGCGAAGACGCCCTTGGCGACCTCGGCGAGGAACGCGCCGACCTGGCTGCTCTTGAGCCGGAGCCGGTTGTCGGCGGCCATCCCGGTGAGGGTGAGGCCGGCCTCCACGGCGTAGAGCCGGTTCATCGTGTCGCGGGGGCTGTCGACCCGGCGGCGGCGGCTGAACTCCTTGGTGAGGCGGACGGTCTCGCCCTCGGTGCCGAGGAAGTCGCAGTCGAGGCTGACGACGATGTCGGCCTTGCCCAGGTCGAACCGGGGGGCGACGCCGGCGAGGCCGACGAGCTTGGTCCCCGCGTCCCGGTTCACGGGGGCGGTCAGGTCGTGGAGGTAGACGCTGCTCTGGGCGTAGGCGGAGCGCCACTCGGCGAGCATCCGCTGGAGCGTAGGCGACTGGGTGTTCTCGACGAGGACGGCGACGCCCTTGCCGCCGGCCGAGCGCTTCTCCGCGAAGAGCTCCTTGGCGGCGGCCTCCCAGGCGTCCCACGTGGTCGCGGCGCCGCCCTTGGTGGGGGACTGGAGCCGGCTGCTGTCGTAGACGCCGAGGACCGACGCCTGGGCCTGCGCGTTGGTCGCGCCGAGGGAGCCGGGGTGGCGGGGGTTGCCCTCGACCTTCGTCGGACGCCCCTCCTGGGACTCGACGAGGAGGCCGATGACCTGGCTCCCGAACTGCGCGCTCGTCGCGAAGTAGACGGGGTTGCCGGGGATGAAGTCCTCGGGCCGCTTGTCGTAGGGGACGATGAGCTCCTCGGGCTTGCGGATGCAGCCCGAGAGCGCGGACGCGGCGGCGGCCATGGTGAAGCCGGCGGTGCCCATGAACCCGCGGCGGGTGAGGGCGAGCTCGGCGGCCCGCTGCCCGTTGGGGGACGCGGCGTCGGCGGCGGCCTCGAGGTCGAGGGAGCCGTCCAGCTCGGCGGGGCCGCGCCACTGGCGGGGCTGCTCGTGCGTCGTGGCCCGACGCTTGCCGATCTTGATCAGGTCAGCGGTCATCGGTGGCACCCTCCGCAGTGCTCGGGGGGCGTCAGGGCGCGGTCCCGGTCGGCGGGGTCGAAGTCGGGGTGATCCTCCTGGGTCCAGCCCATCGCGGTGATCGCGTCGGCGGGGCGGAGGTTCGGCTCGGGGTCGCGGTGGCACTTGAGGCACCAGCCCATCGAGAGGGGCTCCTCCTGGTGCACGGTGACCATCTGGTCGACGCGGCCGTGGCAGCTCTCGCAGCCGATCGTCGCCGCGACGTGGACGCTGTGATCGAAGTAGGCGTAGTCCGGGAGCATGTGGACGCGGGTCCACTCGACGGACTCCGACGCGCTCGCGGCGGCGGTCCGGATCGGCTCCAGCGCCACGCTGTCGGTCTTGATCACCTCGTGGCAGTTCATGCAGGTGTCGACCGGCGGGACGGCGGCGCGGTGGCCCTGCTCGACGGTGTTGTGGCAGTACCGGCAGTCGATCCCGAGCTCACCGGCGTGGAGCTGGTGGCTGTAGGGCACGGGCTGGTCCGGCGCATAGCCGACGTCCGTGAATTCGGGCGAGAACCAGTACCAGATGCCTCCGACGGCGGCGATTCCGCCGGGGGGGGCGAGGACGAGGAGCGCGGGGGCCAACAGGTTGGCGGCGCGCGGGAAGATGACGGCCACGTTTCCTACCTCTGCGAGGGATCGAAATCGGCTCCGGGAGCCCGAAGCGACGCCCAGATACCAAACCGATATCGCGCGGGCAACCGGGCGGGGGTGCCGCAGATCGCTGCGGCAACGGTGTGCTGCGGATCGGCGGGCTCTAACCCTCGTCGAGGCAGGAGGCGACGTCGACCGTGTGGACGATCTGGCCGAGTCCGTCCTGGAGGTCGTCGAGACGCCGCTCGACCTGGCTCACGAACACGCCCTTCGCGGTGTCCGTGGCCCCCTCCCCGAGGTCCACCTCCCCCCGACGCATCTGTCCATACGCCTCGGCGGCGGAGGCGGCGGCGAGGTCGCGCACCAGCTCCGGTTCGTCGGCGAGGAGGTGCTCCGCGCCCGCCGACGCGAGCTGCCCCTCGACGTGCTCTTGGAGGCACTCCGCGACGGCGTCGTTGTCCAGCGCGTGGATCGCGGTCAGGCTGGCCGCCGCGAGGTAGGCGAGATCCCAGCCGCTCAGGTCGGCGAGCGGGGCCCGCGCCACCTTCGTGTTGGAGCTGTAGAGCGCCCGCGTCGACTTGCTGAGACGGAACCAGATCGTGGCGGCCCGGCGGATCTGGACCTTGCCGTCCCAGGCCTCCCCCCTCGAGAGCGCAGCCTCGATCTTGTCCTTCGGGAGCCGCACCGAGCCGATCTGGTCGTCTTCGAGGAGGTCGATGTCGGTGACCTTGAAGGTGATCAGGTGCGACAGTTGGAAGTCGAACACGGCCTCCGCGTACAGCTCGTACTCCTTCCTCCGGTCCAGGTCGGAGAGCTTCGCCGTCGCGGTGAGCAGCTGCTTCCGGTAGTGCACGGTGACCACGGGATCCGGCCCCTTGTAGCCGTCGGCGTAGTCGAACTCGCCCGCCACCAGCTCGATGAGGACGCGATGCACCTCCGCCTCGATGCGCCTCCGCTCCGCGGCGAAGAGCTCGTCGGCGATGCGGCGGCTGGCTGAGCCGCGCTCGCCCCCGCACCGATCGGCGTCGCGCCAGCACTCCGTCCGCACCACCTCCCACTCGATGAGGCGTAGCGCGCTCCGTTCGAGGGGGTGACTTCCCGGGGCTCCGAGCTGCCCGGAGAAGAAGCCGAACCAGCCGTCCAGCGCTGCCAGGGAGGTTTCGTCGCCGAGCCGCCTCCACGCCGCCTCGGCCCACACCTCCCACACCGCCCCGGCGCACGGGGCGGCGGGCCAGCGCTCCACGAAGTCCCGGTACTCCCGCTCGCGCAGGCGACCGGGCACACCGACACAGACGAGGCGGTGAAGCTCCCCCCGCGCCCGCTCCGCCTCGCCGCTGGCCGGCCGGCGGGCGAGCCAGGCGACCAGCAGGTCGATCTCGCCGGCCTCGACGAGGGCGTCGACCTCGAGGGTGTCGAGCCGCCGCTCGAGCCGCGTCGCCAGCGCGTCGGCGCTGTCGGTCCACACCTCCGAGTCGAGGGTGGCGGCGAACCGGGCCACCCCCAGGGCGCGCCGCACGACCTCGGGATCGTCGGACTCGGTGGCGGGGTGGGCCTCGCCGAGGAGCCGCTCGGGCGAGGTCGCTTCCAGCGCGCGGAGGGCCGGCGGCCCCCCCTGCAGGGCAGGCCGGAGCTCGGGGTAGTAGCAGCCCGCGAGGCAGCAGGCCGTCGCCAGCAGGAGGAGGTTCGACGGCCGCATCAACGCGCGCCCCCGGTCGGGAGGTCGTGCTCGGGCCCCACGTGACCGGCCGCGTCCACGAGATGGACCTCCGGCGCGAACGAGGCGCCGACGTCCTCCGTGAGGCGGATCGCCCCCGTGCCCGCCTCGCCCGCCCAGTCCTCGTCCAGCTCGAGGCTCCAGGAGGTGGAGCCGGAGACCACGCGCAACACCCCGCCCTCCAGATCCCCGTCGGGATCCGACCACGAGATCTCCCACGTCCAGCGCGTCTCGTCGTCCAGCTCCTCCACCTCCTCGAGACGCGCGTCGTCGACCCGGGGCTCGACCTCGTCGGGCCGGGCGGCGTCGTAGGTGAGACGGTCGACCTCTCCGACGTCCGTGAGGTCGCCGCAGGCGACGAGCCCCAGGAGCGCGCTCCCGGCGAGGAGGCTGCGTGTCACCGGAACTCCGACGCGAGTCCCACGGAGAGGGACACGTTGGCGCCGTGGAGGACGAGGTACATGACCCGCGCCGACGCGATCAACTGGAGCCTCCCGCGGAGCCGCAGGCGCAGGCCGACGACCGCGTAGGGTCCGGCGGTGAGCCAGGCCAGCCGCTCCCGCCCGTCCTCCCGCTCGGGCTCGAGATCGAAGTTGTACCGGGACCACGAGGAGCCGGCCCCGACGAGCCCCTGGATGACCTCGTTGACCGGCGGGAGCACGAGCCCGGCGCCGACGTCGAACGCCCCGCGCCGGCCCCGGAGCAGCCGGGTGAGCTCGTGGTCGAGGTAGAACCGCGTCGACGCGACGGGGCGGCCCGCGACCTCGGCGGTCGCCTGCATCCACCAATAGGCGCTTACGTAGAGGAACCCGACCCGGATCCCGAGGTCCGCCCAGGGCGTACCGAGGGCGACGTCGGCGAGACGTGGCACGCTCCCGGTCAGATCGACGCGGCTGGTGAACTCGAGGGAGACGGAGTGTCCCTCGACCTCGCCCTTGAGTCGTCGGACCTCGATCCGTGCGTCCTTGTACCGGGCATACCGAGCCTTCGCGCGCGCCCGCTTGGCCCAGCGGCCAATCCAACGCGCGCCCGGAGCGAGCTCGTGGAGCCTCCGCAGCGCCGTCTCGGCGGAGTCCCAGTCCGAGCGATCCCAGGCGCGACGCGCGGTCGCGTGAAGGTCCGGCGCGGTCGCGAGCGCCGACATCCGAGCCTCGGCGGCGCACTCCTCCGGGGCGGCGTCGAGCACCGGCCCGACCCGATCCACCTGGCCGGCCTCGAGGGCGGCCTCGGCCTGCTCCGCGAATGGCGCACAGGCCGAGGAGAGAGCGCCGGCGGCATGCGCGGGGACGACGAGGAGGAGCGCGAGCAGCGGACCCGCAACGGCCGAAACGGCGCTCGGGGAGGGCTCCCGCACGACGAGACCTTACCGCGGACGGGAGCTGGCTACCGGCAGCCCCCCTCGGCGCGGGCTCGATCGATCCGGTGTTGCCGCAGCGTCCGCACCGACAGCCAGAAGACCTGGTCCAGCCCGTCGTCGTCGGTCGAGTAGGCGCCGCGGACGTACCCCTGCTCGTCGAGCATCGCGAGCTTGCCGCTGTGGGCGATGTCGAAGACACCCGGCTCGACCTCGGTCTTGTCGCCGAGGGGGAGCTTGAAGCCGCCGAGGATCAGCTCCTTGACCGCGGCCGGCTCGCCCGTGAGGAGCGTCCAGCGGTCCTCGTCGAGATCGAAGCGCTGCATCACGTCGCGGAGCACCTCGGGGGTGTCCGTCTCGGGGTCGACCGTGATCGCCATCAGGCGGAGGTCGTCGCCCACCTTCTCGTACGGCCCCTGCTCCTCGATCGTCTCCTCGAGTTCCTTCATCCGCGTCATCAGCGCCGGACAGATCGACGGACAGGAAGCGAAGAAGAAGCCGACGACGTGGACCCGGCCGTCCAGGTCGGCGCGGGTGAAGGGCTCGCCGTGCTGGTCGACGAGGCTGAACTCGGGGACCTGCGCGATCGCCTCGGGGACGTCGGGGATCGCCTTCGTCAGGTTCGTGAACCGGAAGAGGGCGTCGACCGCGATCAGCGCCACAACCCCCAGGAACCAGGGGTTGCGAAGGAGCTTCTTCACAGCAGGGCGACGTCGAGGGCCAGCGCCAGCACGAGCACCGGGAGGTAGATGAGGCTCGCGAAGAAGAACTTCCGCGCCCACGGCGCGCCCGCGCCCCGCTTCAGGCCCTTCAGGGACCACGCCAGGAACCACACGCCGAGGCCGAGCGCGACCGTGCCGTAGAACCAGCCCGCGACCTCCAGGGGGACGAGCATCAGGCTCAGCGGGACCAGCGCCGTGCACCACGCGATGGCCTGCGCCTTGGCGACGGCGTCACCCCGGACGACGGGGACCGTCTTGATGCCGGCGCGGGCGTAGTCGGCCTTGCGGTACAGCGCGATGGCGATGAAGTGGGGGAGCTGCCAGACGAGGAGGATGCCGAAGAGCACCAGCCCCGGGAGGTCGAGCCGGCCGGTCACCGCCGTCCACCCCATCAGCGGGGGGATGGCGCCGGGGACCGCGCCCACGAGCAGCGACAGCGGGGCCCGCCGCTTCATCGGGGTGTAGACGAGGACGTAGGACAGCAGCGCGAACAGGCCGAGCCCCGCCGTCGTCAGGTTGACCATCGCGAGGAGCGCCACGCCGCAGATCCCGATGACCACGCCGAAGAGCGCCGCCACCGCGGGCGACATCCGGCCGGTCGGCAGGGGGCGGCCGGCGGTGCGCGCCATCAGCTTGTCGCCGTCGCGCTCCCAGACCATGTTCAGCGCGTTGGCGCTGGCCACGGCTCCGCTCGTCCCGAGGACGGTCAGCGCGATGAGCGTCCAGTCGGCGCCGACGCCCGCCATCGCGAGCCCGCCCAGCGTCATGAGGATGTTCATCCCCGTCACCGAGGGTTTCGTCAGCGCCACCAGGTCGCGCAGCAGCCCCGGCCCCTCGGCCGTCACGGGCTTCATCGTCTTCGGATCCGCGAGCGGTCCGGCGCCGACGTACAGCACCACGAAGGCGCCCAGGAGCAGCGCCGCGATGCCGGTGTGGGCCATCGCCGAGACCCACTCGATCTTGCGGTGGACCATCAGCACGCCGACCGCCATCTGGAGCAGCGCGATCCACGGCGCGAGGGCCGCCGCCAGCTTCGCGATGGGCCGATCCTCGTCCTGCAGCGCCTTCAGCGCGAGCAGCGCGTGGGCGACGACCGCGACGAGCACCGCGACGGCGACGTAGCGGTGGAGCATGTGCAGCGCCGCGGGGCCGTGCGCCGGCCACCACTCGCCCCCGCACAGGGGCAGGTCCAGGCAGGCGCGCCCCGACAGCGTGTGCCGGACGAGCCCCCCGAGGACGATCTGGGCGTAGACCAGCGCGAACGCGATCGCGGCCAGGCGCCGGACCTTCGCCAGCGACTCCGTCCCCTCGGTCGCGCCGGGGCGGACGCGGAAGGCGAGGAAGATCGTCAGGCTGAAGAAGAGCATCGCGATCGCGAGGTGCGACGTGGAGACGACGGTGGGGAGGCGGAGGATCACGGTCACGCCGCCGAGGACCCCCTGGAAGACGACCAGCGCGAGCGCCGCGACGGCCAGCCACCGGGCCGACGTCTTCCACGCCAGCGCCGCGATGCCGATGGAGAGGAGCCCCACGATCGTCGCCGCGATGCGGTGGCTGTGCTCGAACAGCACGCCGCCGGTCATCTCGGGGAAGAAGCTGCCGTAGCAGGTCGGCCAGTCCGGACACGCGAGCGAGCTGCCCGTCGGGTTCACGGTCCCGCCGACGAGGAGGAGCACGAAGGTCGCGATCGACGTCGCGACGGCCAGCCAGAAGATCTTCAAGTCCTGATTCCGAGGCGGCCGGAGTGTATCGACGCGCGTCCAAGGGTCAAGGGGGTGCAACAAACTGCGTCAGGGCGAGTACTTCCGCAGCTTCCGCTGGAGGCTCTGGCGGTGGATCCCGAGCCACCGCGCGGCCTTGGAGATGTTCCCGTCGCACTGCAGGAGGACGTACTCGATGTACTCCCGCTCGTGCCGGGCCAGGCTCTCCCGGGCGTCGGGGACGGCGACCTCCTGGGGGTCGGGTTCGTCGGTCCAGAGGGCCCGCTCCAGGCGCTTGATGGAGACCGGCTTGGCGAGGTAGTTCACGGCGCCGTTCTTCATCGCGGAGACGGCGGTGGCGAGGCTCCCGTAGCCGGTGAGGATGACGCACCGGGCGTCGGGGTTGGCGGTGACGATCTTGGAGATCACCTCGGTCCCGTCGTCGAGGCCGAGGCGGAGGTCGACGACCGCGAACCGGGGGACGAAGCCGCTCCCCAGGACGGAGTCGACCTCGTCCTTGGAGCCGGCCTCGCGGACCGTGTAGCCGCGCTCCGCGAACTCCAGGGCGAGGGTCTCGCGGAACGACGCGTCGTCCTCGGCGAGCAGGATCCGGGGGCTCTCATCGGTCATGACAGGGTCGCCTCCTTCTCGATGCAGGGGATGCGGAACGCCGCCACCGCGCCACCGCCGGCGCCGTCTTCGAGCCGGAACTCGCCCCCCAGCGCGACGGCGAGGCTGTGGGCGTTGTACAGGCCCAGGCCGGTCCCCTTCCCCTTCGTCGTCAGGAACGGCTGGCCGAGGTTGGCGCGGACGACGTCGGGCCAACCGGGGCCGTCGTCCTCGACGGAGATGCGGCACTCGCCCCCCCCGCAGGCGACGCGCACCACGATCGGCGTGTCGGACGCCTCCGAGGCGTTGTCGAGGAGGTCGAGCAGCGCCTGGGTGAAGGGGACGGGGGGGAGGCGGCAGGTGTGGCGCTGGGCGCCGGCAACGGCGATCTCCACGGGCCGCCCCAGCGAGGACGACGTCCAGCTCTTGACGACGCGGCGGCAGAGCCCGGCCAGCTCGACGGCCTCCAGGCGCATCTCCTCGGGGTCGAGCTGGCGTCCGACCATCGAGCGGAGGAGCTCCTCGCAGGACTCCGCGGCGGTGCGGGCGGCGTCCAGGTCGGCGTCGGTGTCCGCTCCGAGGTCGCGCCGCTCGATGCGGTCGAGGCGCATGCGGAGGGTGTTCAGGGGGGTGGCGAGGCGGTGGGAGAAGCCCGCGGCGAGGGCCCCGGCGGCGCGGAGGCGGTCGACACGGCCCTGGTGGTCGCGGAGGTTCTGGAGCAGCAGCCGCTGCGCCGCGAGCCCCGACGCGAGCCACCCCGTCATCGCCCAGACGACCAGCGCGATCAGGATCTGGGTCGGCAGCATGATGGCGACGGGGGTGGGCCGAAGCGGCATCGCGGGGGGCATGACGGCGAAGATGTTGATGGCCACGGCGGTCGTGATGAGCATCCCCGCGAGGACCACCGACCGCATCCCGGTGATGAGCAGCGCCCCCATCGCGCCGTTGATGAAGAAGATCGGCGCGAAGGGGTTCCAGGCGCCGCCGGACAGGATGAGGAGGCCGGTCAGCGCCCCCAGGTCGACGGCGAGGTGGAGCAGCGGCTCGCCGGCGCGGGGGCGGGGGCGGCGGAGCTGGTAGGTCGAGAAGAGGTTGAAGGCGATCAGCGCCGAGACGATGCCGAGGAAGGTCGGCACCTGCTCGCGGACCAGCCACTCCTGGGTGACGGCGGGGGCGAGCACGGCGAGCTGGGCGCAGATGGCGACCCACCGGAGGCGCGTCAGCCACAGCACCTGGGTGAGCTCCTCGGCCGGGCCGCCGCGGACGGCGAGCTCGCCGGGGGACCCCAGCATCCCCCAGAGGGAGCTCCGGTCGACGTCGACGGCGGCGTGCGACGACGTCGTCAGCGCGGGGCGGGTGGGCATACGGCGGAAGTTCCTACCACTGGATCAAGCGATGGGGAATCAGGACCTCTGGCACCATGCAGCCCTTCGATGCATCCCCCGTCCGTCGCCCCTGCCCTCCTCGCCTGGTACGACGCCGGGCACCGGACCTTCCCGTGGCGCGGGATCGACGACCTGTACCGCATCTGGGTCAGCGAGATCATGCTCCAGCAGACGCGGATCCGGACGGTGCTGGAGCGGGGGTACTACAAGCGGTTCCTGGAGCGGTTCCCGACGGTGGCGGCGCTGGCGGCGGCGGACGAGGACGACGTGCTCGCGGCGTGGTCGGGGCTGGGGTTCTACCGGCGGGCGCGGAACCTCCACGCGGCGGCGCGGGTGGTCGTCGCGGAGCACGGCGGGGCGGTGCCGGAGGATCCGGAGGCGCTGGGGGCGCTGCCGGGGGTGGGGCGGTACACGGTGGGGGCGATCCTGTCGTCGGGCCGGAACGCGCGGCTCCCGATCGTGGACGGGAACGTCATCCGGGTGCTGACGCGGGCCTACGCGGTGGACGGGGCGATCGACCGGGCGGCGACGCAGCGGCGGCTGTGGGAGCTGGCCGACGCGGTGCTGCCGGAGGACCGTCCGGGGGACTTCAACCAGGCGCTGATGGACCTCGGGGCGACGGTGTGCACGCCGGCGGGGCCGTCCTGCGGGGGGTGCCCGCTGGCGTCGGGGTGTCGCGCGCGCGAGGCGGGCGCGCAGGAGGACTACCCGCGGCCGGGGAAGCGGACGAAGGTGACGTTCGAGGTGCGGGCGGCGGTGCTGCTGACTCGCGAGGACGGCCGCTTCGGGCTGCGGCGGCGGCCGGCGGACGGGCTGCTGCCGAACCTCTGGGAGCTGCCTGCGGCGACGGTCGGCGACGGCGCGGATCCCGCGGACGTCGCCGCGGACGTGGCCGGCGCGGAGGTCGCGTTCTGCGGCGTCGCGGAGCACCGCTTCAGCCACCGCCATTGGACGACCCACACGTTCGCGGCGCCCGCGACGAGCGCGGCGGCGGCAGTGGGCGGAGCGGCGCTTCGCTGGGTCACGGCGGACGACCTGGCCGGGCTGGGCCTGCCGACCGCGAGCCGCCGCCCGATCGAGCTGGCGCTGCGCCGATCCGGCTCAGCGGCCCTTTTGTCTCCGGAACCGGGACAAAAGCCCGCCTGAGATACCGGGACCTCGAGTCAAGCCTCCTCGGTGAGGATGGGCACGAAGGG
>CAYFOA010000087.1:0-28171 GCA_964344575.1 uncultured Rickettsiales bacterium | reverse complement strand
GAGGCCGACGACGACGACGACGGCGGGGAGGTGTCGGACGACGACGATGACGAGGACGCGGGTGCGCTGTCGGGCGCTCCCTCCTGCGCGGTGAGCGGAGGAGGCTCGGCCTCGGTGCTGGCGTTCGCCGTCCTCGGTCTCGTCTACCGACGTCGAAGGGCCTGACGCGCAGACGGCGTGACGGCCGCCGCGGCAGGCGCAGTTCGGGCAGCCCGGTCCGGCCGAACCAGCCAGCAGGTGCGGATCCCGCGGAGAACCCGTCCGGAAGCTGCGGAACCCCCGCGGAAGCTGCGGAACCTCGCCGCTCAGCCGCTCGCGTCGCGGAACGCGCGCGTCTTCTCGAGCAACTGGTCGAGATCACGTCCCCGAAGGAACCGCTCGGGCCGCTTCACGCTGGCGCCCTTGCCCCACAGCACGGCGAACCCCTTGCCGTCCAGCTCGTCGGCGACGTCCTCGGCCAGGCCCAGCAGCTCAGATGCCGTCCACGTCTGCTCATCCAGCTCCCCCTCCTCGATCCAGCCCGTGAACACCTCCGCGATCGCGTCGAGGTGCTCCACCGCGATCCCGATCTCCCCGTTCTCGACCTTGCTGAGCAGCGACTGCGGCCAGTCCAGGCGGTAGGCCAGCTCCTGCTGGCGTAGCCGGAGGTCACGGCGGATCAGCGACAGGCACCGACCGATGACCTCGTGCATGAGGACCGTGCGCCGGCCGCGTGTAGGACTCGTCCGCCGGAAGTACCGATCGCGGCGATCCCGCTTGACGGGCATGATTTCACTCCTATTAAATCGCTGTGACGGCAGCGCTTCGCGCAGCGTAGCGGAGGGATCAGCGGTGGCGACAATCGAGAGCCGGAGCAGGAAGGGACGCGAGGCGGTCGGAAGGCTGCGGACGCTCCTGCGCCGGGCGCGTTCGACCGAGGACGCGTACCTCACCGTGGCCGTCGTCGGACGGGGCGGCAGCGGACGAAGCGAGCGAGCCCTCGGTCGTCTGGACCTCACCGCGGGGTCCCAGCCTGGACCGTGGCTGCGCGACGTGCTCGCCGAACACCGCCCGGCGGGAGGGGACCGCGGCTACCGCATCCGGTTGTGGAGGCGAGGCGGATCCCCGCTGGGCGGAGTCATGGTGGCGCTCGCCTCGGGCACGCCGGGCGCCGCGGAGTCAGCCGGTTCGAGCCCCGCATCTGGAGACGGGGTCGAGAGAGGCGAACGGGCTGCATCGCTCGCCGCGGAACTTCAGGCGGAGCGCGCGCGCCGCCGATTGCTCTCGGAGCAACTCGCGACCGAGCGGCAGCGCCGGGAGGCGGCCGAGGCCGAGCTGAGCGCTGCGCGGGCCCAGGCCGATCAGCTCCACGCCGAGCTTGCGGAGCTGGAGGCACTCGCCACATACGCCAACTCGATGCTCGACAGGTTGGCGGGATGAGCGCCGCGAAGGCGTTCGAGGGTGGTGTATCGCCGACGGTCGAGCTGGCCCCCGTCGATCCCGAGGAGAGCTCGATTCGCGGCTGGCTTCGCCACGCCGAGGTCCTTGCCTGGCTCCGCGTCGACCGCCGCACCCTCCGCGCCCGCATGGCGGCGACTCCGCCGCACATCGAGCGACCCTGGCTCAACATCGGCTCCGCCGCCCGCCCCGAGTACCGCTGGCGAGCCGACCGCATCGACTCCTGGTGGATCGAGGTACACGCATGGCGAGCATCGAACGACGAGACGGCAAGTGGCGCGTCCGCTGGCGCGACCCCGACGGCCGCGCCCGCAGCCGCTCCTGCCCCGACAAGCGCACCGCCGAGCGGGTCGCCCGCCAGGTCGAGCAGGCGGCGGCCGAGGGCCGGCGATGGGAGCCTGCTGGACTTCGTCAGGAGCCTTCCCTCGAAGACCTCCTGAAGGCCTACCTCCGCGACTGCTCCCGCGCGCTCGGCGGCCCCACGGTCGAGCGGTACGCGACCGCCCTCGACCTGTTCCTCCGCTGGCTGAGGCGGCGCCACGGCGGCCACGTGACCGGCTCGGTCCTCTCCCGCACCCTGCTCGCCGAGTACTTCGATGACCTCGCCACCGGCGGTCGGCACGGCCGACCCCGCTCGATGTCCACCCGCCGCAAGCTCGTCGAGAACGTCCAGCGAGCCTGGCGCTGGATCCACCAGGACGACGACCTCGGCCGCTTCGTCCCTCCGCCACGCACGCTGCGGATGCCGGCCCCGCCCCGCGAGCGGACCCTGGCCCCCACGTGGGCCGAGATGGACTCCTGCGTCGACGCCCTCAACGGCTGGCAGAGGGACCTGGGGCTCCTGCTGCGCTTCACCGGCCTCCGGGTCCAGCAGGCGATGGGCCTGACCTGGGACGACGTCGACCTCGACCGCCGCCTGCTCCGCGTCCGCCCCGAGCTGGGCAAGTCGGACCAGGAGCGGCGCGGCCGGATCGTCCCGATCTCCGGCCACCTCGCCGAGATGCTCGCCGGCTTCGCCCGCCACGACGAGCCCTGGATCGTCCACAGCAAGCGCCACCGCGGCGGCCCCCGTGAACGCATGGCCCGCGCCCGCGACTTCGCTCGCGCGTGGGCACGCGCCGGCGTCCGACCCGAGGTCTGGAAGAAGCGCCCTCACCACTGCCTGCGCAAGGGCTACGTCAGCGGTCTGCGCCGGCTCGGCGCCGATCCCGACGCCGTCGAGTTCCTGGTGGGGCACTCACTGGGCCTCCGCGGCGTCTACACCGACCCGGCCGCGCTCCCCCTACGCGCCGCCGTCGACCTGATCCCCGCCCTGGGCGAGTCCCCGCCCGTCGACGACACCGAGCCCCGGTTCGAAGGCCTCCCCGACGCCGACGATGTCCGCCCGCTGCGCGAGATCACCCTCGACGGCAGCCGCTGGATCCACCCCGATCCCGCGACACGCCCGCGTCCCAGGCGTGTCCGCCGGGAGCGTGTCCGCCGCGGAAACGTAGTCTTCGTAGATACTTGGGGAAGAAATGGCGGAGAGGGAGGGATTCGCACCCGAAGGACAAGGCGCGCCGGGGCGTGTCTTGTCCGGGAGGGACACGGAGCCCGACCGTGGCCGTTCGCATCGCGAACGGTCCGCAGCCATCGAACAGCGCGCCCCCGGCGCGATGTGAAGATGGCGGGGCAAGTGAGACGGTACTCTAACTTTCTGGCGTCGATCTCGGCCGCGGAGTGGGGGCGGCTGACGGGGTTCGCCGCCACGGCTCGGTAGCCGACGAGACTGCGGGGCCCGCGGGTGTTCGGGTTCCGGGGGTCAGCCTCGACTGGGTAGACTTGCCAGCGCCATCTGGGGCGTAGCGACTTCGTCGCGCTCCGTAGCTGATCTGAAGGTGCCGCGACCGGGAGCTGAGGCCCCGGGCACTGAGGGGGCCCCTTGCGAGCGAGCGATGTCCGACTCCGAACACCTCCTAGGTCTTCGATGGCCGCGGGCGTGGGGTAGTGGCAGGCGTGGCTCTTCACACCAACTTCGCGCTGATCGACGTCGATGACGTTGAGGTCGAGATCGGCAGGTTCGAGTCCTACGACCGCGATCGGCACCTGGAGCTGGTGCGGCAACACGGCACCACCCATCTGTTCCGCCGCCATCGGGATGCGTTGGAGGCGGTGGCCCTTTCGCCGGACGCGCCCCGGCTGGGAGAGACCCTCTCGCGAAGATCGGCCCGCCGCCTGGGAAGACTGCTTCCTCCGCTCGTTGAGGAGGCCCTGGCCCGAATGCTCAGCGATTCAGCGAGCAAGCTCGCGTTCCTCCGGCGTCACCCGTTGAAGGTGATGTCGCTCGAACCGAACAACGACCTCGCTCGGCAGGTCTTCGGACGTCGGGTGGGCGAGGAGTTCCCAGTTCGTGCCCGCCGGGGGTACCTCATGGAAGCTCGCTCAGTGGTGGTCCGTGGCCGGCGGCGCACGGTCTTGGTCCTTGATGCCCACGTCTACACAGCGATCGACGCCTCGATTGCGGAGTTGCTCGAGTCCGGAATCGACGTGACCGGTCTCTACGCGCAGATCGAAGAGCCTTCGCGCCACCACATCGTTGAGACGGAGCGCCGCACGGCGGGCTTGATCGCCCACTGCGATGCCGACGGGGTCCATCTTGCCGCGGACCGCCGGGACGCCGATGTCAGCTGTCTCCGGGCAGACTCCTCGTATCTGGAGCCGAGCCCGGCGGCTCTCGCCCGCCTATTGGGGCACTTCGTCGGTACCGGCGCTCAGGACGAACTCTGGGGTCAGCGAAGCGAGTTGGCATCGGGAGCGAAGAGGCTCGATCGTATCGAAGCCCTTCGAAAGCGTCTGGCGAGAAGCCCGATCGCTCTGCTGCCTGGAGTCTCGCTTCGGGTCGGCAGGTGGGTGGCCAGCGCAGATCTTCCCAGCAAGGACCTCCCCGCCCCGCGTTTCGTCGTGGGGCCGGGTTCCGGCCGGACGGTGGCGTCGACGACCGGTGCCTTCCAGCACGGCCCCCGGCACCGCCCCCGCCTGCGGCCTGGTGCGGTTCGGGCTGCCGTCATCTGCGAGGAAGCCCTGGAGGCCGAGGTGAAGCGCTTCCTGCAGGAGCTCATCGAAGGTCTGGGTCGACATCGGGGCGTCGGCGCAGCCTGGGGGCTCCCGAGGATCGACTGCAGTTTCTTTCTTGCCGGGAGCCCGAGGGCGACGAACTACGAGCAAGCCTGTCGAGAGGCCTTGGATGCTGCCGCTCCCTTCGACCTGGTCTTCGTTCAGTCGCCCGAAGGCACAGAGGACCTGCGAGGGGAGGCGAACCCGTACCTCGTAGCCAAGGCCAAGTTCCTGGCGAAGGGGATTCCAGTCCAGGAGTTCCAGCCGAGAACCGTTCGAAAGCCCGAGTCTCAGCGACAGTGGGCCCTGGGGGGGATCGCACTCCAGGTGTTCGCGAAGCTCGGCGGGGTTCCCTGGCTCCTTGAGGCGCCGCCCGCCCCCCCGTGGGAGGTGGTTCTGGGGCTCGGGAGTGCCCAGTTGGGCACCGGCAAGTTCGGGGCGCGCGAACGGATCGTCGGCCTCGCCACTGCCTTCAGCGGTGATGGGACCTACTGGATGACGGAGGCTTCACGGGCGGTCGCGTACGAGGACTACGAAGCTGCTCTTGGGCAGACCGCGGTTCGGGCGCTCCGGCGGGCTCGTACGGAGATGGGCTGGCAGCCGGGGGATCCCGTTCGCCTAGTCGTGCACAGCTTCAAGAACTATAGGGGGGCGCACGCTGTCGAAGTGGCGTTCGTCCATGTGGTCGATTTCCACCCGAACCTCTTGTTCGACTCCGCTGGCAGGACTCGGATCCCGCCCCGGGGCAAGGTCGTCCGCCTGTCTGACCACGAAGCTCTGGTGACCATGCTGGGGCCTCGGGACGTCCGGTCTTCGGAACGTGGCTTTCCTGGCCCTCTCCTCATCCGCCTGGATCGGGCTTCGACCTTCACCAACGTCGACTACCTGGCCCGGCAAGCGCTCGCCTTCGCGGCCCAGTCCTGGCGGGACTTCAAGCCCACTTCAACGCCCGTGACGATTCTCTACCCCGAGCTCATCGCCAAGTTGCTTGGGAGACTCGGAGATCTGCCGACCTGGGATCCGGACGTCGTTCGGGGAGAGGTCGGGGCGACGAGGTGGTTCCTGTGAGTACCGAGAGGCTTCTTCGGGACGCGGAGGCTGCGCTTCGCCTGGCTCTCAAGGAACTCGATCGCGTGACGCCCGTGGAGCGGGCTCTTGCTGTGTGGATACTCGGTGAAGCCCCGCAGGCGTCCGTGGACGAACCATCTCGGCCGCTGCGTGGCTACAACGAGATCGCCTGCGCAGCGATGGTCGAGCAGTTTGCGGCGGTCGAGCACGAGGGGCTCACGGAAGGTCTGCGCTGGCTTACGAGTGCCTCTTTGGTGCGCTCGGGGCTTCCTGCGCCCGTCGCAACCGACACGGCCGCGCAGCTCCTGATCGCACTTGCTGTGTCGCGAAGACCCGCACTCCAGCCCTGGTTCGCCGAGGTTTCCCAGGCCGGTGTTGCCGAAGGGACTCCAGCCTGGCTTAGGGGAGCCGGTGCTCTCGTCGTGGGCGCTGGTCCTGAGCCGGACGTGCCGCCAGAGATGCGCCTGGCCCTCGCCGGGCGAGGGTTCGGCGCCACCACCGAGGCAGACGAGGAGGCACTCCTCGAGCTGCTCATCAGCGGGAGTCTGGCGACGGAGCCCGTCCGGGCCGCGTTTCAGCTCGCGGCCCTCCGGTGGGTTCGCCGTTCTGCTCCCGTCGTGCAGCCAGGCCGCGTGAGCGTCGGCGATCTCCTGGAGCTTCTTTCCGGCGTGCAGCCTGGGCTTGCGGAGTGGACCTGGGAGACGATCGGCCGCAAGCGTGGTGCAGAGCCGGTCCGTTGGGAAGTCTCCAGCGAGTATCACGTCCAGAGTCTGCTCTGGCTCGTCCTGCGACCCGTGTTCCCGGATCTCCGCAAGGAGGAGTACGTCCCGTCAGCAGGCCACCACCAACCGAGGACCGACCTGCTGATTCCATCGCTGGGGGTCGTCATCGAGGTGAAGTACCTGAGCAACGGGGGGCGAGCGGCCTGGCGGAAGATCACGGAGGAGCTCAAGGCAGACGTGATCGGCTACACCACGTCGGACTCGCCGGCGAGCCGCATGGTTGTGGTGCTCTGGGATGGCACGGCGAGCACGGAGCAACACGAGACCTTTCGCCAGGGGTTCGACGGGATCGACGCCGTTGAAGGGGTGGTCGTTCTGTCCCGTCCCGGAAGAATGACAGCCGCGCCCTAGGGCTTTCCCCGGCGGACTAGTCTCACGTTCTCGAACTCGCGGACGATGGCCGATCGAAGCTCGTGCCCCTCCTTGATCCGGTCGAGGTCGTCGCCATCGAGGAACAAGATCGCCAGGTTCGTCCGCTGCATGTACTTCGCTGCTGCAGCTCGGGGCGCGTTGCCCACGCGCCTTGCGGTTACGAAGAGGAGGATGTTGCTCCTGAGTGCCCGCGAGACACCAACCTCGCGATCGACGACCTCTCGACCGGAGATCGGCGACGCCTTGCTCTGGATCTGGAGGAGCTGGTAGCGGCCTCCGCGGAACTCGGCCAAGACGTCGACTTCGGCACCGGCACTCTGGTTGCTTCGGAGCCGCCAGTCGACGAACTGCGCACCAAGTAGGCGTACGATCTGGAGGCACAGTCCCTCCAACGCTTGTCCCCTCTCGTGGTTCGATGCGGTCTTCGACCTCGCGAGTCCCAGCAGGTCCGAGAATGGCCTGCGCAGGTCGGCTGGGTCCTCCAGATGCGCCTGGTCCGCTAGCGCATTTGCCAGTGGCAATCCGACTTTCGCGGCGAGGGCCGCGGTGGGGGCCACCTGGTGCGCCTTGCCCCCCCGACCGCCGGTCTTCTTCGTCCACTGAAGCCACCCGGCGTCGGCGAGGGGCTCCAGCACCTCCTTCGGGAGCATCTTGTGGTTGAACCGAATGCCATCCGTCTGGAGCTCCGCCAAATCGCGGATGCCCGCGGAGTCGATTGGCGGAACGCCGGTGCAACTCACCAGCGCTCGAAGAAACGCGCGCTGTTCCGCCGGCAGGGCGGCGAGCACCTCGAGTTCGTCGCCGGTGACTCCGAGTACACGTTCCAGGCCCTGCTCGTCGATCTTCCAGTTCGCCCCCGCCACGAAGACCCCGGCTCGCTCCAACCAGAGCCGCATCGGATTCAGCTTCTCGCCAGAGCGCCCTCCGGGATCGATGTCCAGGGCCTGGATCCCCGCGGCGATCGCCGGCGCTGTGAGCGCCTGACCACGGGCGGTCCGGGCTCGAGCGACTTCAACCAGTTGCATGCCGAATCGCTCGGTCAGGATGTGAAGCCCGAAGGCGCGGTACATCTCCCCCGGAGATCCGACCAGACCGACAAGGAGGTTCCCAACCTCGGTCATTGCGTACGCGCCGCTGCCAGCCAGTAGGCCGTAGTCCCGCATTGCCCAGAAGGTATTCGTGGCCAGCTTGCTGCTGTCTAGATCCGACCGCCCCTTCTTGACCCAGAACCGCTTTCGGATGGCGTCCTTGAAAGCGCCCTCGTCCCCTTCGTGTGACTTCGCAAGCCGAAGCAGATCCGGTAGGTCCACCTGATTGGGGCTGAACTGCTTGCCGAACGGCATCCGGTCGGACTGGGACATCGGCGATCGCGCTCCGTTTCGGGACAAAGTGAAGACCCTACCAGCGCACGAGGCCGGGAGCCCCGTAGCCCCGTCCGGTGCCGGCTCGGCGAACCCGGGACGAATATCGTCCCGGGTTGCTTGTCGGTGGGGTTGACCGCCACCGTCAACCCCACCTAGATTGCCGGCGAGCGGAGGTGAGACTGATGGACGGCAAGCAGCCCGCACCGGAACGCCTGATCCGGGATCGCCGGTCTACGAAGGGCCTAAGCCTCTCGGATGTCGCTCAAGCGATTGGGGTGAGCAAGTCGATGGTCAGCAAGGTCGAATCAGGTCAGAGGCACCTCTCGCCGCCTCAGTCGGCGAAGCTGGCCGAGCTCCTTGAGCTACCGCAGGAACTCGTGGAGGTGTCAATGGGGCGGCTACCCGCAGACGTCGAGGCTCTACTGCCCACGCAGGCGGCGCTGGTAACGCGCCTAGTTCGGCAGGCGATGCCGGGCGACTACCCCGAACGGCTGCACGAAGGCTTGAGCGACGGAATGGAGGAGGCTCTCCGCACGTCGGCGCTGGTGCCTGGAAGAGCGCCCGCGACGCCACTCCAAGAGGAGATCCGGACCGGCAAGAACACGACGGCCTACCGGACGCACAGCTACCACACCAAGGTGCCCCCGGAAGCCATCACACCTCTCATTGAGCATCACTGTCGTCCGGGGGGAGTCGTGATGGATCCGTTTTCTGGCAGCGGCATGACGGGACTAGCTGCTCTCCGAACGGGGCGCAGCGGAGTCCTCAGCGACCTCTCTCCAGCCGCTGTCCACATCAGTAGGAACTACACCACTCCGTGTGATCCAAGCGCGTTTCGCGAGGCTGTCGCTCGCGTCGAGCGCGCCGTTGGCTCCCTCATGTCCTTCCTGTACGAAGTGCCTACGACTTCGGGTGAAAGGGAGACCGTCGAGCACACGGTGTGGACCGACGAGTTCCGCTGCCCGCACTGCTCCGCAGTGTGGACGTTCTGGGAGGCCTCGCAACGGAAGGTCGGGCGTGCTGCTGAGCGAAAGGTGGCCTGCCCCCGCTGCCGGAAGAAGTGCCGCAAGCAAGGCCTGACCTGGCTCAGGGAAGTCCCGGTGGTGTCCAGCACCTCTCGGTCCGGAGTACAGAAGCACGACGTTCACCCGATCCGGGAGACCGAACTGGCTCTGTTGCACCAGGCGGAGCGGCTCCCGATCACGTTCTGGACGCCGACGGTCAAGTTCGGCAGGGAACGCGAGATGTGGCGAGGTGGCCACGGCGCCATGGGGATCGAGTCGGTGGCCGACTTCTTCACTCCACGGAATCTCCTCGCACTGGCGGCGTTGAGGCATGAGATTCTTCTGGAGTCAGATCCTCGTCTTCGCGAGGCCCTGCTGTTTGCGTTCACCGGTGCAGTCAATCGCGCATCGCGCCGCTATCAGTGGAACGCCAAGAGGCCGACAAACGTGATGAGCGGGACCCTCTACGTCTCGTCCATCCGGTACGAGTGGAACGTCTGGAGCCTGTTCAAGCGCAAGGCAAGCGCAGTCGCCCGTTACTACGACGCATTCCCGACAGGGGAAGGACGTGTTGAAACTGTCCTTTCGTCTGCGACTGACCTCGCTCACGTACCAGACAACTCGATTGACTTCGTCTTCATGGACCCGCCGTTCGGCTCCAACATCTTCTACGCGGACAGTTCGCTTCTCTGGGAAGCGTGGCTCGGCCTCCTGACCGAGACGGAGCACGAGATCGTTGTGAACAACCACGTCGGGGTGGGCCAAGGCGGGAAGAGCGTCGAGGACTACGGCGCGTTGCTCGAGTCCTCCTTCGCGGAGGTGCGACGCGCACTCAAGCCCGGTTCCGCGGCGGTCCTTGCCTTCAGCAACACCAACGACGCCGTCTGGCAGAGCATCCAGGGCGCCCTGACGCGCGCCGGCTTCGAGGTGCACGAGACGGCGGTGCTCGACAAGGTCCACCACTCCATCAAGGGGATCCAGGGAGCTCTCGGCCACGAGCAGGTCACCCGGCTTGATCTGTTGGTCACCCTGCGCCAGCGGACGGGTGCGCCAACCGCGATGACCCCGATTCCGAAGCGCGAGGTCCGGAAGGAGGTGGGGAAGCTGGTGGCGGCCTACCTGGGGCGTGTTGGCGAGGCAGGAGCCGATACCGATGCGATCTACACCGATGTGGTTCGCCGCCTGCTGGAGCAGGGCCGCGCCGTTCGCGGGGTCCCCATGTCGCTTGTCGACGAGGTCTGCAGGTCGGTTGCCGTCCGCGGTGAGGATGGCCGGTGGCGCCTCCCTGCACTCTCCGACGACCGGCGCCCGTACGTGCCTGTGGACTCGCCTTACGGATGCCTCGCGGACACATACATCGCCCGCGCCCGTAGCTTCGAGCCGATGGCCGACGGCTGCACACCGAAAGAGATCGTGGCACCACTGACGGGGGCGGTAGCGGGGACGCGAAACACGGCCTTTTACAACGCGCACAGCTATCACACCAAGGTGCCGCCCGAGGCCATCACCCCCTTCATCGAGCACCACACCCGGCCAGGTGATGTCGTGCTCGATCCGTTCTGCGGGAGCGGCATGACGGGCCTCGCGGCCGCAATCACGGGACGTCGAGCCATCCTCAACGACCTTTCAGTGATCAGTTCCCACCTCGCGTACAACCACACCCGCCCCTGCGACCCGCGGAGGCTGAAGAGGGAGTTCGCTGCTCTCTACGCCGAGCTCCGACCCAAGTTCGCGAATCTCTACCGGACGACGAGCCCGGACGGCCGCACCGGATACGTCCACTACACGATCTGGAGCAAGGTCTACCGCTGTCCAACATGCGCCGAGCGGTTTTCAATGTGGGACGTGGTGGATACGAAGACCGGCCGCATCGGATCGACGATGCCCTGCCCCGCCTGCGGAGCAGTGATCAAGCGTCAGGGGCTTCGTCCGGAGGCGAACGAGCCCGTGATGGTCAACTACGAGGTCGAAGGCAGCGGCCGTCGACGCAGGAAGGAACATGCGGCGACCAGCGCGGACTTGGAGCACATCGCGACGTTCCGGTCGGAGGATGTCGACGGGTGGTATCCCCGCGTCGAGGTTGGTGCGTCGCGCGAGATGTACCAGCGTTCGGCGCTTCACCTTCAGAAGGTCCAGCACGTCGCAGATTTCTACACTCCCAGGAACCTGCTCGCCCTCTCGCTGCTCTGGGAGCGAATCCAGGCCGTTGAGGACGAGCGAATCAAGCACGTCCTAGCGTTCGCCTTCACGAACACCGCCTGGCACGGCACAAGAATGCGGCGGTTCAACGCACGCGGTGGGCAACGGCCGCTGACTGGCACTCTCTACATCCCGCAACTCTCCTCGGAGGTCAACGTCCTTGAGGTGATGAAGAACAAGGTTTCGCAACTGGCGACCTTCTACCGGGCGTTCCAGCCTGCCGAGGATGTCCCCCTTCCGCTGCTGTCGGTCGGGAGCGCCACGGCGCTCGTCGGGGTCCCTGATGGTTCCGTGGACTATGTGTTCACCGATCCGCCGTTCGGCTCGAACATCTTCTACGCCGACTGCAATCTGATCTGGGAGTCATGGCTCGGTGGAATCACCGACGATCGGGACGAGGCAGTCGTCAACCGGTCGCGATCCGGCAAGCACGGCGGCAAGAGCATCGCGGACTACCGAGGTCTGATGACCGAAGCGCTCGCGGAGATGCACAGGGTGTTGAAGCCGGGAGGGTGGGCGACGCTCGTCTTCCACAATACGGACGCGGAGGTCTGGAAGGCCCTGCAAGACGCGGCGGCTCGGGCTGGGTTTGTGGTCGAGGACGCCGCGGCACTCGACCGCAAGGAGCAGAGCCACAAGGGCTATAAGGGCAAGTCGGGAAAGGAGGATGTCGCCCATTTCGACGTTGTCCTGTCCATGCGAAAGGTAGCTCCCGGAATCGCTCGCGAGCGGGTGGTAGCTGTTGACGACGAGCTCCTGCTGTCGCAGCTGTTGACGCTCCTGGCCGACGATGATCGCATCGGCGTCTCTCTTCAGTGGGCGCACAGCTGCCTGATCCGGAGTCTGCTGGCCAGCGACCACGACCTGTCGGACGTCAGCTATGCCCGCGTTCGAGAGATCTGGACTCGGTCCGTGCGGGTCCGGGACCGCGAGGACCGGAAACCCACCGATGGCCCGGGGACGACAGCCGAGGAGCGGCAGGCCAACCTCTTCTGATCGCTTCTGACGCCTTCTGACGCAACAGAGCGAGCGGGAGGAGCCGTAGAGGACCAGCCCATCCTGTCTAGAAGTCGGCCGGGAAACACCAAGCGGAGAGATCGGAGCGCTCTACATCAAGCTCGAACCGCCGTTCCAGGTAGCCACGCTGATCAAGGGAAACGGGATCAAGCGCCTCGCGAAGCGAGTCCAGAAACGTCCCGACGCTCGCCTCATCCTGAGCCGCGTAGACCAAGAGGCGCTCACGGTTCACGACAGCCGCGCGCTCCGCCGTAAACGAAAGAACCCCCAGCCTGTCGTAGGCGGCATGGTGATTGGGGCAAAGCGCCAGACCGTTCGCGGTTGAGTCGTCGGCGGCCACGCAGTGCGGAACAACGTGAGCCGCCTCGGGGAAGTCCATACCGAGCCGGCAAAGCGCACACGCTCCTGAATAGGCGCGGAGAACGCGTTCGCGGAAGCCAGAGTCGCGAACTCGGCGCCGGCTGTCGTACCAGGCCTCTCCACGGGCGAGCACGACCGGCGATCGGGTGCCCACCTCTTCGAGTCCGAGCAGGTAGGCGGACAGCAGGTGACCTGCAAACGAGACGAGCGACTCCCCCGTGGATTGCTTCGCGTCGCGGTGGAAGATGGCGTCGGCGGCGGCGGCGAGCACCAAGGACTCGGCGCACTGGACGTTTGTGGATCCACCCACCGCGGGTATGTGATAGCTGGTGTCGAACGCGACGAAGACGGGTTGGCTACCGACCAGGGTGATCCCCAGGAGCGCATCCAGTTCGGCGACGCCGCGGAGGCCCGTCTTCTGGATCTTCAGCCGTTCAACCCACACGCCCGCTTCGCGGGTGTCTCGCGTCAGCGAGCGTACGGCGATGGTGAAGGTGAACGAGGTTGTCGTGCCCTCGGGCGTGATGCTCACATCGAACGCGCCCCTCAGGTCCTCATCAACCTCAACCGATTCCGTGCCGACTTCGAGGCACGACAGAAGGATGCTCCTGATTTCGGACTTGGTCAGCACCGTCCGAAGATAGCGCGAAGTTGTGGCAGCGGGCAGCGGCCCCCCTCCATCCAGCCGCCCGACCTTCGCCGCTCGCCGAGATTGACCCCTTTGTGCTCGCTGAGATTGACCCCCTTGCCGGAGCCAGGAGCCCCCAGCGGAGCGCCGTCCGCCGCGCGCCCACCATCCCCAGCGCCAGCAGGCTCAGGCCGGGTCAAGGGCTGGCGCGGGAGCGCAGCGACACGGGCCCTTGATGCGGCCTGAGACGCTGGCGAAGCTGACGGTGGCGGAAGAACTGGACACTTATTCAGTGTCTTCTTGGCACGTGCCAAGCGCCCTGCGTCCTCTTGCGACCCGCACTGGCGAGTCGATTCTACCACCCCAGGCGTTGGTGGCCGGGCCGCGAGAGCTGGGGGGTCAGTCTCGATGAGCAGGGGCGGGTCAATCTCGATGAGCGCCCAAGCCCGACCGGCTTGACCAGGGCTCACCGCCTTGTGCCGCCCCGCGGTCCTCAACCAACTGCTTCTGCCCCCCAAGCGCCCTCAGGCTTCTGCCCCCGCCGATGCGGCGACGCACCGCAGCTGGCCGCAGCTGGCCCGGCCACCCTTCTGCCCCCTCCTCAGAGGAGCCCGAAGAAGTCCTTGACCAGCACTCCAGGTCGTGGCCACGATCTCCCTGCTCGAGTACTTCGTCCACGCCCTGCTTCGAGTCGCAGGGGCCCCACGGGGATGGCGCGGTAACCGAGCCGAGGAGATCGACTCGTGACTGACCGCCGCCGACCCCACCTGCTTGCACGCCATGCTCCTGGCGCTCTCCGAGACTCGCGGAGAGGGTGGACGTCTGCGCCGGTCTTGACCTCTGGAGCAGCCTCATGGCCAAGCCGTCTTCCCTCCCGAAGCACGCGCGGGACAACCGCGCGAACCAGCTGAACCCGAACAACGCCGCCTACTGGCGTTCGCGCGGGCACAGCGGTCCCTCCTCGTCGGTGTCCTCGACCACCGAGTCCTCGTCCACGCGGTCGCCCGCGGGGTCGGTCTCGTCCTCGAGCAACAAGTCAGACTGACCTGAATGCCGTGGGTCGCCCGCCCGTCCGACGGGTGGGCGGCCCGACGGCCGGGAGGAGACCATGACCAGGATTCTCGTCACCGGGGCTGCCGGCCTGATCGGCCGTCCCTTGGTGCATCGCCTGCGGGCCGACGGCATCGACGTCGTCGAGCTCGACCTGCAAGCACCCGACCCCGCGTCTTCCGGCGACATCCGCCACGGGGACCAGGTCGCACGGGCGCTCACCGGCTGCGACGGCGTGATCCACCTCGCCGCGGTCGCCCGCGTCTTCGAGGCTGCAGCCGACCCGGAGCGGTGCCGGACTACCAACATCACCGGCACCCGGATCGTCGCCGAGGAGGCCCTCGCCGCACCGACCTGCCGGTGGCTGCTGTTCGCGAGCAGCCGGGAGGTCTACGGACAGCCGACTCGGCTGCCCGTCACGGAGGACGCCGCGACGGCTCCGCTGAACCTCTACGGCCGGACCAAGCTCGCTGGAGAGCGTGTCGTCCGGGGCGCCAGCGAGCGCGGCCTATCCACAGCCGTCCTGCGCCTGACGAACACCTACGGGTCGGTCGACGACCACCCCGACCGTGTCGTCCCCGCGTTCACCGCGGCGGCCGTCGCAGGCGCGCCGATGCGCGCCGAGGGACCGCACAACCAACTCGACCTGCTCCACGTCGACGACGTCGTCGAGGGGCTCGTCACCGCGTCGGTCCGGCTGCACGCCACAGGCCGCTCGCTCCCGACCATCCACCTGGTCAGCGGCACGCCGGTGTCGATCGCCGACCTCGCCCGCCTCTGCTCCTCGGTCGCCGGGACCGACGCCCCCGTGCTGTCCGTCTCGCCGCGAGCAGGCCACGTCAGCCGCTTCGTCGGCGACCCGTCACTGGCCCGGAAGGTGCTCGGATGGACCCCGACCGTGTCGCTTGGTGAGGGCATTGCCCGCCTCATCGCCGACCTCCGTGCCCAGCGCCCAACCTCCCCCACCAGGAGCGCCTCGTGAAGATCCTCCAGGTCATCCACGGCTACCCCCTGCGCTACAACGCCGGGTCCGAGGTCTACACACAGACCCTCGCCCACGGTCTCGCCGCGCGCGGCCACGACGTCCGCGTCTTCACTCGGGAGGAGGACCCCTTTCGCCCGGACTACGCGGTCCGCGACGAGCGCGACCGCGACGACGACCGCGTCCGCCTGCACGTCGTCAACCTGCCGAACCATAAGGACCGGTACCGACAGGAAGGCATCGACCGGCGCTTCGCCGCGCTCCTCGATGAGTTCCAGCCCGACGTCGTGCACATCGGGCACCTCAACCACCTGTCCACCTCGCTGGTGGCCGAGGCGGCACGGCGCTCCCTCCCGATCGTCTTCACGCTGCACGACTACTGGCTCATGTGCCCTCGCGGTCAGTTCATGCAGATGTTCCCCGAGGACCCGACGGACCTCTGGGCGGCGTGCGACGGCCAGGACGACCGCAAGTGCGCCGAGCGCTGCTACGCCCGGTACTTCTCGGGCAGCCCGGGTCAGCGAGAGCAGGACGTCGCCATGTGGACCGACTGGGTCACGCGGCGCATGGCTCACGTCCGGGAGATGGCTGAGCTCGTCGACGTCTTCGTTGCCCCGGCGCGCTACCTCCACGACCGCTTCCGGGACGACTTCGGACTCCCCACGAGCAAGCTCCGCTACCTGGACTACGGGTTCGACCACACACGCCTGACGGGCCGGCGGCGAGTCTCCGGGGAGCCGTTCACCTTCGGCTACATCGGGACCCACATCCCCGCCAAGGGCATCCACCTGCTGTTGCAGGCGTTCGGCCGACTGGAGGGGGGGCCGCGCCTCCGGATCTGGGGCCGGGACCGGGGCCAGAGCACCTCCGCCTTGAAGGAGATCGCCGCCGGCCTGCCCGGCGACGCCGCCGATCGGGTGGAGTGGCTGTCGGAGTACCGCAACCAGGACATCGTCGGCGACGTCTTCAACCGGGTCGATGCGATCGTGGTGCCGAGCGTGTGGGTCGAGAACTCGCCCCTCGTCATTCATGAGGCCCAGCAGGCCCGGGTCCCCGTGGTCACCGCCGCCGCGGGCGGAATGAAGGAGTACGTCCGGGACGAGGTCAACGGCCTGCTGTTCCGGCACCGCGACGCCGACGACCTCGCTCGCGCCATGCAGCGCCTGGTCTCGGAACCCGGCCTTGCCGGCCAGCTGGGCGAGTGCGGCTACCTCTACTCCGACTCGGGTGATGTGCCGTCGGTCGAGGAGCACGTCCGCGAGATCGAGGGCATCTACGACCAGATCCTGCGGCGGCGGGACACCGCCGCTGTCGATGTCCTGCCGGGGCCGTGGCGCATCACCTTCGACACGAACCCCGACGACTGCAACTTGCAGTGCGTGATGTGTGAGGAGCACAGCCCCCACAGCAAGCTGCAGGTCCTTCGGAAGGAGGAGGGGCGCAAGAAGCGGCGGATGCCGCTGGAGCTGATTCGGCGAGTGCTCGAGGACAGCCGGGGGACCGGCCTGCGGGAGATCATCCCGTCGACGATGGGGGAGCCGCTGCTCTACCAGCACTTCGACGCGATTCTCGACCTGTGCCGGGAGCACGGAGTGCTGCTGAACCTGACGACGAACGGCACCTTCCCGGGCAAGTACGACGCCCGAGGCTGGGCAGAGCGGATCGTACCGGTCACGTCGGACACGAAGATCTCTTGGAACGGCGCCACGGCCGAGACCCAGGAGGCCGTGATGATCGGCTCCAGCTGGGACAAGGTCCTGCAGAACGTGCGGACGTTCATCGAAGTTCGCGATGCCCACGCGGGAGCCGGCGGAAACCGCTGCCGCGTGACCTTCCAGCTGACGTTCCTGGAGACCAACGTCCATGAGCTGGCCGACGTCGTCCGGCTGGCCTACGAGCTCGGCGTCGACAGGGTCAAGGGCCACCACCTGTGGGCGCACTTCGACGCCATTGAGGGGCTGTCGATGCGTCGCTCCCCTGAGGCGATCGACCGCTGGAACGCGGCCGTCCGCGAGGCGCAGGCCGTCGTCGAGGCCCACACGCTCCCGAACGGCGAGCGCGTCCTCCTCGACAACATCTTCGAGCTGGACCCCCACGCCACCGAAGACCTGGCCCCCGGCGGCCCTTGCCCGTTCCTCGGCCAGGAGGCCTGGGTGTCTGCGGTCGGGCGCTTCGACCCTTGCTGCGCCCCCGACGCGCAGCGCCGCACCCTCGGAGAGTTCGGCGACCTCAACCAGGACTCCATCCGCGACGTCTGGAACGGCGCCGCCTACCGCGGGCTTGCTGCCGGGTACCGGAACCGGGCGCTGTGCCTGGGCTGCAACATGCGGCAGCCGGCGGAGGAGCGGTGATGGACTGGCGACGCACGAAGGTGTCGGCCGACGGCACCCACCACACCCTCGACGGCGAGCCCCTGTATGCCGCGCGGTTCCGCGAGGTGCTCAAGTACCACGCGCCCGGCCTGGCGCCGGCGCTCGGTGGCGACGGCGCGACCCACATCGACCTGAGCGGCCTCCCCGCCTACGCGGAGCGCCACGCGCGGACGTTCGGTTTCTACGAAGGGCTCGCTGCGGTCGACTCCGGGGCGGGCTGGTTCCACATCCACCCGGACGGGCGCCGGGCCTACGCGGCGAGCTGGGCCTGGTGCGGCAACTTCCAGGGGGGACGCTGCGCGGTCCGCCGAGAGGACGGCCGCTACCGCCACATCGACCCCGCCGGTGATCCGCTGAGCGCCCGGACCTGGCGTTACGCCGGGGACTTCCGCGACGGCATCGGCGTCGTCCAGGGGGACGACGGGCTGCACACCCACGTCGATCCGCGGGGCGAGCTTCTGCACGGTTGCTGGTTCGTCGACCTGGACGTCTTCCACAAGGGCTTCGCCCGCGCCCGGGACGACCGTGGATGGACCCACGTCGGCACGGACGGTGCGCCCGCCTACACTCGGCGCTTCGCCGCCGTCGAGCCCTTCTACAACGGGCAGGCCCGCGTCGAGCGGTTCGACGGCGGACTGGAAGTCGTCGACGAGTCGGGAGAGACGCTCGTGGAGCTGCGCCCGGCCCGCCGCTCTGAGTTCGCCGCGCTCTCCGGCGACCTCGTCGGCTTCTGGAAGACGCGGGCGATCGGCGTCGGCGTGCGCTTCGGCGTCTTCGACGCCCTCCCGGCCTCCTCGGCCGCGGTCGCGGTCTCCGCCGGCCTGTCCCCCGAGGGGGCTGAGAGACTGCTGCTCGCCCTGTCGGAGCTGGGCCTCGTTGCGCGCGGTGGGGACTCGTGGTCCCTCACGCCCCGCGGCGCCTACCTCCGGCGCGAGCATCCCTGGACCCTCGCGGACGCCGCGCTGGAGTACGACGGCCCGATGGACGACCTCTGGAGGCGGCTGCCCGAGGCGCTCGTCGCCGGCGACGGCTGGACCGGCCCGGACATCTTCGGCGAGGTCGCAGCGGAGGCGACGCGGGTCGAGCCTCACCACCGGATGCTGCGCAGCTACGCCCGCCACGACTACGCCGCCGTCGCCGACTCCCTCGAGCTCCGCGGGGACGAGCGGGTCGTGGACGCCGGGGGTGGGCTGGCCGTCCTCGCCGGACTTCTGACAGAGGCCCACCCCGCTGTCGAGGTCGTGCTGCTCGACCGCCCCGAGGTGCTGGATCTGGTCCCCGACCTCCCCCGTGTCCAGCGGCACGCGGCGGACTTGTTCCGTCGGTGGGAGGTCGAAGCCGACGTCGTGCTCCTCGCGCGAGTCCTGCACGACTGGAGCGACGAGCGCGCCTTGCGGATCCTGCGACGAGCGCGCCAGGCGCTTCGGTCGGGAGGACGACTCTTCGTCCTGGAGATGCTCCGCTCGCCCGACGGGGGCGAGGGCGCGCTCTGCGACCTGCACCTCCTCGTCGCCACGGGGGGACGAGAGCGGAGCCGCGACGAGTTCGCCGGACTGCTCGACGCAGCCGGGTTCGGCCTGGAACGGGTCCAGCACCTGCCGTCCATCGTGTCCGTGCTGGAAGGGAGGCCACGATGACCTCCATCGACTGGCGCATCCCACCGTCGATGCACGCGCACCTGGCCGAGCTGCCGAGCGACCGCCCGGTCGCGATGCTGATCCGGCACTCCGTCCGCGACCACCTCCCGCCGGGCGAGGCGGGCTACATGCTCCCGATCACCGAGGTCGGTGATCGCCTGGCCCGGGAACTCGGCGGGCTGCTCGGCCCCCGGCTACGCTCCCTTCACGCGAGCCCCTTGCTCCGCACCATGCAGACCGCGGCGCGGTTGGCCGAGGGCGCGGGGCTCCGTGGCGTTACGACTCGCGAGGATCGGCTCCTAGGCGACCCCGGCGCCTTCGTGCTCGACAACGTGGCGGCCGGTGCCGCCTGGCGGGAGCTCGGACACGAGGCGGTGATGGCCCACCTCGTCGCCGACGACGGGCTGCCCGGCCTGGCGGCGCCCGACGCGGCGGCCCGGTTCCTGGTCCGCCACATGCTTGCTCGGGCCGACACCGGCCACGGCATCCACGCCTTCGTGACCCACGACTCGCTGATCACCGCGACCGCCGCTCGCCTGCTCGACGCGCCGCTCGCGAAGGACGACTGGCCCTGGTACCTGGAAGCAGCGTTCTTCTGGGACAGCGGGGACGGCGTCGAGGTCCGCTACCGGGGGAGGAGCGCCATCCGCCGAGGGGCGCTGTGTTCGCTCGACGACCGCGATGTCCTGGACTTCGCCCGTCGCGAGATCGCGGCCACGGTCGGGTTGGACTTCCCCGGCCGGTTCTTCTTGTCGGGGGGCGCCTTCAAGTCGCTGATCACAGGCCGCACTCCTCGAGACCTCGACCTGTGGGCGCCGACTCCATCAGACCGTGATGCGCTTGTGCAACGGCTCCATCAACGCGGCGCGGAGCCGCTCCAGCGTCGGGCGTACGCCGAAGCCTGGGCCCTCGCGGGCCGAGTCGTCGAGGTGCCTGACAAGGCGGAGCCCGACACGCTGGAGGCTCGCCAGGCCCGGTACGACATCGCGCTCTCGGCGGTCGGCGTCGAGCATCGGAACGGCGAGTCGTGGCGGGCGCTGGTCCATCCGCTGGCCCAGGAGTCGATGGAGCGTCGAGAGGTGCTGCTGCTGAAGCCGCTGGCGAACCCGAAGTACGCCCTGACCACGCTCGAGAGGCTCCGCCGGTACGCGGCCGAACTCGACTTCCGGGTCCCGCCCGAGGAAGAGGCCGCGCTCTGGGCCGTGTGGGAGCAGGCGACTGCGGAGGAGCGGGAGAGGCTTCTGGACCGGTTCGAGCGGACGGCTCGGCACGACCAGGGCGTCGGAGAGGAGGTCGCATGTCGCCTCCGATGATCGCCGGGCTGTACCCGTACCGGCGGGGCGGAGTCACCAGCCCTCCCGTCGACACGCTGGCCGAGATCCCCAGGTGCCTCAGGGTGAACCCGTGGTACCGGGACGACCTCCTCGTCCTCGCCGGTGACGAGGAGTCGCGCGCACACCTGGAGGGGTTCGGCCTCGACGTCCACCGCGTCTTCGACGACGCGCCAGAGGCCGTCCAGCGGGACGCCGCCCACAAGATGAAGCACTGGATGTGCCTCTGGGCGCTGCGGAAGTACGGCGAGTTCCTGTGGGTCGACTGGGACACCGTCTGCCTGCGGCGGCCGGACGCCGACTTCTGGTCCTGGGCTCGCAGTAGCGGTACGCCGCGCTTCATCCGGATCCCGGACTACTGGGCAACGGTGAACTGCGGCGTCTACTTTGGCGGGGGCGACTGGGCCGTGGCGATGGAGCAGAGCTTCGATGCGGACGTGGAGCAGCCGAACGACGAACTGCTCTGGCGCTCGGTGTTGCCGGGTGACGTCCTGGAGCGCCCGGAGTTCTGGTGGGGCGATCGGGTGGTACACGTCCAGGCTCGACGCGACTTCGGCCTCGTGACCAGCGAGAGCTACTTCGTCCACGTCAAGGAGCTGGGGTGGGCGGAGGAGCTGCGGAGCCTCGTAGGACCAAGGCCGTAGGCCGCGGGAACGGCGCCCCCGGGGAGGAGGGTGTGGACCCGCTCCGTCCGCGTTGTCCCCCCGCCTTCGTCTCTCCGGCGCGCCCGCGCCCAGGACCGGTGGGCCCGCAGATCCGGCTACGAGATCGCTGTGGCTACTGCCCAGCGTCGTTCGGCTCCGGCTCAACCCCTGTCGGCAGGTCGGGAGCGGTGCCGGAGGGAAGCTCAATGGCGACACGCGGGGGCTCGACCAGCGTGGCGGGATCTGCTCCAACACCTGCTCGAGCAGCAACCGCGGGCAGCACAGCCGAGATCAGGCGGCTCCCAGCCCCGCAGTCAACCTCCAGTTCGAGGCGAACTGTGTCCAAGATCACCAGCGGGCCCTGGCTGGCGAAGTGGTGGAGTCCGCTGACGTGGACGCTGAAGGGAACCGAGGACCCCGGCAACGCTCGCCCACTTGACAGCTCGCCCAGGACCGGTCCACGGACACGGGCACCAGCGATGCCTGCACCGACGAACTTGAGCGTCTTCAGCTGCACAGTCTGTGGCTGACCGTTCAGCACGAAGCCGGCGAGACGAAGCCGGCCCTTCTGGTCGATCATGCATGACCCGGCGTCCGCGTAGGGCACGATCCCCGACCCGCTCTGCAGCGTACGCTCGAGGGAGGCCAGGGGAACCAGCCGCACGTACAGCTCTTGGCGCTCCGCTATCAGGGAGCGCCGGGCTCGCTTCCAGGAAGCCCAACCGATCCAACCGGCGCCGACCATCATCAACGGCAGGGCGAAGTAGCCGATCGCGGCCAGGGTGCTCACGACGACAATCCGTGGCGAGTCGAGCAGCCACGCCTGGAACATCGCGATGTAGAGCCCGACGACCGTGGCAAAGAAGGCGATCGCCGCGGTTCGCCGGTCCGCGTCTCCAACATCGGCGGGGACGCCCGGGATGTCCTCAAGTTCGGTCGGGAGATCCACTTCGTCGTAGCCAAGCATTCCTACTCCACGGCGATACTACTCGTCCGAGGTGGATTGCATTTCCGGTGAGACTCGTGGCCGGTGGGGGCCACCGGCCAGCTTCGCGGAGCCTCCTCCGCAGAGTGTTCCGGCTGCAGCCCAGGATGCCGCTCGTCTCCTTCAACGACCGCCCCTCCTTCAGCAGAGCCAGCGCCGGCCGCAGGTCCATCTCCACCTTCGGCCGCCCGCAGTGCTTCCCCGCCGCCTGCGCCCGGCGCACCCCGGCGATCACGCGCTCGCGGGTGGTCTCGCGCTCCAGCTCGCTGATGGCGGCGATGATGGTGAACACCGCGCGCCCCATCGGCGTCGAGGTGTCCACCTGTTCGCGGAGCGAGAGGAAGTCGACGGCCAGGCACCGGAGCTCGTCGAGGGCGACCAGGAGGCGCTTGGTCGAGCGGGCGAAGCGGTCGAAGCGCCACACGGCGACCAGGTCGAGCTTCCCCGCGCGGGCGTCGGCCATCATCCGGTCGAGGGCGGGGCGGCTGTCCTTCGCGCCGGAGCCGCCGTCGTCGACGTACTCGGTGGCGGTCCAGCCCCGCTGGCGGGCGACCTGGCGTAGCTCGTCGAGCTGAAGCCCGACGTCCTGGCCGTGGCCGACTGTCGAGACGCGGGCGTAGAGGGCGGCGCGGAGAGGGCGGTCGGTCATGGGGAGCTCCAGCTGGGGGTGGGCACGGCGACGGCGTTGCGGCGCAGGGCGGCGGCGAGCTCGCCGAGGGGGTGCAGCCCGACCAGCCGCTCCAGACCCCGGTGCGCCAGGGCCACCGCGGCCCCGACCGCCTGGGCGAGTTGCGGCGGGACCGCGTTGCCGACCTGGACGTAGCGGTCGTGGACGGAGCCCCGCAATGGCCAGTCGGCGGGGAAGCCCTGGAGCGCGAGGCCCTCGGCGACGTCGATGCGGCCGATGCCGGCGACGAGGAACGCCGTGTCGCTGGCGCGATCGGGTCCGCCGTTGAACGTCCAGTCGGGGGCGTGGGCGCGGGTGCCCTTCTCCTCGGTCGTCGTGACTGTGGGGGCCGGCTCGTCCAGTCGCCAGCGCTCGGCGCAGGCCCGGCCGTAGTCCTCGTCGCAGGGGTAGCAGCGCCGCCGGTCGCAGGTCGCCGGGTCGAGCAGCGTGCCGCCGATCGCCTCCCGCATCGTCACCCAGGGCTCGCGGCCCAGAAGCTGCGCGTCCTCGTCGGTCGGGTCGGCGTGCGTCGGCCGGGCCGGGGTCTTGCTCAGGGGCAGCGGGCCCGCCCAGAGGATCACGCGCCGCCGCCGCTGGGGCGTCCCGTAGTCGGCCGCGTCCAGACGCCAGGTGCCGACGAACTCGAAGCGCTCGCGCAGCTGCGGGAGGATCCGGTTCGACCAGTAGCAGCCGACGCAGGCCCGGCCCGCGCCTCGGCGAGCGCAGCCGTGGCGGTGGCGGGTCCAGCCCAGGACGTTCTCCGCGAGCACCCACGTCGGGCCGACCGCGTCGATGGCCGCAAACGTCGCCGGCCAGCCGTCGCGCTTGTCGTCGGCGCCTCGCCGCTTCCCGGCCTGCGAGCCGGGCTGGCAGGGCGGCGAGGCCCAGAGCAGATCCACCTCGTCGGTCCAGGGCGACCAGTCCAGGTCGTAGACGTCCGCCTCCAGCGCGGGCAGGCCCGCCGCCCGCAGCGTCTCGACGGCCGCGGGCATCCTGTCGATGCAGGCCAGGTGCTCCCACCCCGCACGCTTCAGACCGAGCGCCGCGCCCCCGGCCCCGGCGAAGAGCTCGAGCACCGTACCGACCGCGCCGTTCACGTTCCCGTCCCCCGCCGCCGCTCGATCGCGCCCTGCACCAGCCCGCGGAGGTGGCTTCGGTGGCGCCCGACGAACCCCGCGAGGTACTCGGGGTCGACCCCGTCCGGCGGAGCGGCGCGCACCGCCGCGACGGCCAGGTCGATCACCCGGTCAGCGGCATCGCCGGGCCGGCAAGACGGGCAGCGGTCGTCCGCCTCCGCCGCCACGCGCGCGCTCTCGGCGCGCGCCTGGGCGAGCTCCGCCCGCGCCGCTTCCAGCTCGGCTGTCAGCCTCCTCACTTCGGCCCTGGCGCTGCCGCCCGCCTTGCTCCGCGCCCGCGCCAGCAGCCGCTCCAGCTTCGCGATCTGCTTCTGCTCCTGGCTCGGCTTCAGCTTCAGCCCCAGCACCTTCGTCACCAGCACCGCGATCGCCGGGAGCAGGTGCCCCGTCGCGTGGCCCAGGTCCTCGCGGGCGGCGACGAACGCCTCGCCGTGGCCCTCGCCCATGCGGCCGTCGAGGTGCGTCAGCTCGTGGCAGGCGACGCCGTGCAGGAACGCCGCGATGGCGAGCGGGCGCTGCTTGTGCGCCTTCACCACCTGGGCGAAGCGGTCCGGGTGCAGGTAGACGACGTTGGTGCCCGACGTCGAGCTCGTCGTCAGGCCCAACAGCTCGTCGTCGAGCACGAACCCCGGCTTGAAGCGGCGGCGAATCCGGGCTTCGGCGGCGACCAGGCGCAGGGTCGCGTCCCACGCCGTCAGGTGCGGGATCCAGCGCTGGAAGGACTTCTTGAAGCGGCTCGCGCGGCGGCGGTCGTAGTTCCGCTTGCTGATCCGCAGCCCGGCCAGCCGGCCGAAGGGGTTGCGCTTGCGCTTCCGGCGGCGCTCCCCGGCCTCCGTCGCCGGCACGAGAACCAGGATCTGCTCGCCCAGCCGCGCCGTCGCCGCCGCCTGCACCAGCCCGCCGCCCGCCGCGCCGAGCGCGATCTCGCCCGCCCGCGCCATCGCCGACTCCAGCGCGGCGACGTCGTGCTCGTCCAGCGCCTCGCCGGCCTCGGCCCGGTCCAGCGCCCGCTCGACCCACGAGGTCGTCGCGCGCCGCCCCTCGTCGCCTCCCGACGCGGTCCACGCCTCGTCCGCCGCGGCCAGCAGCCCCCGCAGCTGGCGGGCCGCGTCCGCGGGACTCGACGGTGCGCTGATGTCCGACGCCAGCGCCGCCGCCGGCAGCGTCAGGCCGGGCGGGAGCACCGCCCCGCGGGTCGGCGTGTCCTCGGCGCGGCGGGCCTTCGTCCCCGCGGGCGCCGTCGACGCGACCTCGGGCTGCAGGCCGGGGTCCTTCGCGCGCTCGGCGTAGAAGTCCGCGATGCCGCCGGCCGCGTCGGCGAGTGCCCGCTGAAACGCCTCGTCGGCGAACGCCTCGGCCGCGAGGTCGGCCAGCGCCTGAGCGCCCCGGCGCTCGGCGTCGTGCTCGCTGTCGGGGTCGAAGACCTCGTCCTCCATCGAGCGCCCGACGCTCTCGTTCTCGCGCTCGACCTCGTCCACCAGGTCGCTGAACGCCCAGCGCGCGGAGTCCTGCAGGGCGTCCCGCGCCGCGTTGAAGGGGTAGCCGCGGGCGCCGGGCCGCACGTCGGTCAGCAGGTCGACGACGACGTCGGCCTTGAGGTTTCCGCGCTGGGACGGCGTCTTGAACTGGTAGAGCCCGCCGAGCCGCAGGTAGTACGCCCCGCGGCGGTCGCCGGGTGGGCGCCGGTACGCCTTGACCGTCGCCGTCGTGCCCCGCCCCCACGAGCCCTCCAGCTTCACCTTGCTGCCGGCCCGCCGGCTGAACATCGGCCCGACCGGCTCCCCGTCGAGGACGAGCTCGACGCCGCGAAGGTCGTTGGCCGCGAGCATCTCGCGGAGCCGGTCGGCCAGGGCCACGCCCTCCTGCCGCGCGTAGTCCCAGGTGACGTCGAACTCGTCGGAGACGTCGTGGATCGTGATGCGCGTGCCCTGCAGGTAGGGGGCGTCGAAGATCTGCACGTCCTGGTTGGCGCCCTCGCTGACGGCGAGGTTGTCGCGGGTGTGCAGTTCCCAGCGGAAGGTCGTGCTCGTGCCGAGGATGACCGCCTTGGCGACCCCGAAGCCGCCCGCGGCCTCCTCGCTGTCGCCGGCGCCGCCCTTGCCCGAGTCGCCCAGCGACAGGAACTTGCCGAGGATGGTGTCGGCGTCCATGCCGATCCCGTTGTCCTCGAAGGTCAGCGAGCGGCGGTCGGGGTCCCAGGAGACGGCAAACCGGCCCTCGTTCGCCCTCGTCTTGCGGGCCTTCACCGCGGCCTTGATCGCGTCGACGCCGTTCTGGAGCGCCTCGCGGGCGGCGAGCACCGGCAGGTCGCCCGACTGGTAGACCGACGTGGTCATGAAGGACCAGATCCGGGCGACGTTCACGCCGGGACGGCCGGTCGCCTTCGCCTCCATCGCCTCGACGAGCTCGCCGCGACCGCCGAGCGCCCGGCGCAGTGAGCGGGTGTCCACGCGCAGCCGGCCGCGCCCCGTCGCCGGCGACGACGACGCCAGCGCTCGCAGCGTCTCGCGCTCGAACGCGGCGTGGTCCGCGGCCTGCCGGCACGCGCAGCGGGAGGCCGGCGCGTGCATGGTCAGACCTGCGCGGTGGTCGCCGCCGGCGCCGGGGAGTAGGCCAGATAGCCCCCGCTCGCCGGAGCGTGCATCGCCTGCCGCCGGTTGGCCCTCGCGCGGGTGTAGCTGAGGTGGACGTGCCCGCCCCGCTCTGGCGCGTACCAGATCACCTGGTCCACCGGCAGGCCCGAGCGGAGGATGAACGCCGCCAGCTCCTGCGCGCCCATGCCGTCGACCTTGATGTCCACGGCCTCGCCGCGCATGTGCTGGGAGGTCTCGGCGCCGTCGATGGCGCGGTTGACGACCGGGGCGCGGTAGCCCGACGTGATGCGGATCGGCCGGCCCAGCATCTGGCGCAGCGGGTCGAGCACGTCGGCGACCAGCGCGCGCAGCGCGGCCTGCGCCTCGGGCGTGGGGCTGTTGTCGAGGCCCAGGCGGCGCGCCGTCGAGCTCGTGGTCAGCTCCGCCCAGCTGAAGAATCGTCCCAGTCCCTGCTTCACCGTCTCACCTCCCGCCGCCACCAGCGCGATCACGCCGACGCCGAGCACGCCCAGGCCCAGCACCAGCCCGCCGCGCTTCACGCCGCGCCCTTCGCCGCCGAGAGCACGTCCCGCGGCAGCTTGTTGTTCCACCAGTACTCAGCGGCCTCCGCGAGCTCGCCCCACTTGAGGTCGCTGCTCGGGGCCAGCTCCAGGAAGCGGCGCCAGCCCGCGTCGGTCGGGGGCAGCAGCTCGCCGCGCCGCAGCGCGTCGCCTCCGGCCACCGTCAGCGAGCCTCCGGCCAGGACCGGGACCTTCTGCTGCCGCGCGTACCAGCCGCCGGCGCTCGCCAGCTTCTCGATCACCCGGTGCGCCACCCGCGGCCACCACCGCTGCACGAAGGCGTCCGAGGCGTGGGCCCAGCCCAGGTCCTTCCAGTCGCCGTACAGCCGGCGGATCCGCGCCTCGAGGTCGGCTGCGACGCCGGCCTCGTCGTCGTCGGGCCAGGGCAGCGCCAGGTGCTCGGGATCGACCCCGAGCGCGGCCACCCGGTCCAGATCGACGAGGCTCCACCCCGCGGCGCCGGCCTCCCGGACGCCGACGCTCGTGCCGCTGATCCGCCCGAACTCGGCGTGCTCGACCCGCTCGGGATTCCACTTCGCGGGCACGCCGACGCGCAGCCCCTCGTAGACGGGCATCGCCCCGGTCAGGGGGACCAGCAGCTCGCGCTCGCGGACGAGCATCGCCTGCTCCAGCCACGGCCACGCCTCGGCGTCCACGCGCGCCAGGTCCGCCAGCCGCTCCTCGGCCTCAAGGCGGAGGCGCTTGGCGTCGGTGGGGTCGGCGGTGCGCTCGGCCTTGCGGAAGCGGGCGTTGATGGAGCGGAGCAGCCGCGAGGCGTCCTCGCCGGCCTTGGCGCGGGCCTCGGCCTCCTTCTTTGCGCGGATCGCGGTCAGCCGCTGGCGGGTCTTCTCGGGGTCGCGGGAGATCAGGAGCAGCAGCTCCTCCGGCC
>CAYFOA010000086.1:0-28195 GCA_964344575.1 uncultured Rickettsiales bacterium | reverse complement strand
ACGACGACGACCCCGTCGGCGACGACGACGACGCCGACGACCCGGCCGACGACGACGACGACGAGCCCGGCTTCGGCACCTGCGAGCCCGCCGCCGAGGCCCAGTGCGGCTTCACCGTCTCCGCCAACACCGCCTTCGCGGGCGCGACGAACCTCGTCGACGAGTACGTCTGCAGCGGCTGGGACGCGACCGGCCCCGAGCTCGCCTACACGTTCGTCCCCGAGGCGTCCGGCTCCGTGACCGCCGCCCTGTCCGACATCGAGTCCGGCCAGGACCTCGACGTCTACGTCATCAGCGACGCCGGCACCGGCTGCGACTCCGAGCAGTGCGTCGCCTACGGCAACACCGAGGCGACCTTCGAGGCGGTCGCGGGCGCCACGTACTACGTCGTCGTCGACGGCTACTACGGCGCGGCGGGCGCGTTCACGCTGGACGTCACCTGCGGCGAGGTCGCCCCCGGCGACGACGACGACGACGACGAGCCCGGCGACGACGACGACGACTCCGAGCCCGAGCCGACCCCCGTCCCCGAGGTCTGCGACGACGGCGTCGACAACGACCTCGACTCCAAGACGGACTGCGCCGACGAGGACTGCGCGACCGACCTGGCCTGCGAGCCGGAGCCGGAGCCGGAGCCCGAGCCCGAGCCCGAGCCCGTCTGCGTCCCCGACATCACCATCACCGCGGGCGAGACCGACACCTGGGCCAACAACGACGCGGGCAGCACCAACGCCATCGACACGTACTCGTGCATCGACTGGGACGAGTCCGGCCCCGAGTACACCTACGTCTACACCGCCGACGTCTACGGCCAGGCGACCGTCAACATCTCGCTCATCGCCGACGAGATCCTCGAGTTCATCTTCGGACCGCAGGAGGACCTCGACCTCTTCGTCCTCGACGGCACCGGCGACTGCAGCCCCGACAACTGCGCGGCCTACGGCGACGACACCGTGAGCTGGGCGGTCACCCCCGGCAGCACCTGGTACATCGTGGTCGACGGCTTCGGCGGCGACGCCTCCCCCTACGACCTGACCCTGAGCGTGGTCGAGACGACGCCGTCGGAGGAGCTCGACTGCACCGACGGCCTCGACGAGGACGGCGACGGCGCCTTCGACTGCGACGACACGGACTGCGCCACTGAGCCGACCTGCAACGTCGACACCTGCATCCCCTCGCGGGTCCTCACCTGCGGCATGACCGACAGCTGGAACAACGGCGCCTTCGGGTCCTGGAACTTCGTCGACGGCTACGGCTGCAACAGCTGGAACGAGTCCGGCCCCGAGTACACGTACCTGTTCACGGCGCCGTCGACCGGCTCCGCCACCGTCGAGCTGACGAACATGGACGCCGACCTCGACGTCTTCGTCATCGACTCCGCGTCCGCCTCGTGCGACGCGAACAACTGCGCCGCCTACGGCAACACGTCGGCGTCGTTCGACACGGTCGCGGGCGAGCAGTACGCGATCGTCGTCGACGGCTTCAACGGCGCCGTCAGCGACTACGACCTGACGCTGACCTGCAACTGAGCCCGCGCCGCCGGTGGCGGATCGGCCGCATCATCGGGCACATTGCCTTGGATGAACGTCGCTGACCTGGGGCCCCTCGAGCAGTCGATCCTGCGCGCCGTCGTGCACGCGGAGCTCTTCGGGCGGGCCCTGGACGCGGCCTCGATCTGGCGCTCCCTCCCCCGCTACGAGACCTCGCTCGCCAACGTCGAGGCGGCCCTCGCCGAGGGCTCGGCGCTCCGCGGCTGGGTCTTCGAGTCGGGCGGCCTGTACGCCTGCCTCGACCGGGACGCGCTCCCCCACGGGATGGCCGGCGCCCGCCGCCGCGCCGCCGGGCGCTGGGACCGCGTCAGCCCGTACCTGCGGGGCATCGGCAAGCTCCCGTACGTCGAGTCGGTGGCCGTCGTCGGCCCCCTCGCGTGGGGCTCGCTGGACGACATCACCCGCCCCCTGGAGCTCGCGGTCATCGCCGAGCCGGGGCGCGTCGCCCTCGCCCGGGTCGCGCTCGCGGGGTGGCGGCGCGCCCGCGGCGAGATCGGCGACCTGATCCGGATCGCCGCCATCTTCGACGAGGCGGACCTCGCGATCGCCGATGACGGCCCTGCCGCCGCGCTCGCCGCGGTCGCCCTCTCGCCGGTCGTCGACGCCGCCGGGTGGCAGGCGTGGCGCGACGCCAACCCCTGGCTCCGCGCCCGCTTCCCGAACTGGCTCCAGGGCGCCCTCGAGCTCCCCGACCACGCGCTGTCGGACCGCCGCGACGGCCGCCTCGCCTCGCTCCGACGCCGGGTCAGCCGCCGGATCACGCCCGTCGCCCGCGCCGAGCGCCTCCTCGAGGGGAAGGTCCCCGGGCGCGAGCCGGGGCTGGCGTCGGTCGCCCCCTGCGACCTCGCCGAGCGCTTCGAGGAGCGCTGGAAGGAGCTGGAGTCGTGGGACGTCGCCGAACCGGCGATCCCCGAGCCGCCCCGCCGCGCCGCCGCTCCCGAGCCGGAGCCGGCCGAGCCGGAGGTCGCCGAGCCGGAGCCGGCCGAGCCGGAGCCCGCCGAGCCGGAGCCCGCCGAGCCGGAGCCCGCCGAGCCGGAGCCCGCCGAGCGGGAGCCCTCCTCCACGGTCGTCCGCGCGTCCCGCCGCGATCGGTCGTCGCGCCGGCGCCCCCGTCGCTCTCGACGGTCCGCGGCGTCGTCGGCCTCAGCCCGGAGGGGCCGTCGTCAGTAGATGGTGTTGCTGGTGAGCATCACCGGCTTGAGGAGCTGGGTCGTCTGGTAGTGCGACAGGTTCCCGTCGCCGTCGATGTCGGCGTAGACGTTCCCGATGAAGGTCGCCTCGAAGCCGAAGTCCTCGTTGGCGATGACCTCGTACTGCCCGTAGACCCTGCCGTCCGGCGTCCACCCGACCTGGTTCCAGTCCAGGCTGGTGAAGATCGTGGCGGGGAAGTCCACCGCGACCCGGCCCGGGACCTCCTCGGGGGACAGCTGGCACGACGTGAAGACGTCCCACTCGGCGTGGTAGCCGATCTGGTTGGACCGGATCGCGTCCAGGTTCATCGTCAGCTCGGCGCGCTTCGTCCGGAGCGTGAACTGGCTGTATTCGGGGATCGCGATGGAGGCCAGGATCCCCACGATGGAGACCGTGATCATCAACTCGATCAGGGTAAACCCTCGACGCACACCCACTCCCTTGCCCCAACGCAGGGTAGCTTGGTTATCGGGGACTCCCCGAGCAACTTGAGTTGCGTCAGTAGATCGTGTTGGGCGTCATCAGGGTCGGCTTGACGAGGTTCGTCGTCCTGTAGTTGGCGACGTTGCCGTCTCCGTCGATGTCCGAGTAGACGTTCGCCTCGAAGGACGCCTCGAACCCTTGCTCGTCGCTGGCCGTGGTCTCGTACTGCCCGTAGACCTTGCCGTCGGGCGTCCAGCCCATGTGGTTCCAGTCGAGGTTGCCGTACAGGCTGGTGCCGAAGTCGACCTGCGTCCGGCCGGGGAGCTCCTCGGGGAGCAGGGCGCAGCTGGTGAACACGTCCCACTCGGCGTGGTAGCCGATCTCCACGGCGCGGACCCCGTCCAGGTTCAGGGGGAGCTCGGCGCGCTTCGCGCGGAGGAGGAAGTGGCCGTACTGCGGGATCGCGATGCTGGAGAGGATCCCCACGATGGCCACGGTGACCATCAGCTCGATGAGCGTGAAGCCTCTATTCGCAGGATGCCGGGCCCCCGGGCGTTCCATAGTTGGTGTCGTCTCCTACGGTGCACGACCAACTATACAGATCTGAATTCTCAGAACTACACCAATTGTCACCCAAGTCGTTCGAGTCGGCGTCCTCCAACCCGGGGCGGACCTGCCAGGGGATGCCGCTCAGGAACCCGCCGTCGAACGCGATCGCGTCGACGGTGACGTCCCCCGGGCAGACCAGCGCCAGCGTCTCGGGGTCGTCGTTGTTGAAGCTGAGGTTCGTCCCGTACTCGTAGTCGGCGCCGATCCCGCACGCGATGGTGTCGGCGGCGCTGCTCTTGACGAACACGAGCCGGTCGCCGGGGTCGGCGGACAGGCCGAGGGGGGCCTCGATGACGTGCTCGTCGGCCTCCCCGTCGGCGTTCCCGTTGACGAACGAGCAGCCGAGCAGGCTGACCGTCGCGGCCCCGGCGTGGAGCATCTCGAACCACTCCTCGTTGTGGCCGACGCCGGCGCTGCTGCGGACCATGATCTCGGTGAACACGAGCTCGCCCTCGGCGGGCGCGGGCTCAGGGACGGGGCACGGCCGGTTGGCGGCGCCGGGGGTCCCCCACGCGGTGAACGTCTCGGCGTCCTCCTCGTCGGTCGTCGTCCAGTACGCGTCGTCGTCCGCGGCGAGGCACAGCTCGCCGGTCCCGCTGTCGTCCAGCTGCAGCGAGCGGCCCTCGAAGTCGGACCCGTACGCGTCCCAGTCGTAGGTCAGGGTGGCGATCCGGACGAGCTCGGCGGCCTCGTCGGGGCAGTCCAGGGTCAGCAGCTGCGGGTCGCTGTTGTTGAACCCGAGCGAGCCGTAGGGGTAGTCGGCGACGAGGCTCTCGTCGGCGACGACGTCGGTCCCCGACTTGGCGAGGAGGAGGTAGCCGCCGGCCTCGATCGCGGTCAGGCCGTTGTCGGCGTCGAGGGTGTGGGTGTTGGGGTCGGTGCTGCCGTCGACGGGCTCGTCGCCGAGGACGCAACCGCGCAGATCGAGGGGGTCGTCGCCGGGGTTGTGGAGCTCGAACCACTCGCGCAGGCCGGTGAACTCGTCGACGAGGATCTCGGTGATGAGGATGTCGCCCTCGGCGGACGGGGTGGGCTCGGGGGGCGTCTCGCAGATGGCGGGGCCGCCCGGCGAACCGTAGTCCGGGACCCCGTCCAGCGACGCGTACCGGGCCTCCTCCTCGGCGGGGGCCTCGCACCAGTTCGCGGGGTCGTCGTTGGCGTCGGCGTCGGGCTCGACGGCGAGCTGCCACGCGTGGCCGCGGGTGATGTCGAGGGAGGACCAGTCGAAGGCGACCTCGTCGATCACGTGGCGGGCGCCCGTCCCGTCCGGGCAGTGCAGCCCGACGATCTCCTCGGGGTCGGACTGCGCGAGCGTGATGTCGGTCCAGGTGACGTCCGCGGGGAGGTCCTGGGGGAGGACGCCGAGGGACTCCGCCCCCGCCATCAGCGCGTAGGCGCCGGGCGCGAGGACGAGGTCCGACGCGGTGATCGAGTGCTCGTGCTCGCCCGCGCCGCCGTCGACGATCTTGCAGCCCGTCAGGAGCACGTCGGCGTCGGTCGCGTTGACGACCTCGAGGTACTCGGGCCGGGCGACGTTGGGGTTCGCCTGGATCTCGGTGATCACCAGCGCCCCGACCGGGACCGCGTCGAAGAGGTCGAGGGGGACGTCGTCGTCGTCGTCCGTCGGACGCTGGGTCGTCGGGCACGCGCACAGCGCCGCGCAGGCGAGGAACAGCGGGAAGCGGAGGGCTGCCGTCATGGGTCTCCGAAGATGCGGGTAGGCTCCCTGCTCGCGGAGCGTATCAGAGGAGACGTCGTGCGGATGGGGCGAAGGCTTGTCGGAACGGTGACCGTCGCGCTGCTCCTCGCGGGCGCGGCGGCCGGGTGCGCGACGCTCGAGGAGCGGCGGGAGATCGACGCCGAGGCGGAGGCCGCGGACGCCGCGCTGGCGGCGATGTCCCCGGCCGACGCGCTGCTCGCGGTGGCGCGCCTGAGGGACGCCCGGCGCGACGCTCCGGAGCTGCACCGGCTGGCGCTGCACCGCGACCCCGCCGTGCGCGCGGCGGCGCTCCGGGGGGCCGCCCTCGTCGGCGATCCGGCCTCGCTGGGGGCGCTCCTCGCGGCCCTCGGGGACGCCGATCCGACCGTCCGGGCGACGGCCGCGTGGGGGCTGTCCCAGCTCTGGGCGTGGCACGTCACCGACCTCGACCGGCAGACGTCGATGGGCCAGGCGGAGGAGGCGCTGCTCGATCTGCTGTCGTCGGAGGAGGACGTGGACGTCGTCCGGGCCGCGGCGCGGGCGCTCGGCGAGGTCGGCAGCGACGTCTCCGAGGACGCCCTGTGGGAGCTGGTCGTGCGCCCCGACGTCCGCCCCGACGCCCTCCTCGCCCTCGCCATCCGGGCCCGCCGGGGCGCGACCCCGCCGCTGGACGCCGCCCGCGTCGCCGTCCTCAAGGCGGTCGCGGGGGACGGTCCGCTCCCCTTCGAGTTCCCCTACCTCGTCGCCCGGGCGGGGGCCGCCGACGAGGACGCGGGGGCCAACCTGGCGAAGTGGCTGCAGGAGCGGCAGCCCGCGGACGACGCGGCGACGGCGTGGCGGCTCCGCGCGATCGGGAAGGTCGCGCCGAGCGGACACCCCGCCCGCCTGCTCCTCGACTGGCACCTCCGCGGAGGCGACGTCAGCGCCCGCGTGTCCGCCCTGCGGGGCGTCCGGGAGCTCGGCGCGGACGGCCGCTCGCTGTTGGAGGCCGCCCTGCTCGACGCCGAGCCGCTGATCGTGGAGGAGGCCGCCGCCGGGCTCGGGAGCCTGGGGGACGAGGCCGCGCTGGACGCGCTGCTGGCGTGGACCCCCGACCCGGACGACGCCGCTCGTCGCGCGATCCGCCTGCAGGGGCTGACGCTGTGGGCGCTCGCGGTCCAGGCGCCTCCGCCCGAGGCCGAGCCCGCGCCCGCGCCGGGAGTCGCCGCCCCCGCCGTGGCCGCGTCCCACCCCCGCCTCGCCGAGGCCGTCGCCCCCGGGCAGGCGGCCCTCGCCGACGAGGCAGCCGTCGTCCGCGCCGCCGCCTACGGGCTCGTCGGGGCGTGGGCCGTCCCCGAGGCGGTCCCCCCGTTGCTGGACCGCGTCGCCGCCGAGGACGATCCGGGGACCCTGCTCACCCTCGCCCTGGTCCTCCACGACCGGCCCGACGACGTGGTCGAGGGGCAGCTGTTGGCGTGGCTCGACGGCGACGACGTCCTCCTCGGGGCGGTCGGCGCCATGGGGCTCGCGACCCGCGACGGGGCGCACGTCCTCCCCCGGCTGGAGGCCGCCTACGCCGCCCGCGTGGACGACCCCGCGGAGGTCGAGCGGCGGCTCGAGATCGCCCGCGCCCTGGTCGGCCGCGAGGACCTCCCCCCCGACGTCGTGGGCGCGCTCCTGCAGGACCCCGAGCCGGCCGTCCGGGTGGCCGCGTGGAAGGGCCTCGCCGACCGCGTCGGCCGCGCCCAGTCCGGCGTCGCCCCCCAGCAACGCGAGCTCCCGGATCTGCCCGACGCGTCGTTCGGGGTGGGCGACGTGGAGCAGGCGTACGTCCTCACGTCCCGCGGCGAGATGACCTTCGAGCTCCTCCCCAGCCTCGCCCCCGCGGCGGTCGCGTCGTTCGTCGCGCTGGCGGAGGACGGCTTCTTCGACGGCCTCGTCTTCCACCGCGTGGTGCTCGACTTCGTGATCCAAGGCGGCGACCCCCAGGGCACCGGGTGGGGCGGCCCGGGGTACACGCTGCGCGAGGAGTTCTCGGCGGCCCCGTTCGTCCGCGGCACCCTCGGCATGGCCCGCTCGGACAAGGACACGGCGGGCTCGCAGTGGTTCGTCTGCCACTCCCCGCAGCCGCACCTCGACGGCCACTACACCGTCTTCGGGCAGCTCGTCAGCGGGTTCGAGACGTTGGACGCGATCCGCCCCGACGACGTGATCGAGTCGGTGACGATCCGGCGGAAGTGAGCGCCTAGGAAGCCTTCTTCATCGCGACGCCCGTCGCGATGATCTGCCAGGTCTGGCCGGCCTTCTCGGGGATGAGGTCGGGGCGCTGCGACTCGCCCTCGAAGTGCTCGACGGTCTCGGTCGCGAGGTCGGCCGCCTCCAGCGTCCCCTGGACGGTCGCCCAGGAGCCGGTCCCCTGCTTGTCGACGGCGAAGCCATGCTCCTTCATGGTCACGCGGATCTGGTTCTCGCCGTCCGACATCACCATCCAGCAGCCGGCCTTCTGGCAGACGTCGACGACGGTCCCCTCGACGAGGATGGGGCCGTCCGTCGGGTAGGACGCCGGGTCCTCGAGCAGGTCGGCGGCCTTGATGGGGGCGCCGTCCAGCGTGAACGCCTCGCCGAAGTGGGCCGGCTCGGGGGCGGGCTCGGAGACGACGACGCCGCCGCCGGCGGTCCCCACCGGGGCCTCGGCGGCGGGCGTGGGCTCGACGTCGGCGGGGGCCTCGCCGGTCTGGCAGGCGACGAGGAGAGCGGAGGCGAACAGGAGGGCGATCAGTCGCATGCGGACCTCAATAGCAAAGCCGGATGAACTTTTCGCGAATAAACGCCCCCCCTCGCGCGTCCCTGGTTCGTGGAGAGACGCTACTGCAGCCGCTGCCTCCAGACCTTCGTGGCCCCCGGGCCCGCCGTCTGCCCTCGCGTCACCTGCGCGCTGACCCGTCCCCAGCAGGGCTGGCCGGGCTTCTTCAGCTTCGGCGACGTCATCGACGAGCGCTACCGCGTCGAGGAGATCCTCGGCGCCGGCGGCGCGGGCGTCACCTACCGCTGCACCGACCAGCTCAACGGCGAGTCCACGGCGGTCAAGGTGCTCCACGGCGACCGCAAGCGCGGCACGCTCGCCAACCGCCTCGTCATCGAGGGCGAGGTCCTCGAGGTCCTCGACCACGTCCACATCGTCCCCTTCCGGGCCCTCAAGATCGTGGGCACGGGGGCCTACTACCTCGCGACGCTGCACATGCGCGGCGGGTCGCTGGACCGGTTCGTCCGCCGGCGCGGGCCGCTGACGCCGAAGGGGACCGTCGTCCTCGGCCGGCAGCTCGCCCTGGCCCTCGACTACGTCCACGCCGGCGGGATCGTCCACCGCGACCTCAAGCCCGCCAACGTCCTCCTCGAGGTCGCCGACGCCGAGTACCCCGTCGTCCGGCTGGCGGACTTCGGGATCGCGCGGATGTATCGGGACCCCCGCCCCCTGCTCGGCGGGCTGACGAGGACCGGCGCGTTCATCGGGACGCCGGAGTACGCCGCGCCGGAGCAGATCCGGGGCGAGGCAGGCATCGGTCCCGCCGCCGACGCGTTCGCGTTCGGGGCGCTGCTCCACTACGCCGCCTCCGGCGAGGCGCTGCTCCAGCGCGACGAGATCGTCGACTGGAAGGCCTTCAAGGAGCGCGACTGGGAGCCGTCGCAGCGGCCGCGTCTGCGGGATCGGGTGGCGTCCGAGACCGACGCGGACCGCGACGCGCTGCGCCTCCTCGACTCGGTCATTGACGCCCTCATGCACCCGGCCCCGACGCAGCGTCTGGACCTCGGTATGGCGGCCCTCCGGTTCGGCGCCAACCCGGCCCAGCTGGCCCCCGTCGACCAGCCCGTCTTCGCTCCCGCGACCCTGAGCGGGGCGACGGAGGAGGAGCTGGACGCGGTGCTGGCGTCGGCCCTGGATCCCGAGGCGCTGGTCCCGTCGGACCCGGCGGACGACGCGGGGGAGACGACTGCGAACCTGGCCGTCGTGCCGCGGGAGCCCCTGCCGGGGCCGTTCGCGGGTCCCTCGCCGGCGGACGATCTCGACGATCTCGACGATCTCGACGACGACGACGTCGCCTGGCCCACCCGTGAGCAGCGACGGAACCGTCGCCACGGGTTCTTCGCCGTCGCCGCCGCCCTCCTGGTCTCGACCGCGTTCGCCTACCCCGGCGGCCCGGGCGCGCTGCCGGGCATGGAGACGGTCGCGTCGTGGAGCGGCCGGGCGGGCGCCGTGGTCGAGCGGATGACGGCGGAGGTGACGACCTACGAGGCGATGGACGCGGCCGAGGCGCCGCTGACCGTCACGCGCGCGCCGCTCCCGCGGACGAAGCAGATGCCCGCCTCGGAGACCCCGCCGTCGCCGCACCGGGCGGGCGTCGCGACGAGCCGCAAGCCGGACGTCCGGGCCCCCGCGGAGACGCGCGGGTGGCAGCCCCAGCGCCGGCCCCCGAAGCAGGACGAGCCGGTCGCCTCGGCGAAGCAGGCGACCCCCGCGAAGCAGCCGACCCGGGCGACGCAGCCGACGCGCGCCAAGGAGCCGACGCGGGCGAAGGTCGAGCCGCCCACGCCGGCGCGCACGAGCCCGCTGGACGCGTGGGCGTCGGACAAGGACGACCACCGCACCCTGTCGGACGTCCTCACCGAGCTGGAGCGCCAGAACCGCGACGCGTTCAGCTTCGAGCGGGCCCGGGACGCGCTGGCCGCCGACGAGCGCGCCGCCCGCTACCTGCTGGAGGCGCGCGAGCAGGACGCCCGCATGACGCGGCTCCGCCAGCGTTGGGAGGACGCCCAGCGCGAGGCCCGCGAGGTCACCGGCCACCTCCACACCGAGGACTGCGAGGACTGATCGCGCCCTCCGCTGAATGATCGGCGGGGCCTCTGCGTCGGATCGCCGGAGGCCCCACGACATGACCGGACGCATCAAGCGGCTCCTGCACAGTCTCCTCGTCCCCGGCTCGCTCCGGGCGCGCGCCGAGCAGCGCTGGTGCCACGTCGACCCCCACCCCAGCGGGTCCTACAACTTCCAGTTCCTCCGGAGCCGGGTGGAGGGCGACTTCGTCCGCCACCCGGACCTGCTGTGGTCTCCGAACCCGTACTGGACGTCGCGCGCGGGGCTGAACGGGCACGTCCGCGAGATCGCCGACCGCCTCGGCGGCAGCGTCTGGTCCGACGCGCTCCTGGTGCTCCACCCCGACGACCGGAAGCGGACCCGCGCGTCGATGCTGGAGTCGTGGGACCGCGCCGCCGAGGCGGAGCTGCGGGACTGCTTCGACCGCCTCGTCAAGACGCAGGGGCTCGCGCTCGCGGCCGGCGATCGCCGCTTCTGCGTGCGCGTCCTCGCCGACGGCGATCCGGTCCTCGGGGGCACCCTCGGCCTGGAGCCGGGGCAGTTCGCGACGGCGATGCTCCCCAACCTCTACCTCGGCCCCCAGCGGACGTCCGAGCCGCTGTTCGAGGTGTTCGCGGCGGTCGGCGGGGCGGCCCGGTTCGCCAGCGTGGGGACGTTCTTCAGCGACCAGCTCGCGTTCACGATCGGCGCCCACGAGCTCGACAACCACACCGTCCCCGGGCTTCCCGACAGCGCGCTGTACACCGTCCACCGGTTCCCCGGCGAGCGCGGGCTGCGGCACAAGCTGGGGGGCGCGGCGGCCGGTCGGCTGGCGCTCCGCAACGGCACCGCGCACGGCGGCGAGACCGTCAGGGTGGTGGACGCGGACGCCGACGAGACGCTGCTGGAGGTCATGGTGGTGCCGACGACGTCCTCGTCGGTGGCGGCCGTCTCCGACGGCCAGACGATCCTCCCCGACGGCTTCGACCTGACGGCGATGGGCGCCTACTCGATCATCCCCGACGAGCTCCCGGCGCGCGTCCACACGCTGACGGAGCGCGGCTTCCTGCTCCAGCGGATCCACTTCGCCGGGGTGATGCGCGGGTACACGATGGAGATCGACCGGAGCGGCGCGGTCGCGCCCGTGGCCCCCGATCCCGTCGCTCGGGTCGAGGTCCGGGGGGAGCGCGTCCTGCTCGAGGCGGTCACGCGGGAGGTCAGCCTCGACGGCCGGCCGCTGCGGCCGGGCCAGTCGGTCGCGCTGGGCGGCGCGAAGCACGTCATCGCGTGGCGGGGCGGCGAGTCGGCGTTCGAGTCCTTCCGCATGAACGACAAGCGGTGGCCGTACCTCGGTCGCCTGACGACGCCGGGGCGGACGACGCCCGTGACCGAGGGCGAGGTCTGGACGATCGGCCGTGACGCCGAGGTGTGCGACGTCCCGCTGCCGGACCGGGTCACCACCGACAACATCCTGTGGAAGTCCGGCGCGGGGGACGCGGACCACGTCGAGGTGCGGGGCGGGCAGGTCCCGCGGACGCGCTTCCGGACCGACGCGATCCTCGTCGCCACGACCGCGGCGGAGGTCGATCTCGGCGCCGACCCCCCGCAGCTCCGCAACCCCAGCACGACGTGCCCGCTCTACGTCGTCCGCGCGTCGGGCAAGGCGGTCCGGGTGGGCAAGCAGAGCAGCGTCGCCCTGGAGCCGGGGGACGAGCTGCTGGTGGGGAACTGCGCCTTCGCGCTGGCCCCGCCCACCGAGGCCGAGGAGCGGGACCTGCGGGAGCTCCCCGAGGTCACCGAGCTGCGGCTGCCCACGGACCAGCTGCCGTCGCTGTCCCTCGACCTGTCGCTCGACCCGACCATCCTCGACCAGCCCGACTCGTGGCTCCTCGGCGGGACCGGCGCGGATCCTCTGGGGATCGCGATGACGGTCCAGGTCGATGAGGCGGCGGCGGCGCGGCCGAGCCGGACAGCTCTGCCCAAGGGGCTGGCCATCCCCGCGACCCCGGTGGTCGACACCGAGGCGGGCGCGCGGCTGGCGAAGAAGTCTGCGCGCGGTCCGCTGCCGAGCTTCGGACCGAGCCCCCGGTTGGAGGCGGTCGCGGCGCCGTCGCTCGGCGACTGACGTGGCTGCGTTCGTGACGACGTACGGCTTCCACGCGGGCCTGGCGGGGCTGCTGCTGGTGCTCGCGCTCCTCACCGCGGTGCGAGGGCGGTCCGAGCGGCCCTCGGTGCTGCTGCAGCTCGCCCTCGCGCTGGCCGTGCTGGGCTGGGCGGGCGCCTCGCTGTCGGTCGTCGCGCGGGACCACGGCCCGGGGCTGGAGGTGCGTGGGTACGTGCTCGAGCGGCCGTCGGAGGGGCCGCCGGTCCTGTCGCTGGGGACGGCCGACGTCGCCGACGTCCCCCTCGCCGACCCCTACGCCGACGACGTCCACCTGATGGTGCGGTGGACGGCGGACGACCGGCCCGAGATCTGGAACGCGTCCGCCGCCCGGCGGGTCGAGCTGGACGGCCGCGACATCCACGACGTGGTGCTCCGGCCGGGGACGCGCCTGTTCGTCGACGGCCACGAGCTCCGCGTCCAGAGCGTCGGGGCGCGGTGGCCCTCGGTGACGCTGACGATCGACGACGGGGAGCCGGTCCGGTTCGCCGCGCCGTTCGGTCGGGGGGCCGTCGCGATGCTCCCGAAGGCCGGCGGCCGCGTCCGGACGCGGGTCGCGTGGCTGGTGCGGGGTCCGGCGGCGGACGGGGACGCCGGCGTGGAGCTCCGGTCCGCACCGCGCCCGGTGCCGGGGACGGGTCCGCTGGCGGCGGTCGTGCTGGAGGGGGGCGAGGCGGTGCTGACGTTCGCGTCGGCGCAGGACCGGGCCCGCCACCCGGTGACCGTCATCACCGCCCCGAGCGCGCCCGCGGACGGCGGCTTCCGCCCCGCCGATCGCTGGACGTCGCTCCAGGACGGGCAGCTCCTGACGCTCGGCTACTCCCACTTCGCGGTCGGCGTCGAGCGCTCCGGGCGCGTCACCCTCCGCGCTGTCGGCGCCCCCGCCCGCATCGACTGGCCCGCGGACGAGGCGGTGGTCCTGGGGACCGAGCCGGGCCTGCTCGCGGTGGGGGATCCCGACGGCGCGTCGCTGACCCTCGCCAGCCTCGACCCCGACGGCGTCCGCGGGTTCCGCCGGACCGGCGGGACCTACGTCGAGGGCGACACCGCGTCCCGCTCGCGGGTGGCCCTCCTCCCCGGCGAGCGGGCGCTCGTCCCCGTGGCGGACGGGGCCCGCATGCGTCTCGGCGTGGCGGCCCGCGCGACCCCCGCGGCGGCGCTGGGCGCGCTGGCCTCGCCCTCGGACACGGCCACCTGGCGGGCGCTGGTCGTCGTCGCCGTCCTGTACCTCCTCCTGACGATCGCGGCGACCCGTGCGGGGCTCCTCCACGCCCGCTCGGCGGGGGCCTTCCACGGCGCCGCGATCCTGCTCGCCATCGGCGTGCTGTGCCTCTACCGGCTGTCCGATCCGGACGACCCGAGGCGCGCCTTCCTGGTGCTCCGGCAGCTCCGCTCGGCCGCCTTCGGGCTGACGCTCGCGACCGTGGCGGCGGCGGCGGCGGCGTGGCGCGCGTCCCGTGCCCCGGCGATACCGGGCCGGCTGTTCCGGTGGCTCGACGGTGACGCTCGCGGCCCCCGCGCCACGTGGCTGTACCTCGTCGCCCTCGCCGTCCTCGCCGCCCAGCTCCCGTTCGGCGAGACCGGCATCGCGCTCCCCGGCCTCGGCTCGGTCCAGCCGATCGAGATCGCGCGCACGCTGCTCGTCGTCTACCTCGCCTACTGGACCGCCCGCGCCATCGAGGACAAGCGGGACCGCGTCCGCGGCACGGAAGGGCTGGCCCAGCGCTGGCGCTACATGGTCCACGCGGTCCCCGTCGTGGCCGTCCTCGCCCTCTGCTACGGGCTGCAGGACATCTCCCCGATCGCGGTGTTCGTCGCCTTCCTCGCGGTCCTGTACGGCATGTCGCTGGTGAAGCCGGCGGTGGCGCTGTGGCCCCCGCGGGCGTGGCGCGACCACGTCGGGCTGGAGCTCGTGGCCGCGGTGCTGGTCGTGGCCGGGGTGGGGGCGCTCGTCCTCGCCGATCCGGGAGGCACCGTGGCGACGCGCATGCGGACCTGGTGGGACCCCTGGGCGAACAGCGGCGAGGCGTACCAGGCGGTGACGGCGCTGTGGGCGACGGCGTCGGGGGGGCTGGGGGGGCTCGGCTGGACCGGCCCCAACGGCGTGCTCCCCCCCGCCGTCCACGACGACTTCGTGGTCGCGCTGCTCGCGGCGCGGACCGGCGTCGCGGGGGTGACGCTGCTCGCCGCGACGTTCGGCGTCGTCCTCCTCAGCGGGGTCGCCGCGCTGGGCGCGCCCGGCGCCGTCGCCGCGGACCCGGCCGACCGCGAGCGGGCGACGGTCCTGGTCGCCGCCGTCCTGTGGATGCTCGCGATCCAGGCCGCGGTCGTCCTCGGCAGCGCCACCGGCGGCCTCCCCGTGATGGGCCAGCCGCTGCCGTTCGTCGCCGCCGCGGGGAGCCACCTCGTCTTCTTCTGCCTCCCCGCGATCGCCCTGGTGCTCGGCGCCACGCGCGTCCGGGTCCCCGCCCGGGTCCGGGCCCCGCGTCCCGCGACCTCGCCCGCGTGGCCGGCGTGGGAGTTCGACGGCGTCAGCTTCCACTCGATCACCGAGGAGGGGCTCCGATGACCGTCGCGGGCCGGCTCCGCGTGGCCGTCGTCGTTGCCGCCGTGGGGCTGGTGGCGGCGACGGGGTGGCGGACGGCGCGGCTGGTCGAGGCGCGGCCGGGCGACGAAGTGCGGGTGGTCCCCCTCGACGTCGAGCGGATCGGCGGGGGCGGGATCCTCGTCGAGCCGTCCGGGGAGCGGTGGACGGCGCGGTCGCTGCGGACGGGGCGGACGGTCGCGCTCGTGCCCGGGGCGGACGTCCGGCTGGGCCGGGTCCGCCTCGAGCTGGACCGGAACGACGGGCTCCGGCGGACGGAGGTCCTCCGCCGCCCCTGGACCGTCTTCGCGCACCCCACCGACGGCCACCGCCGCATCGACTTCGGCGCGGACCCCCTCGGCGCCGGCGACGGCGTCCGCGACCGGGTGGTCCTCCCGCGGTCGGAGCGCGGCCCCGGGTGGTTCCACCTGGCGCCCGCCACGAGCGAGCGCTTCACCCCCACGGACGCCGGGGTGGCCGTCCTCGTCGTCGAGCGCGGCGGCCTCCGCGTGGACGGCGTCGTCGTCGGCGACGGCGATCGGATCGCCGTCGCCGACCGGTTCGTGGTCGCCGACGACGAGGCGTCGGTCGCCGTCGAGGTCGCGTGGGAGGCGGCCGCCCGGGCCGTCCCCGTGACCCAGGGCGGCCGCATCGTCGGCTACCGCGAGGTGGCGGGGACGGACTTCGTGGTGACCGCGTTGGACGTCGCTCCGGAGGGGGCGGGGGCGACCCGGCTCGCCGTCGCCGATCGCCGCGGCGCCCCCGTCGGCCGCGTCCGCCTCTCGGCGGGCCGGGCGACGCTGCTGCACGGCCGCGCCGACCGCGTCTCGCCGCTGCGGGGGCGGGTCCTCCCGGTCGTCGCCCCGAACGAGGAGCTCGAGGCCGCGGTCGACGAGGGGCTCTCCTCCGGCTGGGTCGACGTCGGCCCCGATCGGACCTCCGTGGTCATCCCCGTCGGCGACGACGCGACGCCCCGCGAGGACCTCGGCTGGGCCCTGTCGTCGGCCGTCGTCGACCTCCTCGACCGCTACGACCGCGCCCGGGCTCCCGTGGCCCTCCGCCTCGGCCCCGGCGCGGACGCGGCGGGGGCCACGGACGCCGTCGGCGCGGCCCTCCGCTACGACGCCGAGCTGGACGCGTGGACGCCGTCGTCGCAGCCGCGGGCGGGCGAGCCGTCGCTCCTGACCGTCCCCCGGGCGCCCGACGCCGGGGACTCGATCACCGTCGCCGCCGCCTTCCCCATTGCGTGGCGCCCCGTCGCCGCTGCGGCCGCATCCCCGGGCACCGCCGGACCGGACCCCGCCGGACCGGACCCCGGCCCGTGGGTCGCCGTTCCACCCCCACCCCCCGGCCGGTGGGCGGAGTGGACGCTGGACGCGGGAGACGCGGAGGCCGTGCAGATCCGCCTCGACGCCGTCGTCGCCCCGTTCGAGGCCGACGCCCCCGCGCGCGTCGCCGTCGCCGTGGCGGGCGGCCCCGACGGGACGCACCTGCTCCCCGGCGAGGTCCGCACCGGCACCCGCGCGTTCGGGAGCTGGAGCACCGCCGGAGACCGGTCCACGCGCGCGGCGAAGCGGCTGTGGCGGGGCGTCCCCGGCGACCGCTGGACCGCCGCGGGCGAGGTCACCGCGCCGGCGGAGGGCGCCGACCGGCTCTACCTCCGCGTCCCCCTGACCGCCCGACGCGGCGGCTGGACGGCGTTGGATCTGGAGGTCCCCGGCCGGGTGCTCAACGCCGCCTGGAACGACGCGCCCCTCGACCCCCCCGCGTTCGCCCTGGCCCCCCGAGGCGGCCGCGGCCGCCTCTCCGTCAAGACCCGCCCCGGAGCCAACCTCCTCGCCCTCGAGCTGGAGCTCCCCCCCGACGCGCCCGCCGAGCAGGCCGGCGGCGTCCGCTTCGAGCTCGACGCGGCCACTGGTCGCCCCGCCCGGCTCGCCCCGCGCGTCGCCGACCGGCGTGCCCGGGCCCCGGTGGCAGACCGCGTCGCGGCGGCGCCGGACGCCCTCGAAGACCGCGACGGGGACGACGCCCCCTGGCTCGACGTCGAGCGTTCGGACCTCGCCGCCCTCCCCCCCGGAGCCCGCTGGCGGGTCGCCCCCTCCGTCGGGCGCGCGGCCGTCGCCGAGCTGCTCCTCGCGGACGACCGCGCCTTGCACGTGGTGACCGACGGCGCCGGCTCGATGACCGTCGAGAGCCCCGTCGGAGGAACGCTGTGGAGCGCCGACGCGAGGCCCACCGTGGTCGTCCCCCACGTCCCCACCGAGTGGCCGCCCGGCGCCCGCCTCGTGCTCGAGGGCTCGACGCTGCGCCTCCGCCGCCCCCTCGAACGGGAGGCCGCGGCGTTGGACGCACGCCCCGCGTGGCTGACGCGCTGGGATCCGGACGCCGACGGCCCCGTCACCCTCGACGACGACCTCCAGGCCGACGTCGAGGCCGCCCTGGACGCCACCCTGGAGGCGGTCGCGGCCGACACCGGCGGTGGCTCCGACGGCGACACCCTCGCCCTGCGCGGCGCCGTCCTCGTGATGGACGCCCGCACCGGCGACGTCCTCGCCTGCGCGTCCCGCGACCGGCCCGACGCGGACCCCCGCACGGTGGTCCGCGAGCCCTGCTGGGAGGACGCCGGCGTCCACCCCGGCTCGACCTTCAAGCTCGCCACCGCCGCCGCCGCGCTGCAGTCCGAGGACCCGACCGTCCGCGCGATGCTGGACGGCGCCCTGCCCGACGGCCTCACCCGCGACGGCCCCCGAAACTCGCTCCGCGGCGCCCGCCTCCCCGCGCTCCCGCTCACGCGCGACCCGCTGTCGCTCCGGAGCCGCCTCCGGAACTGGGGGGGCCGCTGGGCCCCGACGGACGTCGACCTCGACGTCGCCCTCCGCGACTCGCTCAACACCTGGTTCGGCTACGTCGGCCTGCTGCTGCACCGCCCCTTGCGGGAGGGGTGGGTCCGCTCCGCCGTCGCCGAGGCGTCCGCCCGGGACGCGGCCTGGCCTGTCGCGGCGGTCGCCCGCGCCGCCGGGTTCAACGGCCGCTTCGACCTCGGCGGCGGCTACGCGGGCACCGGCGGCCACGTCCCCGCGGGCGCCCCCGACGACGACGCCCCCATCGCGGCCCGGTCGATCGGCCAGGACGGCGTCACCGCCACCCCCGCGGGCATCGCGGCGCTGGTCGCCGCCGCCGTCGAGGGCGGCGTCGCGCCCCGGCCGCGCCTCAGCCGGGACCGCCCCGCCGCGCAGGTCGTCCTCCTCGACGCCGCTTCGGCGTCCCGGCTCCGCGCCGGGCTGACCATGGTCGTTTCCCGTGGAACCGCGGCCGCCGCGTTCGCGGACAACCCCCGGCGCGATCGCGTCGCCGGCAAGACGGGGAGCGCCCAGCGGATCGACGGCCGCGGCGTCGAACGGACGGACGCCTGGTTCGCCGCCGCCGTCCGCCCCCCCGAGGGCGTGGACGAGGCCTCGGTCGTGGTCGTCGTCTGCCTCCCCGGCGCGGGCCTCGGCGGCCGCCACGCCGCCGGCCTGGGGGACGACGTCAGCCGCGCGATCGCCGCCTTCCGCGGGTGGGAGTGAGGTCCCTACCCGGGACGGATCCCGTCCCACCGAGGTGCTAGCCGCGCGCGCACGACTGTTCTGATCAAGAGGTCCAGCGGAACGTCGCGTCCGGCGCCGGAGTCCCCCCGAACGCCATGTAGACGGGCGTCCCCGGGACCCCCGTGCTCCCGTCCGTCCGGCCCACCTTCCCCTCCGCCTCCAGCTTCAGGAGGTGGGCCAGCACCTGCCGCGCGGCGAGCGGGTGGAACATCCCCGGCACCTCCGGGTAGACGCCGGGGACCAGGTCGATCGCGCGTCCCCCGCTGTCACCGCGTCCGGCCAACGCCGCCGCGACCTGCTCCTCCCGCTGCATGCGGTGGGCGATGTACTCGAGCAGCTTCGCCTCGCCGTCCCCGATCAGCGGTCCGTGGGCGGGCACGACCGCGCCGATGCCGTCCCGGACGAGGGTCCCCAGCGTGGCCAGGTAGTCGGCCATGTCGCCCTCGGGGGGGTCGATGACGATGGTCCCCTGACCCGCGACGAGGTCCCCTGCGACGACCAGCCGGGTGGCCGGGTCGCGGAAGGCGAGGTGGCCGCGGGCGTGGCCGGGGGTGTGCAGCGCCTCGACCGCGAACCCGTCGTCCCACTCCTCGACGTCGCCGTGGAGCAGGTCCTCGTCGACGGCGACGTGGCCCTGGAGCCGCCGGGCCGTGGCGGGGTGGGCGCGGACGGGGACGCCGAGCGCCTCGGCGAGCGCCGTCGCCCCCCCGACGTGGTCGCCGTGGTGGTGGGTCAGCCAGATCGCACGGACGGTCGCGCCCCGCGCCGACAGGAGCGACGTCAGCCGTTCCTGCTCGTCGGCGTAGGGGCTCGCGGGATCGACGACGACGACGTCGGCGCCGGTCCCGAGGAGGACGCAGTTGGTGTGCGTTGCGGGCGGCAGCGTGGGTGTCCGCAGGGGGACGACGTGCACGCCGCGCTGCGCCCCGAACGGCTCGTGCGGCCCGCGATCGGGGAGGTGGATCTCCGTCATCGGCCGGTCACCCGGACTCGAGCTCGCCCTTGTAGGCCTCCATGCCGTCCTGCAGCGCGTAGAGCTTCCGCCACCCCGCGTCGTGGAGCAGCTTCGCCGCCCCCGAGGCGCGCAGCCCCTGGTCGCAGGCGACGACGATGGGCGTCTGCTTGCCCGGCAGCTCGTCGAGCCGGTCGGTCAGGACGTCGATGGGGATGTTGATGGCGCCGGGGATGTGGCCGTGGACCCAGTCCGCCTCGTCGCGGATGTCGACGACGGTGGTCTCCGGGTCGTTCTCCTGGATCTTCCCCAGCCCGTAGCCGGAGATCCGCGGCGCCAGCCGCCGGCCCTTGCGCCCCGTCCCCCTGAAGCCGGTCTCGTTGTTCCGCTTCACCATCGCGAGGACGGCGGACGGCTCGGGGTAGTCCTTCATCGCGGACCGGACGATGCCCTTCTTGTCCACGAGGAAGACCGCGCGGAAGACCACCGGGACGCCGGGCCGGGCCGTCTGGTAGGCGATGGCGAGCTGCCGTCCTTCGTCCACGAGCAGCGGCAGCGTGTAGCACTGCCCCTCGACGAACTTCGCGTGGGACCCCTGGTCGGCGGGGTTGACGCCGAACACGAGGCAGTCCTCCTCGGCGAAGGCGCCGCGGAGCTGGTCGAAGTCGTGCAGCTGCTTGGTGCAGCCGGGGGTGTCGTCCCCCGGGTAGAAGATGAGGATGTAGTGCGACTCGTCGAGCAGATCGGCGGACCGGACGCGGCTGCCGTCGTGGGCGAGGAGGTCGAACTCGGGGGCCGCGCTCCCGGCGCCGAGCAGCGCCGCGGGGCGGAGCGCGTCCGAGGCCATCCCGAAGAGCTTGCGGCGGATCCCCATGGGTGCCGCAGTGTACTCCCGGGATCGGTCCGCCGCTTGCAGTGAGCCCCGCGCGGAGGACCCATGACCCGCATCGTCACCGCCTCGCTCGCGCTTCTGCTGCTGTCGGCCTGCGCCAACGACTACGCCCTGCGCCTCGCCCCGCCGCCGGGCGACGAGGAGACCGCGCCGGGCCCGCCCGCTCCGACGTGGCCCGATCCGCCCGAGGTGAACACCGATCCCCCGCCCCCCCTGGATCCGCCGGATCCGCCGGATCCGCCGGAGGGCGGCGGCTCGCCGTGGGGGAACCTCAACCCCGGCGAGCTCCCCGAGGTCTACTTCGCGGTCGCCTACCAGCAGTGGACCTGCGACGACGTCGACGGCGACGGCGCAGACCCCGGCGAGGACGAGGTCGACGTCGACGAGGACGCCGACGACGACGCCGACGGAGACGGCATCGGCGACGAGGACCCGCCGGAGGAGGGCGACGAGGAGCCGCCGTCCGAGTCAGACGACTGGTGGGGCGGCTGCCCCACGAAGCTCGCGGTCATCGACCTCATGGGCCAGGTCATCGCCGAGTTCCCGCTCCCCGCCGAGACCGAGGACTGGACGCCGTGGTCGCACCTCGCCCTCAGCTCCGCCGGCCCCGGCCAGTTCCTCGCCGTGCTCGAGGACTGGGGCCCGTCGGACGAGGTCGGGGATGGCGACGACGCCGACGGGGACGCCTTCTGGATCGGCAACCGCTGGTCCGCCTTCGTGGGCGACGCGGTCACCGGCGGCATCACCGAGGTGGCGTTCTGGGACACGGCCGAGGCGATGGTCCGGATCGCCAGCGACGGCGGCCTCGTCGACCTCGGCGGGTGGGGCGGCTACGCGAACCTCGCCATCACCCCGACGCTCCCCGACTGGCTCCTCATGTGGGCCGGGCACGCCGACTGCACGCAGCTCGCCGACCTCCGCGCCACCCACCTCGACGGCGGCAACGTGATGGACATGACGTGGTCCCCGGCCGAGCTGGTCCCGCCCGAGCTGCTCCCCGAAGTCAGCGACGGCTCCATCAACCTGTGGCCGTGGAACCTCGACGCCGCCCTCGACGAGAACGGCGAGTCGGTCCTCCTGCTCGGGGTCAGCGACGCCGGCTGCGGCACCGACGTCCCCAGCTACGACCTGATCGCGTGGAGCCCCGACGACGGACCCCGGTGGCACGCCGAGTCGGCCGCCAGCAGCGCGACCTGGCCGCCGACCGCGAGCTGGGCGGCCCACGACGGCGGCGCGGCGTTCGAGGTGACCGGCTACTACGGCCCGTCCCAGACGTGGCGGGTGGTCGACGCTGACGGTGTCCGCGAGGAGTTCCTGAACGACGACCCGGACATCTACTGGCGGCGGGCCGGCCCCATGCTCGACCCGGCGGGCCCGACGTTCGCCACGGTCAGCCGCCGGCTCGACTACCGGGACGTCATCGAGATCCACCACGAGGGCGCCGTCGTGTGGACGATCGACGCGCTCCGCTTCGGCCTCGCCGAGGAGTCGACCTTCTTCGCCGACGTCGTGCTCCTCCCCCCGCTGGCGGACTGACACATCCCCCTGGCGGGGCGATCCGCGGCGGCTACAGTGGCCGCGTGGGTCCCTCCTCCACCCCCCTGCGCCGGAGCTTCGCCGACACCGCGCTGAAGTTGGCCGAGATCGCGCCGACCTTCCCGCCGCGGCTCGTGTCGCACGGACTGGAGCTGACCCACGCGCTGCGCCGCGCCGTCGGCGACCGGCCGGTCGAGGCGACGCTGTGGGAGGAGCTCCTCGCGCTCCGCCGCGGCCCCGGCTGCGACGGCTTCTGGGCGGCGCCGCTGGCCCCCCGCGAGTGCCCCGACGACCTCCTCCTGGAGCGCGCCGTCGAGGTCCGCGCGCTGGTCGACGCGGTCCGGAACCACCGCCACGTCCACGCCGGGCAGCCGCTGGACCGCGTCCTCCGCAAGGACGTCCTCCGCACCCGCCGCGAGGTCCTCAGCGACGGCGACGACCTCGTCCCCGTGGCGATCCGGCTCGGCGCCTGGTTCACGGTCGTCGCGGTCGGGGACGACCACCCCCGCGCGCTGCGCGATCGCATGGAGGCGGCGCTGGTCGACGACGCGCGCCAGGTGGGCAGCCTCCGCTCGCGCCGCATCGGGGCCCCGCTGCTCGTCGGCGTCGACCCGGTCCCCTTCGGGTGGGCGATCCACCTCCACCGCCTCGGCCTCCAGGGGCCGTGGATGGCGTGGTCGGCGTCCACCGGCCCGCAGCGCATGGGGGTCCTCTCGGCGCACCACCTCGTCCTCGAGGGTCCCGGCTTCGCGGCGCTCCGGGCCGACTTCCGGCGCCGGGTCCGAGCCATGCGCGTGGCCCTCGGGCTCGACGGCGCCGACGAGGGGTGGGACGAGGCGGAGGGCTTCGGCGCGTTCGACGCGGCCCCCTTCCAGCCCTTTGCGGCGGACTCCGGGGACGTCCCCTTCGACGACGGGCTCACCGACGAGATGCTCGCCGAGCTCCTCGCCCTGGAGGCCGAGGAGGAGGCGATGCGGCTGCCGAACCGGCACACGTTCGCGTTCGACCCGGGTCTCCCCCAGGAGCGGCCGGCGGCCTCGGACTGCCCCCCCGGCCTGCCTCCCGCGCTCCAGGCGCTGGCCCGGACGCGTCCGATGCGCTCGCTCCCCCACGAGGTCCGCCACGACCAGCTCCGGCTCCCCCCCGCGGTGCGGTACGCGACGGTCTGCCGGGGCGCGTTTTCGCTGCCGGACTTCTGCTACGCCTACTGCCGCGCCCAGCATGACGCCATGGCCGTCCACCACCCCCGCTACGGCGGCGAGGGGTTCACCTTCATCGTCCCCCGGGTCCCCCGCGGCGAGGACGGGCGGAGGCGCGCGGGGCAGCGCGGCCAGCCGGTGCTGTGCTCGTTCCGGACCCGCCGCGGCGTCCCCGAGGGGCCCGACGTCTTCAAGCGCCGCCTCCTCGAGCAGCTCGCCCAGGCCGACCAGGGCCGGGACCTGCTCAGCCGCGTCCTCGACGACGCCCTCCGCGTGGCCGTCCCCGGGGCGGTCAAGTCGGCGGTGGTGCGGCTCTTCGAGCGGGGGGTCCGCGACGGCGGCACGTTCCTCAGCGGCCGCGGCCTCGTCGCCCACATCGAGGTCCCGGACGAGCTCGTCGACCCGGTCGCCCAGCACGCCGGGATCTACGAGGGCATCTTCGGTGGGAGCTGCCAGTCCCGCGGGGGCATCGCCCTGACCGCCGTCGACCGCGGCTACCGGCGCGACCTCTCCGCGGTGGGGACGGGCGTCTTCCGCCTCAAGGCGCCGATGGACCTCTTCTGGCAGCGGTTCGCCTACTTCCTGGGGGAGATGGCGATGTAGTGACTCTGTGCAGAGTCACTAATCCGTGCTACAGACTGCGGACCGTGCCGCGCCGCCTCCTCGTCCTGCTCTCGGTGCTGCTCCTCGCCGCGTGTGCCGAGCCCGTGGACGACCGCCCCTCGGTGACGCTGTGGCACAGCTACCGGGGCGCCGAGCGGGACGCGCTGGACGAGGTGATCGACCGGTTCGCGGAGGCCCGGCCGGACGTCCGCGTCGAGGTCCTCGCGGTCCCCTCGAAGGCGTACAAGTCGCGGCTCCAGTCGGCGATCCCGCGCGGCAACGGGCCGGACCTCTTCATCGACGCGCACGAGCTCACGGGGGAGTGGTCGTCCAGCAAGCTCCTCCTCCCCGCGGTCTGGCCGGACGGCTTGGGGCCGGACGCCTTCACCGCCAGCGCGGTCGACGGGGTGACGTTCGGGGAGGAGCGGTGGGGCGTGCCCATCGCGGTCAAGTCGGTGGCGCTCTTCCGCAACCGGGCGATGGTCCCCGAGTCGCCCACGACCTACGAGGACATGCTCGACAAGGGGCGAGCGGCGAGCGTGCTCCCGCTGGCCTACGAGGTGGGCGACTTCTACCACCACGGTCCGCTGCTCCACGCGTGGGGCGGGGCGGCGCTCGGGGCGGACGGCTACCCGACGCTGGACACGCCGGAGGTGGTGTCGTCGCTGGCGTTCGCGCGCGAGCTGGTCGGCGCGGGGATGGTCCCGCCGGAGTCGGACGGCGCGACGGTCGCGACGCTCTTCAACGAGCAGCACGTCCCCTTCGTGACGAACGGCCCCTGGTTCATCGGGGAGATCCGGGACGGGATCGACTTCGTGGTGGAGCCGCTGCCGCCGCTGGAGCGGGCCGGGGGGGAGCCGCTGCGGCCCTTCCTGACGGTCGAGACCCTCTTCCGGGCGGCCCACTCGACGGCGGACGAGGCGACGGTGGCGGCGCTCGTCGAGGCGATCGCGGGGCTGGACGGATCGGTCACGCGGGCGACGGCGGGGGGGCAGATCCCGGCGCTCCTGGCGGCCCGGGCGCGGCCCGAGATCGCGGACGACTCCATCCTGTCGGCGTTCGCGGCCCAGGCCGACGCGGCCGTCGCGATGCCCAACCGTCCGGAGATGTCGTTCGTCTGGGAGCCGGCCGCGCGCGCGCTCCGCGGGGCCCTCCGGGGCGAGGACCCGCAGGCGATGGCGACCCGCGCCCAGGCCGAGGTCGAGTCCTTCCTCCGCCCCCGCGCCGAGCCCGCCGACCCGACCCCCTACCTGTGGGCGATGGGGCTGCTGCTGACGTTCCTCGCCGCGTGGGGGATCAAGGTCGGGCGGGAGCGCCGGGTCGTCGTCCGCGCCCGCGACTCGTGGCGCAGCTACGCCTACCTCGCGCCGGCCTTCGTGGGGATGACGGCGGTCGTCTTCATCCCGTTCGTCGTCGGCGCCGGCGTGTCGCTCTTCGCCCACCGCGACGGCGAGTTCACGTTCGTCGGCCTGAGCAACTTCGTCCGCATCCTGACGTCCGACACGTACCCCATCACCGACCCGATGAGCTTCTGGTTCACGCTGGTCGTCACGGTCGGCTGGACGGCGGCGAACGTGGCGCTGCACGTCGGCATCGGGCTGGGGCTGGCGCTGCTCCTCCGCGACCCGTGGATGAAGCTCAAGGGCGTCTACCGGGTGCTCCTGATCGTCCCCTGGGCGGTGCCGAACTACATCACGGCGCTGATCTGGAAGGGCATGTTCAACGAGCAGTTCGGCGCCATCAACGGCGTGCTGGGCCTCGCCGGGGTCGAGCCGATCGCGTGGTTCTCGCGCTTCGCGACGTCGTTCGCGGCGAACCTGTGCACGAACACGTGGCTGGGCTTCCCCTTCATGATGGTCGTGATGCTGGGGGCGCTGCAGGCGATCCCGCGGGACCTCGAGGAGGCGGCCGAGGTCGACGGGGCGGGGGCGTGGACCCGCTTCCGGCACGTGACGCTGCCGCTGCTGAAGCCGGCCCTGCTGCCCGCCGTGATCCTCGGGTCGGTGTGGACGTTCAACATGTTCAACGTCATCTACCTCGTCAGCGCGGGCGATCCCGACGGGGGAACCGAGATCCTGATCTCCGAGGCGTACAAGTGGGCGTTCACCAGGCAGGCGCAGTACGGCTACGCCTCCGCCTACGCGCTGCTCGTGTTCGGCATCCTCATCGTCTACACGTTGGCCACGAAGAAGGTGACCGGGGGGGAGGTCACGTGAACCGGCGGGCGCAGTGGTGGAAGCACGCGATCCTCGTGCCGGTCACGGTGGCGACGCTGTACCCCGTCCTGTGGGTGGTCAAGATGGCGCTGACGCCGAGCGACTCGTTCGCGCTGTCGGCCAACCCGTTCCCCACCGTGGTGACGCTTGCCAACTTCGAGACGCTCCTCGGCGACGCCCTCTTCTGGCGCCAGCTGCTCAACTCGATGATCGTCGCGGGCATCACCACGATCCTCGGCGTGGCGCTCGCGTGCAGCGCCGCCTACGCCTTCAGCCGGTTCGAGTTCCCGGGCCGCGCGGCGGGGATGAACAGCCTCCTCGTCACGCAGATGTTCCCCGGAGTCATCATGGCGATCCCGCTGTACATCCTGCTGGACGTGACCGGCCTGCTGAACTCGCTGAGCGGGCTGGCGCTCTGCTACGCGACGACGTCGATCCCGTTCTGCGTCTGGATGCTGAAGGGCTACTTCGACACCATCCCCCGCGACCTGGAACAGGCGGCGCTCATCGACGGCGCGTCGCAGTGGACGATCTTCACGAAGATCATCCTCCCCCTGAGCCGCCCCGCCATCGCGGTGACGGCGCTCTTCTCGTTCATGACGGCGTGGAACGAGTTCATCCTCGCGGCGACGTTCATGACCCGCGAAGAAGCCTTCACCCTCCCCGTCGCCCTGCAGGCCTACGTCGGCGACCGCTCCACGGACTGGGACCTCTTCGCGGCCGGCGCCATCCTCGTCTCCATCCCCGTGATGGCGCTGTTCTTCCTCCTCCAGAAGCAGCTCGTGGAGGGGCTGACGGCGGGGTCCGTCAAGGGCTAGGGGCAGTCGCCCGCGGCGCCGGGGGTGCCGCTGTCGCCGAGGCCGTACGTGGCGCTGGCGACGCACCAGTTGGCGCCGGTGTTGTTGTCCGCCTCGTTGAGGGAGCTGTTGGACAGCTCGAACGAGCGGCCGTTGGGGTTGGGGAAGTTCGTCGTGTCGTAGTCGACGCGCGCGACCTCGAAGTTCGTCGGGTCCTGGACGATGACCTCGTCGCCGCCGTTGCCGAGGATGAAGTCGGCCGTGTACTCGTAGAGGCAGTCCACGCCGCCGTTCTGGGCCACGTCGGCCACGCGGCAGAGCGCCGCGTACGAGTTCCCGAGCAGGTACGTGGCGCCCGCGACCTGGTGGATGTCGCTGCCGAGGTCGCCGAGGACCCAGCCGTCCAGGTCCACCGCGAACGCGCCCGGGTTGTGCAGCTCGAACCACTCGCCGACGTTGTCCGTCACCGCGGCCGGGTTCTTCATGATCTCGGTGATGACGACCGTGCCGACCGGGTACTGCGAGAAGCAGCCGTCGTCGACGCTGCCGTTGCAGTCGTTGTCGAGGCCGTCGCACACCTCGGGGGCGCCCAGCGCGACCACCGGGGTCGTGTCGTCGCAGTCGTCGGTGTTGCCCGCGTAGCCGTCGGGGGCGTCGCAGGCGGTCACCGTCTCGTGCAGCTCGCTGATCGTCACCTCGAACTGGGTGTCGTCGCAGCCGGTGTTGAAGATCGGGTCGATCACGAAGTCGATCAGGTCGCCCGCGGACACCGGCAACGTCAGCGTGCCGGACGTCGCCGAGCCGGGGACGTTGAGGTACTCCCACTCCTGGATGCCGTTCTTGAGGACGCGGACGTGGGCGCCGTCGCCGCAGCCCGTGTCGCGGTCGAAGAACACCATCTCCGCCTCGATCGTGCCCGTCACCGAGCTCTGCCAGGAGCGGACCGCCCAGTCGAACGTGTCGACCCCGGGGTGGCCGCCGTACGCGTCGAGGAACGGCGTCGCGAAGCCCTCGCCGCCCTCCCAGCGGGCGCCCGACCAGGACAGCTGCGTGAAGGAGCCGGAAGTGAACGCCGGGTAATGGCCGTACTCCCAGCCGTTCGCGCCCTGAACGTCCGCGAAGTCCGCGGCGGCGTCCGTCACCAGCGTGGCGAGGACGCCCTGGCCGTCGCCGTCGGCGTCGGCGTACCAGACGTCCGTGCAGGGGGCCGAGTCGTCGTCGTCGCCGGTCGCCGAGTCGTCGTCGTCCGCGATGTCGTCGTCGTCCGCGATGTCGTCGTCGTCGGCGACGTCGTCGTCGTCTGCGATGTCGTCGTCGTCCGCGGTGTCGTCGTCGTCCGCGCTGTCGTCGTCGTCCGCGCCGTCGTCG
>CAYFOA010000085.1:0-28561 GCA_964344575.1 uncultured Rickettsiales bacterium | reverse complement strand
GCCCTTCGTGCCCATCCTCACCGAGGAGGCTTGACTCGAGGTCCCGGTATCTCAGAAGATCGGGTTCGGCTCGGCGAACTCCACCAGCGGCTCCTCGACGATGTCGAGCACGATCTCGAACGAGTTCAGACCGCTGCTGTCGATGATGAACGCCACGGGGTCGGTCAGTGTCTGCGCCACGACGTTGTGTCCGCGGCCCTGGATCAGGGTCTCGGCGTAGCTATCGGCGACTCCCGCCTCGAACTCGACCCACACCTGCCCCGCTACGAAGTCGACTCCCGGGGTCTGGACTGCTCTCGAGAAGCCCTCCGGCCAGTCCCATCGACAGTCGTACTCCCCGATGTTGTCCTCGACGCACCACCGGAAGGCGTAGTACGAGCCGGGGTCGATCGTCTCGGCGGCGGCGATGAAGCCGTTGCTCTTGCCGCAGCTGTTGCTGGTGTCCCCGTCCCTCAGTTCATAGACGTGTCCGCCATCCACCAGGAGGCCGAACACCTTCGCCGAGGCGCTGGGCTGGTCCAGATCCTCGAAGAAGAGGCCGTCCTTCCACAGCTCACCGCCCCACTCGGAGATGTTCGTGCACAGGGGCGTGAAGTCGCGGAGGACCAGTACGGCACTGCCAGCGGGACCGGTCGTGTCGTCGTCGTCACCGGCGTCGTCATCTCCAGCGTCGTCGTCATCGTCGCCCGCATCGTCATCGTCGGCGGCGTCGTCATCGTCGCCGGCGTCGTCATCGTCGGCGGCGTCGTCATCGTCGCCGGCGCAGTCAGGTGCACCAGCGCAGTCCGAGTCGTCGCAGTCTTCACCGAGGCCCGGTTGGCGGACACGCTGCGGGACGCGGTGAACGAGGCGATCGGCGAGGCATACGGCGATCAGGCGCCTCCGGGCGTGACGGCGGAGCTGGCCGCCGCGCAGCGTCGCACAGTGGACAACGATCTTGACTGGTAGCGCGGCCCGACGCCCGCCACAGCGGCAGGTCGTTCTCGGGCGGAGCTCCCATCCTTACCGTGGCTCCCCTGATTCCGAGGCACCGAGGCGTCGGCAGCAGAGGACTCGCCGGGGACGACACCTCACGAGTGTTTGCTTCTTGGGGAGCTCTTGACGGCGGCAGCGCATCGGTCACCCGGAATCTGGGGCGCTGCGGCGAGAGCAGACCGATCCCGACACCCAGCCCCTCGCCCGGCCGAGCCCGTGGGGAGTCGCGAGCAGAACGCCGCCGGCCGGCGTGTGAGGCCTCACTTCGATGATGGGCCGTTTACAGGCAGCCGCCGCCGGCGAGCTGCTGGATGAAGAGGAAGCCCGTCTGCGTCTCGGCGAAGACGCCGTGCATCGTGCTTCCGTCGCGCTGGTTCTCGGTCTCCGTGACCCGGTAGCGGGTGATCGAGATCGTGTGCAGCGCCGCCTCGAGCTGGATGAGCTCGGCCTGGGTGAAGAGGACGAGGCCGTTGTCCTGGCCGTGACACGTCATCGAGGGGGCTGACGTGTTCTCGGCGTTCGTCAGCGTCACGAACACGTAGTCGCCGCTGTCGTAGGGCCCCGTCCACTCGACCGGGCCGTAGCCCGTCTCCATCGACCAGCAGTCCGCGAACTTCGTCGACGTGATGTCCGGCTGGACGAGGTTGATCGCCGGCGGGGCGCTGACCACCGCCTCGGCGGGGATGCTGCAGCCGTCGGGGTCGGTGACCGAGTAGATGGTGTACGAGGCGTTGTTGGGGACCGCGTCGACGGACGCGTTGGCCGTGTAGGTGTCCGTCGCCGGGTCGAGGGTGGCGACGATCGGCGTGCCCGCCGTGATCGTGACCGACGGGCCGACCTCGTAGTACGTCCGGTTGTTGGCGGGGGGGACGATGTTGGACGAGCACGTCCCCAGGGGCGGGAGGTGCGTCAGCGGCGGGTCGTCCTCGGGCTCGAACCAGCCGAGCTCGACGGCGCCTCCGTTGAGCGACGTGTCGGCGGGGACGAGGTTCCGGTAGACGCCGAAGATGGCGCCGTCGAGGTCCTCGCCCGCGGGGTCGAACTCGAAGTCCGCCTCGTCGTCGCCGTTGGGCGTCTCCACGGTCAGCTCGACCTCGCCGTACTCGCAGCCCGGCGGGGCGGTGACGACGATCTCGTCGGAGGTGACGGCGAGCACCTCGGCCTGGGCGTCGCCGAAGTGGACGTCGACGTCGTCGGCGTCGTCGGTGCCGGCGTCGCCGGTGTACTCGATGTTGACGACGAAGCCGCCGTCCGTGGAGCCGTGGTCGGGGTCGAGGTCGTCGATCTGGAACTTGTCGGCGACGTCGTCGTCGTCGGCGGTGGCGTCGTCGTCGTCCCCCGCCGCGTCGTCATCGTCGCCGGCCGCGTCGTCGTCGTCCCCCGCCGCGTCGTCGTCGTCGCCGGACGCGTCGTCGTCGTCGGAGGACACGTCGTCGTCGTCGGAGGCCGCGTCGTCGTCGTCGTCCCCGCGACGATTCGGATCCAGCCCCACCCGGCCGTAGCACCCGGCGAGCAGCAGCAACATCAGCATCCAGGAGAGGCGTCGCATCGCCGTGCAAGATAGCGGAGAGGGGGGCGCGGGTAGGGGGTCTTCGGGGCACCTTCGGGGGGGACGACCGCAGAGACGAACACAGAGACGCGAAGCCGCGAAGGTTCGCGAAGGTCTGTTCTTGTTTCCAATCTTCGCGAGACTTGGCGACTTCGCGACTCCGTGTTGCCCTCCGACCGTCGCCGGCCCCCGGCCGACCCGAAGATCTCCCCGGCCCGGATCCGCTACCCTCCCGCTCCCATGCGCCACCTCCACCTCCTCCTCCTCCTCACCCTCCCCCTCCTCCTGACCGGCTGCCCCACCCTGAAGCTCGGCTCCGTCGGGCTCAAGGACGGCTCCGTCAAGGCGGGCAACTTCACGCTGACCGCGCAGGTGCTCGTCCAGGAGCTCGACGACACGACGTCCGAGGGCGCCACCCCGCAGGAGGGGCGGGGGATGATCGGCGTGCTCCTGCCGCCCGGCTGGACGGTCGCCGCCGCCCGCGTGAAGTCGCCGTTCGAGGACTCCGTCCGCAAGCTCATCCCCGTCCCCCAGGTGGCCGCCGCGTTCGGGGAGACGTTCCCCAAGGAGGAGGGCGCGTGGTGGACGTTCGCGTCCAACACCGTCGCCATCCCCACGGGCGACTACGTCTTCGACGTGGAGATCGACGTGGTCGCCGGCAAGAAGGCCAAGAGCGGCACGATCGGCGTCGCCGCGGGCCAGTTCAGCGAGGACCTCAGCGAGCTCCCCGCCCCGCTGAAGTTCGAGATGGCGCTCAAGGGCAAGGGGAAGCTCACCCCCATCGGCAACGCGATCAAGCTGACGCCGCCGCCCGAGGCCGAGCCCGCGGACACGTCCAAGGTCCCCGCCGGCTGACGGAGCCCCACCTGTCCCCTGCGATACTGGCGCCATGCGCGCCGCCGCCCTCCTCGCCGCCCTCCTCGCCCTCCCCCTGACCGGCTGCCCCCAGACCGGGCCGCTGGACGACGACGACGCTACGGCAGCCGACGACGACGACGCGGTCGCGGACGACGACGACGCCGCGGACGACGACGACTCGACGGCAGACGACGACGACTCCGACGGTGACGACGACGACTCGGCGGGCGACGACGACGACTCCGCCGGCGACGACGACGACTCCGCCGGCGACGACGACGACTCCGCCGGCGACGACGACGACTCGGCCGGCGACGACGACGACGACTCCGCTCCCCTGGACGCCGACGGCGACGGCTCCCCCGCGGACGAGGACTGCGACGACGACGATCCCGACGTCTTCCCCGGCGCGGCCGAGGTCTGCGACAACGCCACCGACGACGACTGCGATCCCCTCACCCCCGACCTGTTCGACGCGGACGGCGACGGAGGGCTCTGCGACGCCGACTGCGACGACACGGACCCCCTGAGCTTCCCCGGCAACCCGGAGGTCTGCGACGACGGCGTCGACAACGACTGCGACCCCGCCACCCCCGACGTCTTCGACCTCGACGGCGACGGGGACACCTGCGACCTCGACTGCGACGACCTCGACGCGTCTGTCGGCCCGTCCGCCCCCGAGGTGTGCGCCAACGGCGTCGACGACGACTGCGATCCCGCCACCGCCGACACGTTCGACGCCGACGCCGACGGGTCTCCCTGCGACGCCGACTGCGACGACGACGATCCGGCCGTCCTCCCCGGCACCCCCGAGGTCGGCCACGGCGCCGACGACGACTGCGACCCCGCCACCCCCGACCTCTTCGACCTCGACGGGGACGGCGCCGACTGCGACACCGACTGCGACGACCTCAACGCCGTCGCCTTCCCCGGCTTCGACGAGCTCTGCGGCGACGCCATCGACAACGACTGCGACCCCGCCACCCCGGACCTCTTCGACGCCGACGGCGACGGGTCCGACTGCGACGGCGACTGCGACGACGACGACGACACCCGCTTCCCCGGCAACCCCGAGGTCTGCGACGGCGCCGACAACGACTGCGACGCGACCACCAACGAGCAGGCCGACGGCGACGGCGACGGCGCGTCCGCGATCTGCGACGACGACTGCGACGACGACGACGACACCACCTACCCCGGCGCCGACGAGGTCTGCGACAACGCCGTCGACGACGACTGCGACCCCGCCACCGACGACGTCTTCGACGCCGACGCCGACGGCTCCGACTGCGACGACGACTGCGACGACGACGACGACACCACCTACCCCGGCGCCCCCGAGCTCTGCGACGGCCTCGACAACGACTGCGCCGGCGGCCCCGACGCCGACCCCGACGGCGAGATCGACGGCGACGGCGACGGCGCCCTGAGCTGCGACGATTGCGACGACGACGACGACACCGTCTACCCGGGCGCGCCCCCCGTCGGCTGCGAGGGCGTCGACGCCGACTGCTCCGGCGTCATCGAAGACGACGAGGCGCCCACCGGCGAGTCCGAGCAGTGCCCCGCGGAGACGTGCCTCGCCATCCAGTCCGCCGACCCCTCCGCGGCCGACGACTTCTACTGGATCGACCCCGACAATGGCGGCGCCTTCGAGGCGTGGTGCGACATGACCTCGGCGGGCGGCGGCTGGACCCGCGTCGGCCGCCTCGACCAGGTCACCGACGGCTACTGCGGCGGCGACCCGGCGCTGTCGTTCGACCTCACCGAGGACCCCACCCTGTCCGCGGGCAAGGTCCCCGACGCCGTCGTCCAGGCCATCGTCCTCGGCTCCCCGTACGACCAGGTCATGTACTACGTCGGCGAGTCCGGCCCCGCCGAGTTCCTCTACGTCACGATGAACGACCCCTACGACACCACCGTCGCCTACGACTCCTACTGCACCTGGACGTGCGGCGACGGCACCACCGACAGCACCACCTGCGGCAGCGAGTACCTCGGCTGCGGGTTCAGCGGACGCGGCACCGGGGGCAACACCAAGAAGCTGTACATCGACGCCGCGTCGGGCGGCCACGCCTACAAGCTGCACAGCGGCGGCAGCTTCTGCGGCCTCGACAACCGAGCCGGCTACTCCGCCGACGTCTACGTGAGGTAGGCCCCCGCCCGGCTACCGCAGCTGGGACGCGATGAAGCCTCGGACGCGGTCGCGATCGACCTCCGCGATCGTCTCGAACTTCAGCCCGTTCCCCGTCCGGTTCGACGCGTCGCTGAGCTGGAACCGCTCGGCGCTCACCACCTGCGCGGTCGCGTGGACCATCCCCTGGCCGGGGAGGTCGAAGGTCACCTCGAGGTTCGTCCCCTCGGGGTAGGGGAGGATGCACTCGACGAAGATGCCGTTCTCGGAGACGGACCCGCCGACCGCGAACGTCTCCTCGCCGTCGTCAGTTCGCGTCCTCAGCTGCAGGTTGTCCCCCACCCTCACCGACGTCCGTCGCTCCACCATCTGCTCCACCCTCGTCCTCGTCGGGGGTCATGATCCCGATCGTCTCGACCCCCGCGCCCTTCGCGAGGTCCATCAACGCCACGGCCCCACCGTACAGCGAATCGTCCTCGCCTTCGAAGAACATCACCTTGTCGCCGGCGGCGCGCGCGTCGTACAGGTCCGTCAGCAGCTGGGGGAGGTCCTCCAGCGCGACCGTCTCCTTGTTCACCTCGATGTGGCCGTCCGCGAACAGCTTCATGACCACCTGGTCCTTGATCTCGTCCGGCGGATCCTCGAGCTCGGCCTTCTGCGGCACCTCGATGGGGATGTTCTTCGCCAGCAGCGGCGTGATCACCATGAAGATGATGAGCAGCACGAGCACGATGTCGACCAGGGGCGTGACGTTGATGTCCGCCTGGGGTCCCTTGCTGCCGAGCTTGGACGCCATCTAGCCCGCCCCCTCCTGCTGCCGGGTCCGCTCGACGATGTCCTTCGCCACCTCGTCCGTCTGCAGCCCGACGCTCTTGGCGCCCAGCTCCTCGCAGATCTTCATGACGACCCGCACGTCGGCGTACCGCGCCTCCACGTCGCCCTTGATGAGGATGTACTTGAACGGCTCGGCGAGGAGGATGTTGGCCAGCTCGGCCTCCAGCAGCTCCTTCGTGATCAGATCGTCGCCGAGGTAGAGGGTGCCGTCGGTCTTGATCGAGATGATCGTCGCCTCCGACGTGTCCTCCGACGACTCCGAGTTCTTCGCCTTGGGGAGCTTCACCTCGGCGCCGCGCTGCAGCATCGGGGTGATGACCATGAAGATGATGAGGAGCACGAGAACGATGTCGACCAGCGGCGTGACGTTGATGTCCGCCTGGGGTCCCTTGCCGCCGACACGTGCGCCCATCGATAGCCCCTAGATGGCCGCCTTGTTCTTCTTGACCCAGTCGAGCATCTCCGACGCGGAGTTGCCCATCTCGACCTCGAAGCCCTCGATGTTGGCGTTGGCCCAGTTGTAGAGCCACACCGCGGGGATGGCGACGAGCAGCCCGTAGCCGGTCATGTAGAGCGCCTCGGCGATGCCGCCGGCGACCGCCGCGATCCCCGCCGACTCGTTCGCCTCCATGCCCTTGAACGAGTTGATGATGCCGACCACGGTGCCGAGCAGCCCCACGAACGGCGCCGTCGCGGCGGTCGTGGCGAGGATGGTCAGCCACTTCCGCAGCCCCTCCCCCTCCTGCGCGACCGTCCGGTCCATCGCCGCGGAGACGGTCGACAGGTCGTCCAGGTTGCCCGCCTTCTCCTTCGTGTCGGCGGCGTCCTCCAGCGCCGACGTCACGATGCGGGCGAGGTAGCTGAACTTGAAGATCTCGTCCGCCGCCTGCTTCAACACCGCGGCGGTGTCCTGCTTCTTCAGGCTCCCGCTGACGGCGCCGGCGAACTCGATCGACTGCTTTCGCGCGCGCATGAAGTAGATGAGGCGGTTGATCGCCACGGCCACCGACAGGATCGACATGATGGTGAGGCACAGGGCCACACCCCAGGTGAACGCGGTGAAGTGTTCGAGAGATTCGCGAAGGGTGAAATCCACGGTCCGCTCCTACTTGAGCTTGTAGCTGGTCGTGACGTTGGCCCAGTAACGCGTGAACACGTCACCGGACTTGTAGGGCTTCCACTTGATGCCGCTCCACGCCTGGATGGTCTCGTAGTAGAGGGCCTCCGGGCCGGACACGGCTTCGATGCACTTGAGGTTGTGCCAGCGCTTGCGGCGGGTCTGCTTGTCGGCCTTGTGCCAGCCCTCGCACTGGGCGTCCTTGGACTTGACCACCTTGCCGTTGATGTCGACGAGGATGCGGAGCTGCACCGTCCCCTCGATCTCCATCATCTTGGCTTCCTCGGGGTACGTGATGCGGGGCTTGCTCATCGCCCGGCCGACCGACTCGCCGATGCCGAACTCGCCGATGCCGGTCCCCTCGGAGCCGACCTTGCCGCCGAGCTCGCCGCCGACCTTGCCCCCCTTGACGCCCCCCTCCTGACCGCCGGGGACGCCGCCGTCGACGACCTCGTCCGGCTCCTCCTCGACCTCTTCTTCGGTCTCCTCGGGGATCTCCTCGGGGATCTCCTCCGGCTGGACGAGCTCCTCGGGCTCGATCTTCGGCTTCTTCTTCTTCTTCTTCTTCTTCTTCTTCTTCGGCGTGGGCGCGGCCGGCGGGGGCGGCGGCGGAGGCGGCGCGGAGTAGAAGGTCACCTCCACCTCGACGGGCGGCTTGATGACCTCCTTGGCGCTCAGCAGGATGAAGAGGAAGACCCCCGCGACGGCCCCGTGGAGCAGCAGGGAGATCAGCGCCGCGGCCGGGCTGCGGCGGTCCTGTTGATGCGCGCCGGTGGTCGAATCGAACAAGGCTCCGGGCATTTAGCAGTCGTGTTTCCGGGCGTCCAGAGGGTCGCGAGACGGTGACCGTTTCTTGACGAAGTCCTGTGATACGTTCGCCCGCCGATGTTCGACCGCATCGCCAGGTACATCCTGCAGGCGCGCCTGCTCCTGCTCGCGCTGCTGGCGGCGGCGACCATCGCGCTGGGGCTGCCCGCCCTCGACGTCGTCTTCGACTTCTCACCGCGCTCGATCTTCCTGACCGCGGACGACGAGGTGAAGTTCCTCGACCGGCACCGCGAGGTGTTCGGGGAGGAGGACGGCATCGTCATGGTGCTGATGGAGGCGGACGACGTCTTCACCCCGGACAACCTCCAGCTCATCGTCGACCTGTCCGACGACCTCGCCGGCGTCGAAGGGATCGAGCAGGTCCTCAGCCTGTCGACCGTCCCGCGGCTGTCCGGCGCCCCGCCGGTGATCGAGGTCCAGCCGCTGCTGGACGAGGTCCCGACGACGGACGAGGACGCCGCGGAGCTGAAGCGGATCGTCCTCGAGAACCGGATCTACCTCCACCGCTTCGTCAGCCCCGACAGCAGGGCGACGGCCCTGCTCGGGATCTTCGCCGACGACCTCGACGAGGAGCTCGAGCGCCGCCCCGGCCTGGCCGCCGTCGAGGAGCTCCTCGCCGACCACGGCGGCGCCCCGGGGGTCACGCTGACGATGGTCGGCGTCCCCGTCGTCAACCGGGAGTACGCGGTCCTCCTCCAGAAGGACATGGCGTGGACGGTCGGCGTCTCGGTGCTGCTGATCGGGCTGGTGCTGGCGTTCCTCTTCCGCAACCCCATCAGCGTCGCGCTCCCCCTGACGGCGGTCGGCCTGAGCCTCGCCTGGACGGTCGGCTACATGGTCCTGTGGGGGGACGGCTTCAACATCATCAACTCGATCATCCCGACGCTGATGCTGGTCATCGGCGTGGGCGACGCCGTCCACTTCCTCACGACCTACTACCAGGAGATCGGGGCCGGCGCGGAGCGGACCGAGGCGATCCGCGGGATGGTCCGCCGCATCGGGGCGGCGTGCCTGCTGACGTCGCTGACCGCCGCGATCGGCTTCGGCAGCCTGATGGTCGCCCGCATCGACATCATCAAGGGGATGGGCAGGGTGGCCGCGGTGGGCCTGATGATCAGCTACTTCGTCATCCTGCTGCTGGTGCCGTCGGTGCTGTCCCTGGCGCCGGCGCCCAAGGCGGGCGTCCACGCGGACCCGTCTCAAGGCGCGATCGGCCGCATGCTGGTCTGGGTCGGCGACGTGGTCGTCGGCCGGAAGCTGGTCGTCGTGATGGTGACGTTCCTGATCTGCGGCCTCGCGGTGCTCGGCGGCTTCCGCGTCAAGTCCGACAACTTCCTCCTCGAGGAGCTCTTCAAGACGCACCCCGTCAGCCAGGGGCTCCACCAGACGGAGCGGGTGCTGACGGGCGTGATGCCCGTCGAGGTGTCGATCAAGACGACCGAGGACGGGGGCATCCTGGAGCCGGACGTCCTCGCCGGGATGGTCGAGCTGCAGGAGCACCTCGGCAGCGACCCGTTCATCGGTCACAGCGCGTCGGTGGCGGACCTGATCCTCGAGATCGGGCGGCTCACCAAGGGCGAGCGGTCGGTCCCCGCGACGCGCGCGGAGGCGTCGCAGCGGCTCCTCTACTTCGAGATGGGCGAGGACCCCGGGTTCCTCGACAGCATGGTCGACGTCACGCGTTCGCACGCCCGGATCAGCGCGACCCAGCGGGACTGGGGGACCAACAACTTCTTCGGCTGGTACGACGGCACCGGCGAGTGCGACCCGCGGGCGAAGTGCGGCGACCCGATCCTGGAGGTCGTCGACCGCGCCTTCGGGACGACGAACGGCAAGCGGGAGGACGGCCTCGAGGTCCGCGTCACCGGCTCCAACCTCGTCGCCGCCCGCGCCCTCGGCCGCCTCGTCGAGGACATGGTCTTCAGCCTCAGCACGGCGTTCTTCGTCATCTCGATCCTGATGATGCTGCTGCTGCGGAGCCTCCGCATCGGCCTGCTGTCGATGGTCCCGAACCTGATCCCGCTGCTGGTGACGTTCGGCTTCATGGGTTGGGTGGGCATCCCCCTCCGGACGTCGACGGCGCTGATCTTCAGCGTCGCCCTCGGCGTCGCCGTCAACGACACCATCCACTTCGTGACGCGCTTCCGGGAGGAGCTGTTCCTGTGCGGCGACCGCGCCGAGGCGGTCCGCAAGACGCTCCTGTCGACGGGCCGCGCCATCATCTTCACGTCGATCCTGATGATCTTCGGGTTCGCCACGATGATGACGACGCACTTCGCGGGCATCTTCCAGATGGGGCTGCTCGGCGCCGTGACGCTGTTCGCGGCGCTGGTCGGCGACCTGCTGCTGCTGCCCACCTGCCTCGTGATCTTCCGCCCCTGGGAGCGCTTCATCGAGAAGAAGCAGCGCGAGGGGACGTGGGAGCCGGTCAGAATCGGAGTACGTAGCTGAACGACTTGTCCCCGTTGCGCGCCTCGGGGAACTTCGCCTTCTTCAGGACGCCGCTGAGGCACCGCTCCAGGGCGTTGCCGGTGGTCGGGGAGCTGCGGGCGATGCGGGCGTCCGTCGCCTGACCGCGGCCGTTGACGGTGAGGCGGACGTCGACGCGGCCGTCGCCCCCGGACGCGTGCTGCTCGTGGCAGGTCTTGAGGCTGCGGTGGCTGCTGCGGATCGTGCGGCCGACGAGGTCCATGTCGATCCAGGGGCCGATCTCCTCGTTCGCCTTGTCGAGGTCGGTCGGCGCCGCCGTGCCCGCGGTGTTGCCGTCCTCCTCGCCGCCGCCCATGCCCTCGGGGAGCTCGCCGGAGATCTCGAGGTCGATGAGCGTCGGCTCGTCCTCGGTGGACGCGTAGACCTTCCGCGCCCCCGCCGCGCGCTGGTCCATGACCTTCTGCTCGAGCTGCGCGCCGTCCGACTGCGCCCGGCGCCGCTCGAAGGCCGACAGGTCCGCCGCCGGGGCCGCGGGCGTCTCCTCCTCCTCGGCGGCGGGTTCGGGGGCGCACGAGATCGTCAGCGCGGCGAGCGCCGCGAGGAGCAGGGGTCGGAGGGTCATGGTGGGCTCCTAGGTCGGCTCCGCGCAGGCGAGGAGCGTCATCGCGTCCATCCGCGGCCCCAGCTCCGCCCAGCCGACCTTGAGGCTGAGGCCGGCGCGGGCGGGGTTGTCGCCGTCGGGGTCCGCCTTGATCTGCTCGACCGCCTCGGTGATGCGCTCCAGCACGGGCTTCACGACCTTCTTGGAGGTGTGCGGCATCATCAGCGCGAACCGCCCCCGGCGGAGGCGCGCGAAGAGGTCGTGGGACCGGACGCGGGCGGTGATCTCCTCCCCCACGGCCGCCACGAGGCGGTGCGTGGGCCCCGCGAACGTCACCTCCCCGGCCTCCTCGTCGACGCGCCAGTCCCCGCTCTGGACGGGCTCGGGGAGGCCGACGAGGTCGAGGATGGCGACGGCCAGCTCCAGCTTGTAGCGGTCGGCGCGCTCGATCTCCTCCTGGAGGCGGCGCATGAAGTACTCGCGCTTCACCGCGCCGCTGAGCCCGTCGACGGTGGCGGCCACGACCGCGTCCTCGCGCCGCTCGGCGAGCTCGGCGTACTGGTCGCGGACGCGGAGGAGGACGTCGACGCGGGCGGCGAACTCGCGCAGGTCGACGGGCTTGCTCATGTAGTCGTCGGCGCCGCCGTACAGGCCCGCGATGCGGCTGCGCGTGTCGGACCGGGCGGACAGCAGGAGCACGGGGGTCAGCTGGCCGTGCTTGGACTCCTTCATCCGGCGGCAGACCTCGAGCCCGTCCAGCCCCGGCATCATCACGTCGAGGACGACGACGTCGAACGGCCCCTCGTCGTGGAACCGGGTGAGCGCCTCGTACCCGTCGTAGGCGGGGATGGTCTGGAACTCCTTGGCCTCCAGGAAGTCGCCGAGGATGCGCACGGCGTCCTTGTCGTCGTCGACGACGAGGACCCTTCGAGACGCTCCGTTGTTCGCGACGTCGGTCACCGGCTACCCTCCGGCCGCCGCCCGGCGGAGACCGATGATACCCCACCCCCTGGACGATTACCGACGGCTGATCGCGCGGGTCGACGAGCACGCTGAACGCGTGACGTCGGCTTGGTCGGAGCGGCTCGCGTGCCGGTCCGGGTGCGCCGGGTGCTGCCAGAAGCGGCTGACGGTGGCGGGGGTCGAGGCGGCGGCGATCGAAGCCTGGATCTCGGAGCAGGGGCTGGCCCCCGAGTCCGACGGCGAGGCGTACGTCTCCCCCCTGGCGGTCGTCGGCGATGCGGAGCCGTGCGCGATGCTGGACGGGGCGGGGCGGTGCCGGATCTACGAGGTCCGCCCCGTGATCTGCCGAACGCACGGGCTGCCGATCGCGATGACGGACAGCGAGGGTCGACGCAGCGGAGACGTCTGCCCGCTGAACTTCCCGGACGGCCTCGCGGACGTCCCCTCGACGGACTTCCTGGACGTCACGACGCTCGACACGGTCCTCGCCGCCGTCGATCTCCGCCACGCGATGCTGACAGGGCGGACCCCGGGGGAGCGGGTCGCCCTCGCCGACCTCGCGGCCGCGGCCACGTCGCGCGATCCCGCCCCGGACGGACCTCCGTCGCCGGCCTCCGCGGACCCGGCCGCCTGATGTGGCGCGACCTCCTCGTCCTCTTCGCGGCGGGCGGCCTCGGGACGAGCGCCCGCTACGGCGCCGGCGTCCTCGCCCAGCACCACCTGCCGGCGGACTTCCCCTACGGCACGCTCCTCGTCAACGTGGGCGGCAGCCTCCTCATCGGCGTGCTCGCGTACCTCGCGGTCGACGCCGACGTCCTGTCCCACCGCGCTCGCCTCGCCTGGATCACGGGGTTCTGCGGCGCGTTCACGACGTTCTCGACGTTCAGCTACGAGACCGCCCGCGCGTTCCAGGCCGGCGACCACCGCGTCGCCGCCCTCAACATCGTCCTCAACGTCGCCCTCTGCCTGGGCGCCACCTTCGCCGGCTTCGCCGCCGCCTCCCGCCTCGCCCCCTGACGGTCGTCATGAGAATGAGAACCATTCTCAGTAGGCTTGCCCGATGACCTGGTACCTCGTCGTCCGCTGGCTCCACATCTTCACGGCCGCCTCGTGGTTCGGCGAGGTGATCACGATCAACTTCGTCCTCGTCCCCGCGGTCCGCGCGATGGACCCCAACCGCGCCCAGACGTTCCTCGTGGAGGTGTTCCCCCGCATCTTCAAGCTGGCCTCCTACCTCTCCGCGACGGTCCTGATCACCGGCTTCTACATGGCCTGGCAGCGCTTCGCGGCGACGCCCGAGGTCCTCTGGACGACGGGCAGCGGCCGCGCCTTCCTCGTAGGCGCGACGCTGGGCACGGTCCTGACGATCTTCCACTTCGTCCTGGAGCCCCGCCTCGACGGCATGATCTGCACGGCGGCGGAGCGCGGCGACCTCGAGGTCAGCAACAAGGTCATCCGCCTCCTCACGATCGTCCCCCGCGCCGGCCTCGCCGTCATCGGCGGCGCCCTCCTCCTCATGATGATCGGCGCCCGCGGCCTCTGACCGCCTGCGAGCGCGACGACCGAGCAAGCGCGAGGAAATAGACGCGAGAGAGTCGATCGGCTCCCGAGAACCGATCGCCGCGGGTGCTGTGGCGGTCTGCTCGCGAGATATTCTCAGCAGCGGGGCAGTCACGCCGCGGCTCCCCACTTCCCGTCGCAGCGATACGTCGGGGAGGTGGTCCTCGTCCCCAGCGACACCTTGGGAGTGGGGAGTGGAAACCAGGAAACTCGGAGGCCGAGTTCCCAGTTTCCTCTTCTCCCCCCGTGAGGCGTCGCCGCTGGCGAGGACGCAGTGCCCGACGGATTGCTCTCTTGGGAGGTGGGGAGGTCCGGCCGACCCGATCCCCCGCATGGAAGATCCCGTCGCGAGCAGCACGCCGCCGATCTCGCGGGGATCGATCCACGGGGGCCGAGCGACCCACCCGCGTCTGCCTCTCGCGGACCGACGAGCCAGCACCCGATCTGTCACGCAAACCGTGACAGATCGGCGTCTGGTTTCCCCCAGCACGGATTCCGTCACGGTTTCCGTGACGAATCGGCTTGTGGCCAGCTCAGCTCGGTCGTCTCCCCGGGCAGCAGGCAGCCCCGCCGAACGCACCGCTCGTAGCGCTCCGTCGCGATCCGAACGCCGTCGATCAGAACGTCCACGTCGTAGACCCCGTCGCTCACCATCCGGATCTCCGAGCGGTCTCGAACGGACCCCAGCTCGAGCCCGTTGACCTGGATCTGCGCCTCGTCGGGAAAGCCCCGCAGCCGCACGACCGACACCTTGGGCCGGACGCGCACGTACAGCAGCAGCTCGTCGCCCCCCGGAACGACCACGTCGCCTTCCCACCCCAGGTGCCACGTCGTCTCCGGAACCTCGACGCGGTAGGTCCCCGCCGGCAGGACCGCCTCGACGGGCGCGAGACCGCGCCACCGTCCATCGATCTTGACCTCGCCCCAGCCCTCGACGAGCACCACCCGCGGCCGCCCCGGCAGGACCTCCTCGTCCGCCGGCGCGGACACCGGGATCAGGGCGAGCGCAAGGCCCAGCCAGACTCCCCGCACGCCCCCCCGCGATGCACCAACCGCGCCGCCGCGCAGGGCATCAGGGGGGCAGGTCGAGCTCGCCGGGATCGCGCCGCGTGTCCCAGATCCGCGCGAGGAGGAGCGTGTCACCCTCCACCCGGTAGAACAGCCGGTGGTGCCGGTGCAGGGGCGCAGAGCGATAGCCGGGGCCGAGCTCCTCCTCGACGGGCGCCCCGAGTTCGGGGTGGGCTAGCAGTTCGTCGACCAGATCGAGCACCGCCCCTGCGAACTCCGCCGCCGCCGCCGGCCTTTGAAGCTCCAGGTAGCCGTGGATCCGGTCGAGGTCCGCCTCGGCCTCGGCGGACCAGTACGCCACGCGTCGGGTCAACGCCCCGACCAGCGCTTCAGCTTCTCGGCGACCTCCTCGTGCGACCGCACGCGGCCGGCCGCGAAGTCCTCCTCCGCCTGCGCGATCGCGTGCTTCAGCCGCAGCCCCGCTTCGGCCTGCTCCAGCTCCTCGAACCGCTCCAGGGAGACGACCACAGCCACGCCGCGGCCGTGCCGCGTGAGCACCACGGGCCGTCCGCTCTCGTTCACCTGCCGCACGATCTCCGCTCCGCGCGACTTGAGCTCCGACACTGGCCGGAGATCCTCGCTGGCCTTGATTTGGGGCATATTCTTCTCCAGATTCCGGTCCATTCTAGGGCCAGAACCTGACGACAACCAGCCCCCGTCAACCCGTGGGGGCGGGCTCGTCGGCGACCGAGTCTTCGGCCTCCTGGGCCGCCTTGGCGGCGGCCTCCTCGTCCTTCGCGAGGAGGGCCTCGATCAGGGCCCCCGCCCGCTCCGCGTCGTCCTTCCGCACCAGCACCGCGCCGTAGCCGTGCTGCAGCTCGAACAGGAACGAGTACGCGTGCTCGTAGGAGAGGCGGATGTCGTGGACGATCTCCTCCTGCTCCAACGCCTGGTGGATGACCTCCTGCTCGAACCGGTCGTGCAGGCGGTGGACGATGACGACGTCGCCGGAATCGACCCGTCGCTGGATGTCGGCTGCTCGTTCGGGCATGACCCCTCCTCCCCTACGGCGCCAGGCGGATGCCCTGGATGCGCTTGATCTGGAACTTGATCTCCTTGTCGAGGCGGTGGTGGTGCCCTTCGAAGAACGACGCGCCGCCGTCCTCCCGCACCCCCTCCGGCGTCACCCGCGACAGCCCGCCGGGGTCGTCGTCGCCCGTCGACGGGTACAGCACCTCGAGGTCGAGGTTCAGCCGGATCGCCGCCTTGATCACCGAGATGGTCTTCGCCGGAGACAGCTTCAGCAGGTCCCCCGCCCCCGCCGCCGCCGGCTTCAGCGACAGGTCCGCGCCCACCGCGTTGCTCCCGACCCGCCCCGACCGGAACCCCCGCTGGGCCATCGCCTCCTTGCCCCCCTCCGCCGTCGGCGCCCCCAGCATCACCAGCGACTTGCTGGGGAAGAACGTCGGCTCCGCGCGCCCGTCGAAGGTGTCCTCGCTGTCCCCGTCGAGCATCCCGTGGAGGTGCCCGCGCCGCCGCTCGGGATCGTCCGCGAGGTCGTACTTCCGGACCTCCGGCGCCGGGTCGAGCTTCTTTCCCTGGAGCGCCGCCAGCAGCTCCTCCCGCTGCTCCCGCGCCACCGTGATCACCCCCGGCGCCAGCTTCGTGTGGACGATCTCCAGGTCCCTGAGCAGCTTCTCCAGGACCTTGACCCGGTCCTTCGTCGCCGTCACCACCAGCGCGTCGTGGAACTCCACCTCGCCGTGCGCCCCCGACCAGTCCCGGATCGTCGACTTCACGTTCTGCGGGGCCCCGACCTGCGACCCCTCGGCGAGCCACCGGATCATCTGGTCGCGCCGCCACCCCTCGTCCAGCGCCTGCCGCACCGACTCTCGCGTCAGCACGTACGTGCTCGCCCGGTCCACCCGCTTCAGCTCCGCGATCTCGCCCAGCTTCCACAGTGACTTCAGCGGCAGCCCCACCGGCGCCAGGATCTCGAACGTCGGCTGGAGCATGAACTTGACCGACGCGTTCGCCTCGAGCTGGTCCAGCCCGTCCCCGCTGACGAAGATCCGCCCCGCCCGGCTCAGCCGCACGTAGCTCCCGTCGGGCCCCAGTCCGCTCTCGATCAGCCCCGCCAGCTGCAGCACCTCCAGCGGCGGGTTGGGGTCGTAGAAGCCCGACGGCGGCAGGTAGTACGACTTCTTGACGTACCGCCGGTGGAACACGCCGCCCATGTACCGGCGCCGGTACAGCGTCCGGAGCGCCTTGAGCGACGCCCACTGGTCCGACTCCATCTCGACCAGCGCCTGCATCAGCCAGATCAGCAGCCGCTCGCGGCGCCGGAAGTACGTCATGTAGACGTCCCGCCGCTGCCGCGCGCTCATGGCCAGGAACTCCCCCAGCGCCAGGTCGTCCACCACCAGGTGCCCGCCCCGGTGGTGCACCAGCCCCAGCTCCCGGACCACGTCCAGGTGCCACTCGAGCACCTTCTCCGTCGCCGAGTCGCCCCACAGGCTGCTGAAGAACGCGATCAGCTCCTCGTGGTGCTTCTTGAAGATCTCGTCCTTGCGCGTGACCTTCACCGGGTGCTGGCGCAGGTACGCGAGGAAGGAGACGACGGAGAAGCCGACGGGGTGCCGGTAATTGGTGTCCCGGGACAGCCGGACCTCGTCCTCCTCGACCTTCGCCGGCGCCAGCCCCAGCCGCTTCCGGAACTGGTGCCGCAGCTCCATCGCGATCGGCTCGGGCATCACGTAGAAGAGCGGCGGGCTCTGTCGCGAGTTGCCGTACACCCACAGGTCGAGCCCCAGCGCGTGGAGCACCTCCGCCCACAGATCCTCGGACATCCCGTGCGCCTGGGTGAGCTCCTGGAGCAGCCACGTCCCGCCCGCGATGCCCCGCGACTGGAGCAGCGCGATCAGCGCGACGTGATGCGTCTTCGGCATCTCCTTGAGCCGCGCCCGGACCCAGTGCCGGTCGCTGAACTTCGTCACCAGCGCGTCGGCGATCTCGACCGCGCGCGCGTCGCTGAACCCGAGGATCCCGGCCCGGGCAGACGACTCCTGCTCCTCAGCCTCGCCGTACCTCTTGAGGTACTGGGCGAGGATGGGGTGAGGGAGGCTCCTGAAGAAGCCGGTCAGGTCCATACGGACACTCCCCTCATCACGGCTCCGTCCACTCCCCTGACGGTGCCCATTCCTCGATGTGATAACTGTACCCCTGCTCAGTCAAGAACAACTGTCGATTGTGGGCAAACTCCTGCTCCCGCGAGTTCCGCGTGACGAGCGAGTAGAAGAAGGAGTCGCCGCCGCTGGGGCGGAGGATCCGGCCCAGCCGCTGGGCCTCCTCCTGGCGTGATCCGAACGTCCCCGAGATCTGGATGGCGACGTTCGCGTCGGGGAGGTTGATCGAGAAGTTGGCGACCTTGCTGACCGTCAGCACCTTGAGATCGCCGTCGCGGAACTGCCCGTACAGAACGTCCCGCTGGTCGTTGGGGGTCTTGCCCGTGATGAGCGGCGCGTCGAAGAGCTTCGCCACCGTCTCGAGCTGATCGAGGTACATGCCGATGACGAGGACCTTGTCGTCCTCGTGCTCGTCGAGCAGCTCCTGCAGCGCCGCCATCTTCATCGGGTTCTCGGCGGCGATGCGGAACTTGTGGCGGTCGTCCGCCTGGGCGTAGTCGAACGCCAGCTTCGGCGGGAGGTCGACCCGGATTTCGTAGCAGTGCGCCTCGGCCACGAACCCGCGGGACTCCAGCTCCTTCCAGGGGACGTCGAACCGCTTGGGGCCGATGAGGCTGAAGACGTCGGCCTCGCGCCCGTCCTCCCGGACCAGCGTCGCCGTCAGCCCCAGCCGCCGCCGCGCCTGGATGTCCGCCGTGATGCGGAACACGGGCGCCGGCAGGAGGTGGACCTCGTCGTAGATGATCAGGCCCCAGTCCGCCGCCGAGAAGAGGCCGAGGTGGGTGAAGTTCGCCTCCTGCGACTTCCGGTGGGTGAGGATCTGGTACGTCGTGACGGTGACCGGCCGGATCTCCTTGCACTGACCGCTGTACTCGCCGACCTGGTCGGCGGTCAGGTGGGTCCGGTCGACGATCTCGTCGATCCACTGCCGCACCGCGCTGACGCCCGTCGCCAGGATCAGCGTGTGGCACCCCGCCGCCGCCATCGTGGCGATGCCGACGATCGTCTTGCCCGCGCCGCAGGGGAGCACGACCACGCCGTGACCCCCGTCCGCGGACCCCGCCTTCATCCACGCCGCCACCGACTCCCGCTGGTACTTCCGCAGCCCCCACCCCTTGCCCGACATCGTCTGCCGCCGGATCGAGATGTTGAGCGACTCGCCCTCCACGAAGCCGGCGCGGTCCTCGACGGGGTAGCCGAGCTTCAGGAGCGCCTGCTTGATGACGCCTCGGTTGCCGAGGGGGACGCGGTACAGCCCCTCGCGGAGGGCCGGCCCGAGCAGCGGGATGACGCGCTTGCTCCGGATGATCTTCCGGGCGACGAGCTTGTCGCCGACGGCGAGGCGGAGGTCGTCGCCGGACTCCTCGTCGGCGGGCAGGAGCACGACCTTGCCGAAGCGCGAGATCTTCTCCTGCACGTCGCCGACGACGTCGGGCGGGACCTCGTACTTGCTGAACTCCTCGAGCCCCTTCCGGATGTCGGACGCCCGCAGCCCCGCGCCGGCGGCGTTCCACAGCGACAGCGACGTGATCCGGTACGTGTGGATGTGCTCCGGCGACTTCTCCAGCTCGGCGAACCGGGCGAGGAAGTCGCGGGCGTCCTCGTACCGGTCGTTCTTGACCTCGAGGAGCAGGCTGCCGTCCCCCTGAACGATCAGCGGATTGTCAGGATTGAAAAACATCACCCTCGCGCGCGTTGCCGCAGCCCTCCCCGGCCGCGGCGCACCCCATCCGTTCAGGGAATCCCCTACTTCTGGGATGGGCGAAGATACGGGGGCCTGCAAGGGAGATCAAGGAAGACGTGGGGGCGTGTAGGCTCCACCGATGCGAACCGCCCTCCTCGTCGTCACCGCCGCGCTCCTGTGTCCCGTCTCCGCGATGGCGGGGAAGGCGTTCGAGACCGACCAGGTCAGCGGACGTCAGCTGATCGAGTACCTCGACCACCCGGACTGGCGGTTCCGGAACGACGCCTGCGAGGAGATCGGCGAACGGAAGCTCACCCAGGCCGAGGAGAAGGTCCTCGAGCTGACGTCCACGGACCCCAGCGAGCGCGTCCGGCGGGAGTGCCTCGAGGCGCTGGACGAAGCCGGCAGCGGCAAGCTCGTCCCCGCCGCGGAGACGATGGCGCTGAAGGACACCGACGTCGGCAACCGGAAGAAGGCGATCGCCGAGATCGAGGACCACGGCACGCCGCGGTCGGCGCCGGTGCTCGCGAAGGTGATGACGGACGACCTCGACGCCGACGTCCGCGAGAAGGCGATGAAGGTCCTCGGCAAGCGCGGCTGGTGGCGGACCGACGAGGTCCGTCCGCTGTTCCACAAGACGCTCCTCGAGGACCCCGACGAGGACCTCCGCCTCGACGTCTGCGAGTACATCGAGGAGCAGCCGGAGAAGGCCGACCGGGACGCGCTGGTGCAGGCGCTCGACGACGCCAACCCCCACGTCCAGCGGCACGCGGCCCGGGCGCTGATCAAGATCGGCGACCGCAGCGTCGCCCCGATCCTCCGCGAGAAGGCGCTGGACGCGACGGACGGCAAGGTCGCCGAGGAGTTCAACGAGGCGGCGTCCCGGCTGGGCGGCTGAAATGGCGCGGTCGCCGCGCTCGTAGGGGCTCGCAATGGGCGCATACCTGGTTCACTCGCTGGCCACGACCCCGTTCTTCGCGGCGCGGGCGTTCCTCACGACGTTCGTGGTCGCGCTGACCTGCCGGTTCGCTCCCGAGCTCCAGCCCCACATCTCCGCGGACACGATGAAGCTCCTCGCCTCGGCGCCGTGGTGGCTCACCCACGACGTCACGCTGGCGGTGCTCGGGCTGATGTCGGCGCTGGAGTTCGCGGCGACGAAGGACCCCGACGCGCGCCAGCTCATGAACGAGCTCGACCCGCTGCTCAAGAGCGCGTTCTCGTTCGGCACCACGCTGGGCCTCATCGAGGCGCACGACGCGGCGTGGGTGTCGCCCGCGCTGCTCCAGGGCTTCGACCCGGCGGTCCTGTGGGCCCTGGTGCCGGCGACGCTGACGGCCGCGATGGCGCGGGCCCGCGGGCAGATCCTGACGTCGGTCCACGAGCTGGACATGGACGACGACCTCGGGATCCAGAAGCTCGGCATCTGGCTGGAGGACTTCTTCGTGGTCGGCGGCGTCGTCGTGGCGGCGCTGATCCCGATCCTCGCGATGATCCTCTTCGTCTTCGCCCTGGGGACGCTGTTCGCGGCCCGGGCGACGATCCGGTGGCTGGACGACCGGAAGCGCGAGCCGTGCCTGAACTGCGGCCACGCGGTGCACCCGACGGCGCCGAAGTGCGGCGGCTGCGGGGCGGCGCACCCGGACCCCCGCAAGGTCGGCGTGTTCGGCCAGGCGAAGTCGGCGGACGCCCCCGAGGCCGCCGTCCACCGCCGCGAGCTGGTCCTCCGCGGCCGCTGCGGGGCGTGCGCGGAGCGGCTGACGAAGCGGACGACGGACCAGTCCTGCGACGCCTGCGGGACCCCCGCGTTCGCGGACGAGGCGGCGCTCCAGGCCCACGTCGACGCGATCGGCAAGAAGCTCCCGGCGACGATGGGCGTGGCCTTCGCGTTCTCCCTGATCCCGTTCGCGGGCATCGTCCCCGGCATCATCTGGCTCAGGCTCAACCTGATCGCCCCGATGCGCCGCTACACCCCCGCGACGATGGGCTGCGCGACGAGGTGGGCGACCCGCCTCCTCAACCTGTTCCTGATCTGCCTTCAGCCCGTCCCGATCCTCGGCGCCATCACGCTCCCCCTGATCGCGTGGACGAACTACCGCATGTACCGCGCCGCGCTGGAGGGGACGTCGTCGCTGGAGCCGGTGCCCGCGACCTAGCGCGGGGCTAGGCCATCCCCTCGCTGTCGACGTCGTCCCACCTCCCCGGCACGCCCCTGACCTGGGTCGCGCCCGCCACGCCCATGCGGAGGATCAGGTCGAGGGCGTCGAGGAACTGCGTCGCCTCGGCGTCGTCGTTGACCGTCACCCGGATGTAGCCCGCCATGGGCCCCGCGTGGCCCGACGTCCCGACCAGGATCTTCCGCGCCGCGAACGCCGCCGCCCAGCGCTGGATCGGCGGCGCGAGCTTGATGAGGAGGAAGTTGCAGCGCGTCCGGCGGACCTCCAGGCCGCGCTCCGTCAGGCGCCCCGCGAGGCGCTCCAGGGCCTCCTTCACGCGGGCCACCTGGGCCTCCATGGCGGGCTGATCGCTCAGCGCCGCCAGCGCTGCCGCCAGGGACGCGCTGCTCGTCGTGAACGACGGCCTCGCCACGTCCACCGCCGCGATCACCTCCGGATCGCCCACCAGGTAGCCGATCCGCATCCCCGCGAGCCCGTAGTCCTTCGACAGCGACCGCAGCACGAGCACGTTCGGCGGCAGCTCCGCCCCCGCCCCGTCGTCCAGCAGCGAGTGGCCGTGGAAGGTCGCGAACGTCTCGTTCACGAGCACCAGCGACGACGGCGAGGCCGCCGCCACCTCCAGCACCTCGTCCGACGTCAGCGCCGTCCCCGTGGGCGCGTTCGGGTTCGCGAGGCAGACCATCCGCGGGGTCCGCGGCGTCATCGCCTTCACGAACGCCTCGACCGGCAGCTCCAGGTCCTCGCCGTGGTCCACCCGCTCGACGAACGCCCCCGCCGCCTCCGCCGCCGACAGGAACGACCCGAACGTCGGCCGCGGGATGACCACCCGCGCCCCCGGCTCCAGGAACGCGTTGAACGCCCACCGGACCGCCTCGTCCGCCCCCGCCGCGATCAGCACGCGCTCGGTCGGGACCTGGTGGAGCTGCGCGATCACGTCGCGCACCGGCCACGGATCGGGGTAGCGGGAGACGTCCTCGTCCGTCAGCTCGCGGACCGCCGCGAGCACCTTCGGCGAGCTCGGGCAGGGCGCCTCGGCGAGGTCCAGGCGGAGGTACTCACGACGCCCTCTTCGGGCCACGCGGACGCGGTGGGCGCGCTCCACCGCCTCCCGCGGGTGGGGCGCCTCGGGCTCCGGCTCGGGCTCCCGCTCGGGCTCCGGTTCAGGCTCGACGTCCACCTCGGGGGGGAGCTCGTCGGGCGATGGTCCAGGAGGTTCCAACTCCGGCCATCATAAAACGGGTCGGCTACACTGCCGGGCCGTGATCGTCCTCGGCATCAACGACAACCACGACAGCGGCGCCGCCCTCTGCATCGACGGGGAGCTCGTCGCCGCCGTCGGCCAGGAGCGGATCGACCGGAACAAGAACTCCGGCGCCTTCCCCTGGGACGCGATCGACGAGGTCCTCCACATCGGTGGCGTCACCAAGCCGGAGCTCGACCGGGTCGTCTTCGGGAGCCACTTCACCCCCGCCACCGCGCTCCGCCGCCTGTCGGGCCTGCACCACGCGACGAAGCAGGGAGCGTCCCAGTACAGCCCCCTCCTGAACGCCTACATCCTCTACCAGGTGGGCATCAAGGAGGCCGGCCTGTGGCCCGCCGAGGCGGACCTGAGCAAGCGCCACCTCCGGAAGAAGCTGCGCGCCCGCGCCATCTCCGCGCCGGTCGTCACCCTCGACCACCACAGCGCCCACGCCTACTCCGCCTACCGCTGCCAGCCCCACGTCGACGCCCTCGTCATCACCGTCGACGCGATGGGGGACGGCACGTCGGTGACCGTCTCGCTGGGCAACGCCGGCGACCTCAAGCTCATCTACCGGCAGTCCGGCCTCGCCGCGATCAACACCTACTACTCGCGCATCACCGAGTGGCTGGGGTTCCGGCCCAACCGGCACGAGGGGAAGATCACGGGGCTGGCCGCCTACGCCGAGCCGCCCGACGACCTCCTCGCGCACTTCCGCAAGCAGTTCCACTTCAAGGAGAAGTCCGGCGGCTTCAACCTGATGAACTACGCCCGCCCGCAGAGGAAGGACGACCGCTTCCACCGGTTCCTCGAGCGGTTCACGCGGGAGCAGATCGCGGCGGCCCTGCAGCGGAACCTCGAGCACCAGATCTGCGCCTTCGTCCAGCACTGGGTCCGCAAGACGGGGCGGCGCGACCTCGCGCTCGCGGGGGGCGTGTTCGCCAACGTCAAGCTCAACCAGCGCATCCACGAGCTCGACGAGGTGGACCACCTCTTCGTCTACCCGAACATGGGGGACGGCGGCCTCGCCGCGGGGGCCGCGCTGGCGCTCAGCAGCGTCGCCCCGCACGAGCTCAAGGACGTCTACACGGGCCGCGAGTACGACACGAAGGAGTACGAGCGGGTGCTGGAGGAGTCGGGCCTCGTCTTCGACCGCCCCCAGGACCTGACCGAGCAGGTGGCCGAGGCGCTGGAGGAGCGCAAGGTCGTGGCCCGCGTGGCCGGCCGGATGGAGTGGGGGCCGCGGGCGCTGGGCAACCGGACCGTGATGTTCCGGCCCGACGATCCCGACGTGAACGACTGGCTCAACGAGAAGCTCGGCCGGACCGAGTTCATGCCGTTCGCGCCGGTGACGCTGTGGGAGGAGCGGGAGCGCTGCTACCTCAACCTCGCCGGCGCCGAGCACGCGGCGCGGTTCATGACGGTCTGCTTCGACTGCACCGACGAGATGAAGGAGAGCAGCCCCGGCGTCGTGCACTGCGACGGGACGGCGCGGCCGCAGCTCATCCGCCGCGAGGACAACCCCGACTACTACGACATCGTCGCCGCGTTCCACCGCCGGACGGGCATCCCGTCGGTCATCAACACGTCGTTCAACATGCACGAGGAGCCCATCGTCCGGTCGCCGCGCGACGCGGTGCGGGCGTTCGTCCAGTCCGAGCTGGACCTGCTCATCCTCGGGCCCTACCTCGTCCGGCAGGCCGGCTCTGCCTGACGTCCCCACGATCCCGCTCGACTTCCGCCGCCTCCCCCCCGAGGAGATGCAGGCGCGGGCCGCCGAGTTCCGCGACGAGATGGCCCGCCGCCGCTCCGTCCGGCACTTCAGCGACGAGCCGATCCCGCCGGGCGTGCTCGAGGACTGCATCGCGGCCGCCGCCTCGGCGCCGTCGGGGGCGAACAAGCAGCCGTGGACGTTCGTGGTGGTGACGGACCCGGAGACGAAGCGCCGGATCCGGGAGGCCGCCGAGCGGGAGGAGGAGGCCTTCTACGGGCACCGGGCGCCGCAGCGGTGGCTCGACGACCTGGTCCACCTGGGGACCGACGAGCACAAGCCGTTCCTGGAGATCGCGCCCGCCCTGATCGTGGTCTTCGCGCAGGCCAAGGGACCCGACGACGGGCGCCACTACTACGTCCCCGAGTCGGTGGGGATCGCCGCCGGGATCCTCATCGCGGCGCTGCACCGCGCCGGCCTCGCGACGCTGACGCACACCCCGTCGCCGATGCGGTTCCTGGGCGAGATCCTGGAGCGGCCGACGACCGAGCGGCCGTTCCTGCTGCTGCCCGTCGGCTACCCCGTCGACGGCTGCCGCGTGCCCGACATCGGCCGCAAGCCGCTGGACGAGGTGCTGGTCCGGCGATGACCCGGTGGGTCCTCGGCCTCGCGCTCCTGTCGTCCTGCTTCCAGCCCGTGATGGAAGACGACGACTACGCCCCCGACGAGTTGTGCAGTGACGACCCGGCGATCTACCCCGGCGCCCCGGAGATCTGCGACGGGGTGGACAACGACTGCGACGGGCTCGCCGACGACGGGTTCGATGAGGACCTCGACGGGCACCTGAGCGCGGAGGAGTGCGAGCACGGGGACGACTGCGACGACTCCGACCCCTTCGTGTTCCCCGGCAACCCCGAGCTCTGCAACGGCGTCGACGACGACTGCGACGGGACGGCCGACGAGGGGTTCGACGCCGACGGCGACGGCACCACGACCTGCGGGCCGGACTTCACCCACGGCACCGCCGACGACGACTGCGACGACGACGACCCCGACCTCTTCCCGACGAACGCCGAGCTCTGCAACGGGCTCGACGACGACTGCGACGGGGACGTCGACGAGCTCTACGACGGCGACGGCGACGGGACGACGTCCTGCGGGGACGACGGGATCCCGGGGACCGCCGACGACGACTGCGACGACGGCGACGCGGACGTCGAGCCCGGGATCTGGGACGACTGCGACGGGCTCGACGTCAACTGCAACGGCCTCGTCGACGAGGACTGCGACGACGGCGGCGGCGGCGGCGAGTGGTACTGCTACGCGGACGCCGACGGCGACGGGTGGGGCGGCAGCGACACGGTCGTCACCTCCGACGCCGACTGCGACGATCCCGGCGAGTCCGGCCGCACCGGCGACTGCAACGACGCCGACGCCGACGTCCACCCCGCCGCGCTGGAGACGCCGCAGAACGGCGTCGACGAGGACTGCGACGGCGCCGACCAGCAGTCCGACTGCGACGGCCCGCTGCTGTCCGCGTCCGAGGGCGAGCCCAACGACTCGGCGGGACAGACCAACCTCATCGTCAGCAACAACGGCCACGTCGCGCTGTCCGGCTCCATCGCGTGCGGCGCGGGCGCGGACGAGGACTGGTTCAGCGTCAGCTTCGGCTGCGGCGGGCCCGTGACGTTCGTGCTCGACCAGGCCGGCGGCGGGGGGAGCGCCCTCACGTTCAGCGTCACGGGCGCCGCGTCGGCGTCCGGGTCGACCTCCGCGTCAGCCACCGCGTCCCCCGGATCGATGGTCGTGACGATCGACTGCACGTCCGGCGCGTCGACCGTCTACGACTTCCTCATCGACTGGGACTGAGCCCGACCCCGCCTACTCCTCGGGCGCGGTGGGCTGAGCCTCCTCGACCTCCTTCACGATCGGCGCCCCCTCGGACGTCTTCAGGATCTTGAACTGCACGCGCCGGTTCTTCGCGTGGTCCTCCTCCGCCTCGGCGTCGGGCACCAGCGGCGTCGTCTCGCCGTACCCCTTCGCCACCATCCGCGCGGGCGCGATGCCGTGCTCGGCGAGGTACTGACGGACCGCCTCCGCCCGCCGCTGCGACAGGTCGAGGTTGTAGTCGTCCGGCGCCCGGCTGTCGGTGTGCCCCTGGATCTCGATCGACTCGATGGACGGGTACTCCGTCATCACCTGCACGACCGCGTCCAGGACCTCGTGGGACGCCTGCTTGATCGTGTCCTTGTCGAGGTCGAAGTAGACCTTGTCGAGGATGACGATCTCCTGCTTCTCGACGTCGATGACGGCCAGCGCCTCGTCGGGGCAGCCGTCGGTGTCGTCGACGCCGTTCAGCACCTCCTTCTCGGTGGGGCACTTGTCGCAGCTGTCGTGGACGGTGTCCTGGTCGTTGTCCCACTCGGGGCAGCCGTCCTCGTCCTCGAAGCCGTCGCGGTCCTCGGGGTCGTGGGGGCACTCGTCGGCCTCGCCCTTCACCTCGTCCCGGTCCGGGTCGGGGTCGGGGATCAGCTTCTCGACGAAGACCTGCTCGGCCTTGCCGCAGTCGCAGCCGACGTCGAAGCCGACCATCGCGAACACCCGCAGCTCGGGGCTGCCGAAGCCGGGGCCGATGCCGCGGCCGACGCCCGCGCGGCCCCACACCTTGCCCCCGCCCGGGTTGAACCAGACGCCGAGGTCGAGCTCCGACGGCGTCTGCGTCGGCGTGAACACCCCCGAGCCGACGTTCCGATGCGCGCGGGTGTCGATGACCGTGCCGCCGACCCACTCGAGCTGGATCTCGAGCTGGTCGTCGAGCAGCGGGACCCCGAGGCCGACGCCCCACCGGAGCTCGTCGTCGGGCTGGAGGTTCGCCAGCGGCCGCCCCAGCGTGTTCACCTGGATGCCGAGGTTCAGCGAGAAGCGGAACCGCTCCCAGCGCTTGCTCAGGGCGAAGTCGACGCCCATGCCGTAGGCGTTGCTGCCCACGAAGAGCGCCTCGTTGCCGGTCGGCAGGACGAGCCGCGGGGCGACCGAGAACGAGACCGCCTTGCCGTCGGACTCCCGCACCGGGGCGATGCCGAACGCCAGCGTCGTGTCGCCGGGGGCGAAGCTGTTGTTGGCGTGGCCGTACTGCGCGGAGACGGCGAGGGCGTCGGCGGGGCTCCCCTGGATCTGGAGGAACGGCAGCTGCACGCCGACCTGGATCCACTCGTTGAACGCCACCGACACGCCGAGGTCGAACCCGAACAGGTGCTCGATCACGCCGCCGGTGCGGGTGTACTGCCCGGGCACGCCGAGCTCCAGGGGGCGGAGCGCGTAGTTCGCGGACAGGAAGCTGCCGACCTCCAGGCGGGTGGGCTGGTGGGCGTCCCGGACGAGCGCGAAGCCGCGCGACTGGGGGGCCGGATCGAAGCGCTGCACGTCGATCGCGGGGCCGTCCGACTGGGCCGCCGCGGTCGCCGGCAGCGCGAGGACGAGCAGCAGCAGCAGCGGCGCGGCGCGGCGCCGGAAGCCGATGGCGACGAGGACGAGGCCGAACAGCACGAACCCTGCGACGGCGCCGCCGCCGGTGTTGCTGCCGCAGCCCTCGCAGCCGGAGCCCTGGAAGAAGACGCTGGACGGGCTGGGGGCGCTGTCGTCGTCGTCGTCGGTCGCGTCGTCGTCGTCCGCGGCGTCGTCGTCGTCCGTCGCGTCGTCGTCGTCGTCGC
>CAYFOA010000084.1:0-28615 GCA_964344575.1 uncultured Rickettsiales bacterium | reverse complement strand
AGATCTGCGACGGGATCGACAACGACTGCGACGAGATCATCGACCCCGACGACAGCGAGGACGCCCCCACCTGGTACGCCGACTTCGACAACGACGGCTACGGCAACGCCGACGTCACCTTCGTCGCCTGCGACGCGCCCCCCGGCTTCATCGCCGACGACGACACCGACTGCGACGACCTCGACCCCGAGATCCACCCCGGCGCCGCCGAGACCGACTGCACGGACCCGACCGACTACAACTGCGACGGCTCCGTCGGGTACGCCGACGACGACGGCGACGGCTACGCCGCCTGCGAGGACTGCGACGACGCCGACGCGGCCGTCCACCCCGGCGCCGTCGAGCTCTGCGACGGCGTGGACAACGACTGCGACGGCAGCGCCGACGGCGAGGACGCGCTCGGCGGCACCCCCTGGTACGCCGACGACGACGGCGACGGGTGGGGCGACGTCGCCAACGTGGTCCTCGCCTGCGACGAGCCCCCCGACACCTCCGCCACCCCCGGCGACTGCGACGACACCGACGCCGGCACGTACCCCTTCGCCATCGAGATCTGCGACGACGAGGACGACAACTGCAACGGCCTGATCGACGACGACGCCACCGACGCCGTCACCTGGTACGCCGACCTCGACGGCGACGGCGAAGGCAGCGCCGTCCTCACCGAGGAGGCCTGCGACCAGCCCGCCGGGTACGTCGCGACGGGCGACGACTGCGACGACCTCGACGCCGACGCCTACCCCGGCGCCGACGAGATCTGCGGCGACGGCCTCGACCAGGACTGCGACGGCTCCCCGCTGTGCGACGCCGGCTCCGTCGACGACGACGGCGACGACTGGTCGTCCGAGGCGTCCGGCGGCGACGACTGCGACGACACCGACGCCACCGTCTTCCCCGGCGCCGCCGAGCTGTGCGACACCGTCGATCAGGACTGCGACGGCTCGCTCATCTGCGACGGCGGCTCCACCGACGCCGACGGCGACGCCTACAGCGCCGAAGGGGACGACTGCGACGACTCCGACCCGACCGCCTACCCCGGCGCCCCCGAGCTGTGCGACGGCGTCGACAACGACTGCGACGGCGGGCTGCCCGACCCCGGCTTCGACGACTTCGACGGGGACGGCATCGCCGACTGCGTGGACGACGACGCCGACGGCGACACCTTCGACGACACCGTCGACTGCGACGACTTCGACGCCGCGATCTACCCCGGCGCCCCGGAGACCTGCGACGGCGTCGACGAGGACTGCGGCGGCGACGGCGACCTCGACGACGGCGTCAACGTCTGCCTATTCGGCGACGGCCGCGACGGGGACGTCGTCGTCGGCGACGGCAACCTGTCCACCGACATCCTCGGCAGCACCCGCGTCGGCTCCCCCGACGGCATCGCCACGGCCGTGACCGCCGACCCGACCGCCTCGACGCTCCTCGCGGTGACCTCCTCGGTCGGGTTCGCCCCCGGCGACGTCGCCCTCCTCGTCAACCTCCAGGGCGGCCCCGGCGACGTCGACGACGTCGGGAGCTGGGAGGTCGTCACGGTCGCCGCGGCCCCCTCCGGCTCGGTCGTCGAGCTCGAGCAGCCGACCGCCAACAGCTACGGCGGCGCCGACTTCTCCGAGCAGGTCGTCGCCCTCCAGCGCATCCCCCAGTGGAACGACGTCACCATCACGGGGACGCTGACGGCGAACGCGTGGAACGGGACCTCCGGGGGCGTCCTCGCCTTCTTCGCGCTCGGGACGGTCACCGTGAGCGGCTCGATCAACATGAGCAGCGCGGGCTACCGCGGCGGCGCGGGCCGCAACATCAACGGCCCCGGCGACTGGACCAACGACGGTGAGGGCCGCTCGGGGGTGGGCAGCGCCGGTGACGAGAACGCCAACGACAGCGGCGGCGGCGGCGCCTACGGGCTCAACTCGCTCTACAACGGAAACGCGGGCGGCGGCGCGTACGGGACCCGCGACCCCGGCCCCTTCGGCAACCAGGGGAACGGCTCGATCAGCGGCCTGAGCGGCGACGTGGTGGGCGACGCGGACCTCGTCGACATGAACCTGGGCGGGGCCGGCGGCGGCTGCATCAACCAGAACGGCCCGATCCAGGACGGCGGCTACGGCGGCGGGATCATCTTCGTCCGCGCCACGGCCCTCGACGTCTCCCCGGGGTTCATCCGGAGCGACGGCCAGGACGGGTTCGTCTGCCCGGGCGGGGACCCGTCGAACAACGCGGGCGGCGCGGGGGGCGCGATCTACGTCGTCGCCGAGACCATGACCGGTCAGTCCGGGGGCATCACCGCGGAGGGCGGCACCGCCGCGTCCAACTCCAACAACGGCCAGGGGGCGGCCGGCGGCGACGGCCGCATCCGCCTCGAGTTCGCCACCCTCAACGGCTCCCCGTACCCCGCGTCCGGCGAGGCCGCCGCGCTGGCGTCCCCCGACCCCGGCTCCACCTCCGAGCCCGGCGGCTGATCCCCGGGGCCGCCCGCCGCCCTTGACCGGCCTCTCCCCGGGCCGGGACGATCCCCGCGTGCGCCGCGCGCTCCTGCTCCTCCTCGCGATCGCCCTGATCGGCTGCCCCCCGCGCCTCCGCCGGGGCGGGGGAGGGGACGACACCGGCCCCGACGACGACGACGACGTCGCGCCGCTGGAGGACGTCGCCCAGGTGACGTTCACGGGCGAGTTCGACCCCTTCTGCGAGGACGACGTCTGCTTCAGCGAGGTCGCCTTCGGGATCCACTACTGGACGAGCCTCGCCGACGACGACCTGGCCTGCACGCAGCGCCTCGTCGCGGCCGCCTCGGTCACCCTCGGGTTCGGCGGGGTCCCCGGCTGCGGGAACTGCTCCGCGGGGTTCGCGATCGACCCCGACTCCTGGATCGACGCCACCGACCCCGACGACGACCCCGCCCACTGCGACCTCGCCGCCCTGAACGCGGCCGACCTCAACTACGGCGAGGCCTTCACCGCCCCCGCGGGCTCCTTCCCCGGGGCCCTCGGAGACTTCAACGCCGGCGGCTTCCAGTCGGCGGGGGTCCACGCGGCGCTGAACCACGACTACTACGCCGCGGGCGGCCTCACGGCGGAGGCGATGACGGCCGCGTACGCCGATCTCGGCCTCGTCTACGCGGGCCTGATCTTCTGGGACGGCAGCATCGACGACAGCGCGGCGCAGTCCCTCCTCGACGCCGGCCTGTTCGTCCCCGAGGGCGAGTCGGCGGCCTTCGTCCCGGCCTTCTTCGTGTGGTTCGACCCCGAGGAGAACCCCGCCGCGGACCCCGACGAGGCCACCGGCTGGATCGGTCCCCACGGCGCGTCCTCTACCTTCCTCTTCGACGTCCAGTAGAATCCGCCCCCATGGGCGACTTCCGCGTCATTCAGCACGTGCAGCAGGTTCTGTGCGACCGCATCCAGGAGATCTGCGACGGCCTCGAGCTGAACTGGGTCGGCATCCACAAGGACCTCGACACCCAGCCGAAGGACGACGAGGAGGCGACCGTCTACTGCTCGCTGTACCGCATCGACGACATGGACGACTTCGGCCTCCCCGCCTACGCGGTCAAGCCCTACAAGCCGGGCCCCGCCGCCCCCGACCCCAAGCGCGCCGACTTCGTCCAGATCCCGGCCCGCTTCTTCTACCTCTACTTCATCGTCTTCGTGGAGAGCAGCGACACCGACCTCGCCAACGCGCTGATGGGCGCGGTGATGAACGGCTTCCACCAGGAGCCGACGCTGCTGTACCGGCCGGTGACGTACGAGATCGACGGCCAGTTCTTCGACTCCCTTGGCCGCGTCCTCGAGGTCGACGGCCACCGCGTCACCGTCGACCCCAACAGCTCGCCCCAGCCCGGCGCCCACGAGAAGCTCCGCATGGAGCGCATCTCCGTCGCGCTGGTCGACGACCTCGCGTTCGGCGACGCCTGCCTCCTCCTCAAGGGCTTCGAGCGCAAGGTCCGCCCCTACCTGACCTACCGCGTGTTCACCAAGATCGACCAGCCCCTCCAGCTCCAGGCCAAGGTCGGCGGCGTCAAGATGTCCCTCTTCGACACCGACACCGGCGAGGCCCACAAGTAGCCGATGGGCAAGAAGGCCCCCATCCTCCCCGTCCCCACCGAGGCCACCCTCCCCGGGCTCGCCAACGCGGAGGAGTTCGGCCGCCTCCGCCGCGGCCTCCAGCTGACCAACCTCCGCGTCGGCCGCCTCTACCTCCTGACCAAGGGGTCGGGCCACACCGTCGTCCCCGAGGAGGACGCCGACGGCCCGCTCGAGGAGCTGTACGTCACCGATCAGGAGTTCCAGCAGCACCTCAGCGCGCTCTCGGGCCTCCCCCCGTCGTCCCTCGCCGACCCCGACGCCAACCAGTCGCTGGACTCCATCGACCGCGGCGTCGCCATCCTCGAGCGGAAGATCGCCGCCGAGGTCAAGGCCGCCGACCGCCGCGGGCGCCCCTCCCGGTTCGACGTCCTCTGCGACCGGACGGGCCTGACGTCCCTCGATCAGGAGATCCTCCTGCTCGCCCTCGCCCCGGAGATCGACCGCCGCTACCGCCGCGTCTTCGCCTACCTCCACGACGACTTCACCCGCGGCATCCCCAGCGTCGGCCTCGTCGTCGACATCCTCGCCCCCCTGCTCGGCGCGTCCGACCGCCTCGGCATCCTCGGCCGCCTCGAGCCCGGCAGCCCGCTCCTCGCGTCCGGCCTCGTCGAGCTCCTCGTCCCCCGGGCCGACGACGTCCGCCCCCTGTCCCAGCGCCACATGCGGGTCAGCGACGCGGTCGCGGGGTGGCTCCTCGGCGTCCCGCGGATGAGCGACGCCGTCGCCGACCGGGCCCGCTTCGAGGGGATCCCCGCCGCGCCCCCCGCGATCGCCCTCCCCGACGACGCCCCCGACCTCCTCGGCGACGTCGCCGAGCGGATCCGCGCCGCCACCCGCGGCGTCACCGTGTTCCTCCTCGGCAAGGAGACGGCCGGCCGCCGCGCCGCCGCCGACCTCCTCTGCCACCGCCTCGGCGTCCCCCGCGTGAGCCTCGAGGTGAGCGCGTTCATCGGCGGCGGCGAGCGCGTCCTCGAGGACCTCGCCCGCACCCTCGCGGACGCCTGGGTCTTCGGCGCCGCCGTCCACCTCGTCGGCTTCCCCGACACCGAGACGGCCGAGCCCGCCGCCGTCCGCAACCTCGAGGCGGTGTGGCGCCGCATCCAGGACTACCCCGGCACGCTCCTCCTCCCCGGCAAGGAGCCCCCGCCGGCCGCCTGGCTGTCCGACCGGCGGCACGCGATGCCGTTCGACATCGACGACCCCAACTTCGGCGTCCGCGTCGACGTCCTCACCCGGCTCCTGGAGGGGGCGGGGGTCGCGGTGGAGATGGACGCCGACGAGATCTCCACCCTCGCGAACCGCTACCGCCTCGGCCGCCAGCAGCTCCAGCAGGCGGTCGCCTACGCGCGCGACAAGGCGTGGGCCCGCGCCCAGCACGACGGCGGCGACGCGGCGGTCACCTTCGAGGATCTCGTCGACGGCGCCCGCGCCCAGTTCGCCCGGGACGTCGGCGGCCTCGCCCGCCGCATCGAGCCCCGCTTCGAGTTCGAGGACCTCGTCCTCCCCGGCAAGGAGAAGTCCCACCTCGGCGAGCTCCTCGCGTTCGTCGAGAAGCGCGGCCAGGTCTACGAGTCGTGGGGCTTCGAGTCGAAGTTCCCTCGAGGCACCGGGGCCAAGGCGCTCTTCTTCGGCCGCTCCGGCACGGGCAAGACGATGGCGGCCGAGTGCATCGCCCGCCGCCTCGGGATGGACCTCTTCAAGGTCGACCTGAGCTCCGTCGTGAGCAAGTGGGTGGGCGAGACCGAGAAGAACATCGGCGCCATCTTTGACCGCGCCGAGGCCGCCCAGGCGGTCCTCCTCTTCGACGAGGCCGACGCGCTCTTCGGCCAGCGGACGAACGTGGGGAACGCCGTGGACCGGTACGCCAACCTCGAGACCAACTACCTCCTGCAGCGGATCGAGGACTACGACGGCGTGGCGATCCTGTCGTCCAACCTCAAGCAGAACATCGACGAGGCGTTCACCCGGCGGTTCCACTTCATCATCGAGTTCCCGTTCCCGGATCGCCCCTCCCGCGAGGAGATCTGGCAGCGCGCCTTCCCCGTCGAGGCCCCCCTCGGCGACGACGTCGACTTCGCGTTCCTCGCCGACAAGTTCAAGTTCACCGGCGGCAACATCAAGAACGCGGTGCTCCGGTCCGCCTTCCTGGGCGCCAGCGACGGCGACGCCATCTGCATGAAGCACATCCTCCGGGGCATCCTGCGCGAGTACCAGAACCTCGAGCGGGAACCTACCGAGCGCGACTTCGGTCCATGGTGGGAGGACGTGAAGGATCTGATCGACAAGTCCGACAAGGGCGGGAGGAAGCGGAGATGAGGCGAGGGTGGCTGCTGCTGCTGCTGGCGTTGCTGATGGGTTGCCCGGGCGGGCAGGCGGGCGTGCTCACGGGGAAGATCGTCGCCAACCGGGAGGGGGGCGAGGTCCCCGTCGCCGACGCCCAGGTGCGCGTGTGGCCGTCCGAGCCGGGGGCCAAGCCGGCGAAGTTCGACGCCGAGGCCGTCCAGAACCTCCGCGGCGTCAGCATCACGCGCTCCTCCGGTCAGTTCGAGATCGGCGCCCTCACGTCGTCCGCCACCGCGGCCGAGTACCCGCTCCTGAAGGGCTGGACGTACGTCATCGAGGTCGAGGTCCCCGGCTACTACATCACCAGCAGCAAGTTCGAGTACGGCGGGGGGAGCCAGTACCTGGAGATGGAGATCGAGGAGAAGAAGGTCGACGTGCTCGACACGTCGGGAGGCGTCCAGGAGGACGAGCGGAAGCTCCAGAAGGGGGCGGTCCGCAAGGAGTAGGCCGACGTGATAGCATCGGCGGCCATTGACCAGTCCATTCGAGGGGTTCGGACGACAACCATGAGAGCCATCCGCGCAGCCGCCACGTGCAGCCTGTTCCTGATCCTGATCGCGATGCTCGGCTGCCCCAGCGGCGGCCGCACCAGCGACATGATCGCGGGGAAGATCGAGACGTCGAAGGACCAGCAGCTGGTCCCCGTCTCCCAGGCGCAGGTCATGATCCGCCCCCTCACCGTCGACCCCGAGCAGAAGGGCGCGGACGAGCAGCCGGAGGAGCCGTCGTCGCTCCGCGGGGTCTCGATCACGAACGACACGGGCTACTTCGAGATCGCCGCGCTGTCCTCCGATCAGACCTTCCAGGAGTACGGCCTGCTGCGGAACTGGAAGTACGAGATCACCATCCAGGTCCCCGGCTACTACATCTACCGAGGCAGCTTCGCGTACAGCAAGGGCGGGCAGGAGCTGACCATCGAGCTCGAGGAGAAGAGCGCCGACGTGCTCGACGCCTCGGGGGTCATCGAGATCGACGACAAGGCGATCCAGACCGGCGCCATCCGGCGCGGTAACTAGGACCCGTCCAGAGCGCCCGGACGAGGAACGGCGATGCTCTACGACGACGACGACTATTACGACGACGACGACTACTACGACGACGACGAGTACGACGAAGGAGGCGGCGGCGGACGCGGCGTCATCCTCGCGCTGATCGCCGCGCTCGTGCTGGTCCTCCTCGGCGGCGTCTTCGTCGGGATCATCATCCTGTCCGCCGACAAGGAGGACGACGCCCCCGCCGACGCCGAGGTCGCGGCCGCCGGGGTGGGGGACGCGACGGTGAAGGACTCGGCCAAGGGGGACGCCGCGGCGGAGCTGCTCGACAGCGGGGAGAGCGGCCTGAGCCTCGACTTCGTCGACGAGGACCCGACGCCCGAGGAGGTCGCCGCCCCGGCCGAGACGCCCCCCGCGCGCGACACCTCGTGGGACTCGGGCGGGGGCCGCTCGTCGTGGGAGTCCGAGCGCTCGACGCCGGCCCCGCGGACCACCCGCGAGGCGCCGTCGCAGCGGCGGGACGTCGAGGTCCGGACCACGCGGTCGGCCCCGCCCCCGCGCGAGGAGCGGTCGACCCCCGCCCCCCGGCGCGAGGACCCCACCCCGGCGCGCACGTCCCGGAGCGAGTCCAGCAGCAGCCGCAGCAGCAGCGCGGACACCCGGGACCCGTGGGCCGACGGCGGGGGCGGATCGTCGTCTTCCTCCTCGTCCTCGTCGCAGCCCTCCGAGGCGAACACCCCGCGCCCCGGCAGCATCGTCGACGACGAGCCGTCCAGCACCCGCGGCGGCGGCGGCGACGGCCGGAGCTACGACAAGGACCAGATCGCGGCGCTCGGCGGCAAGGCCGGCAGCGGCGGGCTCGGCAGCGACGACGTCCGCTACCTCCAGGCCATCCCCAAGGACCACGCGAACTACACGCTGGCCTGGGCGACCGTCGCCAAGAACGCCGAGGCGAAGCGCGACTACAAGGGCCACTGCGAGGCGGCCGAGTCGATCATGTCGCTCAGCCGGAACAAGTACCACCCCGAGTGGAACCTCGAGATGGGCAAGTGCCACATGCGGAACGGGCGGTGGCAGAAGGCGGTCGACTCGATCGACCGGACGCTGACCGACTCGATGGGCATGACGGCGGCGACCAAGGTCAGCCGCCTCCTCACCGCCTACGAGGTCAAGGCCGTCAGCAAGACGCGCATCTACGACGCCGACGCCAAGGCGAACGCCGGCAGCAGCGACGAGGGGAAGCTCGCGTCGGCCATCCAGGCCTGGAGCGAGTACCGCAACTACGCCAGCGGGGTCGGCAACGACCGGGCCCGCCAGCGCGCCGAGCGCGAGATCGCGGACCTGTCCGCGCGGAAGGACGACTAGTGCGGCGCGGGGTCCTGCTGCTGCTCGTCCTCCTCGTCGCCTGCGGGGGGGGCGACGACGACACCGGCGCGACCGGTCCGGCGACGACCTCGGCCGCGTCCGAGGACGCGCTCCTGCAGGACTCGTGGATGCATCACGTCGCCGCGGACCTGGCGCGGCTGGGACCCTTCGAGGGGGCCACCGGGGACGCCTGGCTCGGCTTCTATCACAACGATCTCCGCTCGGCCTTGACCCCGTTCGAGCAGGCCTGCACGCCCTCGGCGGCGCCGCTGGGCGAGCGGGCGGCGACGGGGTACCCGTGCATCGGCGCGGCGCGGACGCACCTCGAGCTGGCGGCGCTGTACGCGGGCGCGGCGGAGGTCGGGCGGGTGGCGTGGCGGCAGTTCCACAAGCACCGCTCCGAGCACCGCGACGAGGTCCTCCCGAGCGTCCACGGCGACTACTTCGGCGGCGTGGTGCTGCTCCACAGCGGCGACCGCGAGGGCGGCCTGGAGCGGCTGAACGCGTACGTGGCGGCCGAGGGGGGCGACGAGCTGCTGGACGCGCTCGCGCAGAAGATCGTCGAGGGGCTCGTCAACGGCGATCCCCTCGTCGGCCGCATCTGGGGCGGCGAGCCGGCCGACGCGACCGACCACCCGGGCCTCGGCGAGCTCCCCTCGTCGCCCGAGACGGCCGGCTACGCGGCCCGGCTGACGTTCATCGAGGCGGTGGCGCGCGGGGACCTGGAGACGGCCCAGGCGAACATCCGGATCGACCCGAACCTGGCGGATCTCGAGGAGACGCTGGAGCAGCAGGAGGGGGAGGCCCCCGCGATCGACCCCGTCATCCGGCACGCGGACCCCGCCTACCTCCAGGCGATGTCCCGGTTCCACGCCCACAGGGCGCTCGTCGCGGCCGGGGGAGCCGAGGATCTGCAGCTGCTGACGGCTCAGGCCGAGCGGCTCCTCGGGCGGGATCCCGCGTTCCCCGAGGTCGCCCCCGCGTTGAATGACGGGCTGGCCCTGGTCGTCTTCAGTGCACACCCCACGCCGGCCGACCTGCTCGCCGCGGAGCGAGCGCATCCGACGGCCGTCGCGACGATCCGCCGCCTCGGCGCCGCCACCGCGGTGCTGGGAACGGCCCCGTCCGCCCAGCTCGCTGACCTCGATCCCTTCATCGACGGGTCCAACCAGGTGACCCTCCGCCTCGGGGAGCTCCTGTCCGCCGCCGGCGCCCACGGCGCCAACCTCGACGCGGACATGGGGCTGTCCGAGCGGTTCCGCAGTCACGTCCTCCAGGAGCGGGCGGTGCAGTTCACGCAGTCCTTCAGCGTGCACCTCGACGAGACCGAGGGCGCCGACATGGCGGGCCCCGGGGTCGCGGTCCGCTCGCTGCTGGAGCTGGCGATGGACAAGAACCCGTCGCCGCCGAACCAGCGCCTCAAGGACGCCCGCATCTCCTACGTGAACGACCCACCGCTGCTCGCCCGCCTCGCCCGCGCCGAGCTCGACACCCGCCGCCCGGGATTGGCGAACGACTACATCCGACCGATGACCAGCATCTACCCGGAGTTGATCTCCGTGCGCGATGCGTTGACCATTCTGGACACCGCCTGGAACCCGCCGCGTGAAGGGGGCGGGGTCAAGCAGGGGAACTGAGGAAGATCCTGATGAAGCGCACCCTCGCTGCTGCCGCCGTGCTCGCTGCCCTGGTCGCCCTGACCGCGTCCGCGATCGGTGAGACGTTCATCTACTACGAGGACGAGATGGGCCTGTCGGCCAATCCCATCCACGAGGACACGATGAGCGACGTCCGGCTCAACGAGCTGATCCACGCGGCCCTGTGGGTGCCGAACTACGCGGATCAGCCCCAGCCCATGCTCGTCCAGGAGGCCAACCTGGACGACAGCGGCCGAGAGCTGACGATCACGCTCAAGGACACGAAGTGGTCCGACGGGAAGGCGGTGACCGCCGAGGACGTGGTGTTCACGCTCCAGGCGTACAAGAACCCGGAGTCGCGCTCCGCGGACCGGAACCGCTGGGACTTCATCATGAAGGCCGAGGCGCTGGACGCGAAGACCGTCAAGCTGACGTTCGCGCGGACCTACCGGGAGCCGCCGGCGGGGCAGCTGTACCTCAAGGTCATCCCCAAGCACATGTTCAAGCACACGGGGATCCCGCGGAACCACAGCTACCGGACGAACCCGGTCACCGCGGGGACGATGATCGTCAAGGAGAAGGACCACAAGAACTGGATCCTCCAGCGGTACGGCGGCGCGAGCCGGGGCGCGAAGCTGGACGAGGTCCGCTGCCAGGAGGTCCCCGAGAAGCGGACCCAGGCCGAGCTGATGTCCTACGAGTACGGGCACGCGATGATCGAGGTCGAGCCGCAGCAGCGCGCCGAGCTCGACGCCGACCAGTGCTGCACGCTCAAGCCGTACCCGTCGAAGTCGTGGTGGTACACCGCGTTCAACCAGTCCAACGGCCACCTCGCCGACGCGAAGGTGCGCTCCGCCATGGCGCTCGCCATCGACCGCCAGCAGGCGCTCGACCTCATCGGCGAGGGGGAGCTCATCTCCGGCCCGTTCACCCTCAGCTCGCGGTACTACAACCACGACGTCGCGGTGCCGACGCAGGACGTCGCCACCGCCACGAAGCTGATGGAGGAGGCCGGCTACGAGAAGTCGGGCGCGAACTGGACGAAGGGCGGCAAGCCCATCGAGCTCCGCTTCTTCTACGACGAGGCGATGGGCGAGCAGGGCCAGACGGTCGCGACCAACCTCGTCGGCCAGCTCAAGAAGTTCGGGATCGCCGTCAGCAACCCCGCCGCGATCGGCGGCGAGAGCTGGCAGGAGCGGATCATGCAGAAGAAGGAGTTCGACCTCGTGATGGGGGTCTGGTCCTTCGACGTCAACGAGGACATCGGTCAGCTCTTCGCCCGCAACGGCGTCCGCAACTTCGTCGGCTACGGCGACGACCGCACCGACCAGCTCCTGTCCGGCGCCTACGAGAGCCAGGACCCGAGCGAGCAGATGGCCTACATGAAGGAGATCCACCGGCGCCTCGCGGAGACGTCGCCGTACATCTTCATGTGGAGCCTGCGGAACTTCAGCGCCATCTCGTGGGACGTGACGGGGGCCCACATCCAGGCCTACTACTACTTCACGCAGTTCCCCGACTGGGATGTGAGCAAGCAGTAGCGACGTGAAGACCGTCTGGCTCATCGGCCAGAAGTTCGGGCACTTCCTCGCGGTTCTGTTCCTCAGCAGCTTCTTCCTGGCCTGCTTCTTGTGGATCTCCCCGGGCAGCCCGGGGCGGCCGCGGGAGCCCGTGGTGTGGTCCACGGCCCAGGTCGACGGGACGCGCGTGTGCGTCGATTCGAAGCGCTGCGGGATCCTCCGGTCGATGCCGGACGGGGCCCCGTCGGTGGTCACCGTCGACATCGGCGGGGAGGTGGTCACCGAGCGGAGCGAGTACATCAAGTACCCCGGGCCGACGTTCTCGGAGTGGTTCGCGGTCAAGTTCTGGGGAGGCCTCTTCCGGGGCGACGTGGGGCAGACGTACAGCGGGGACGACGTGCTGGAGGTGGTCGCCGGCGGGGCCCGCTACACCCTCCCCATCGTCTTCGGCACGCTGGCGGTGTCGGTGCTCCTGGCGCTGTCGATCACGGCGCTGCTGACGTGGCTGCCCTTCCCGTCACTCCGGGGGGGGATCCGGACGATCCTGCTGATCCTGTCGATCACGCCCGTCTTCGTGCTCGCCTTCGTCCTCCAGAGCCGCGGCGTGCTCAACATCGGGATGGTGACGCCGGTGATCTTCGCTGCCTGCGTGGCGGCGCTGTGCATCGGCGACAGCAACCTCGGGGAGATGCTGCTCCAGTTCGAGAACGAGTACCGGCGGCTGAAGTCGCGTGACTACATCCACGCGGCGCGGCTCCGCGGGGCGTCCGAGTTCAAGCACATGCTCCCCGGGCTGCTGCTGCCGATCTCGTCGGTGAGCGCGTCGAAGGTCGCGTTCCTGCTCGGGGCGGTCGTCATCGTCGAGTTCCTGTGGGGGGTCCCCGGCCTCGGCGACGCGAGCCTCGACGCGGCGGAGAAGGGGGACGCGCTGCTGCTCGTGACCCTGACCCTCCTGATCACCGGCGTCGTCGCGCTGGTGGCGCTGATCCGGGACGTCCTCGAGATCCTCATCGACCCGCGCCTGCGGCGGAGCGCGGAGGACGGCGGATGAACAACACCGGCCTCGCGAGCCGGCTCGGCAAAGGCGCCGTCGCCGACCTCATCCGCACCATCCTGCGGTGGCGGGACGCGGACGTCCGGCTGCTCTTCGGCGGGTTCGTGGTGGCGGGCCTCGTCGGCATGCGGACGGCGGCCTTCTGGCTCGACGTCGACAAGATGGAGATCTACGTCCCGCGGTCCGGCGGCGGCGGGTTCACCGCGTCGGCGGCCCGCGTCTCCCCCAACTGCGCCGACGCCCCCGGCTACCTCCTCGGCACCGACCACAACGCCCGCCCGCTGGCCCAGACGCTGGTCGAGGCGACGGAGACGTTCTTCGAGCCGGCGCTGCTCTGCTGCGGCATCGCCATCGTCCTCGGCACGCTCCTCGGGGCGATCGCGGGCTACTTCCGGGGCGGCGCTCTGGAGGGGACGATCAAGCTGATCCTGACGGTGATCGCGTCGTACCCCCGGCTGATCCTCGTCATCGTCGCCGTCGGCATCTTCACCGCCGCGCTGTACGACCCCGGGGGGAACCTCGCCTTGCGCCTCGCGATGGTGGCGACGTTCCTCGGCATCGCCTACGTCCCGGTGCTGGCGCTGGCGATCTACCAGAAGGTGGGGAGCTTCCAGCGGGAGCAGTTCGTCGAGGCGGCGCGGGCCCACGGGCTGAGCCACGGACGCATCCTCGGCTACCACATCCTGTGGGCGAACTGCGCGCCGGTCATCGCCCGCCACTTCTTCTACCTGTTCGGCTACTTCATCCTCGTCGAGACGTCCCTCAGCTTCCTCGGCGGCAACTACGGGGTCCCCGCGTCGGTGCCGTCGTGGGGGAACCTGGTGACGGGCTGCGACAAGGGCTCGCTCCTGGCGGCGCAGTTCGTGGCCCCCGCGTCCTGCATCATCGGCTCCATTCTGGGCCTGAGCTTCCTCGGCGACGCGATCGGCGAGCGGTTCGAGCGGGGGCGGCGATGAGCGAGCAGGCGACCCCGGCGGCGGCCCCGATGGTCGAGGACGCGATCCTCCGCGCCAACGACGTCTGGGTGGGCGTCAAGGTCGGCAAGAACATCAAGCCGATCGTGCAGGGCGGGCAGCTCGTGGTGCCCCGCGGCGGGATCCTCGGGCTGGTCGGCGCGTCCGGCTCGGGCAAGACGCAGTTCGTCCGCGCGGTGATGGGGCTGAGCAGCCTCGAGCCGGGCGTGATCACGGGGTCGGCCGTCTACAGCGTGCCCGGCGCGGAGCCGATCGACGTCCTCGCCGACATCGACGACTACTCCCCCTTCCGGCCTCCGCAGGGCGACGAGCTGTACCCCCAGCGGCAGCGCATCGGGTGGGGCTGGCTGATGTGGCGGCGGCGCTTCCGCAAGCGGCTCGCAACGCTCCGGCGGCTCGGCGTGGGGTTCATCTTCCAGAACCCGATGGGGGCCCTGAACCCGTTCCTCTCGGTGGGCGCGCAGCTCGTCGAGGCGGTCCGCGTGGCGCGCCCCACGGCGAGCAAGGCGGAGGCGGAGGAGGGGGTGCTGCACTGGCTCGCCCAGGTCCACCTCAAGGCGACCCGGGACACGCTCGCGCTGTACCCCCACGAGCTGTCCGGGGGCATGGCGCAGCGGGTGATGATCGCGCTGGCGCTGGCGGCCGAGCCGAAGTTCGTGGTCGCCGACGAGCCGACGACGGGGCTGGACTCCCACATCCGCCGCGAGGTGGTCGGCCTGCTCCACCGGATCATGGCCGGCGGGGAGCTGTCGGGGATCGTCATCTCCCACGACCTCCCGATGGTCGCGAAGCTCTGCGACCGGTTGACGGTGATGTACCGGGGGCGGGTCGTGGAGGTCGGCCCGATCGAGGCGCTCGGCGACGTCGACGCCCCGAACCACCCCTACACCCGGATGCTCAAGGAGCGGGCCGAGGACCTCGCCCGGGGGCGGCACGGCGGCGTGGTCCGGATCGGCACGGCGTCGCCCGACGCGACGGGGGTCACCGTCGGCGCGGGCTGCATCTATCGGAAGCGCTGCATGGTCTACGACACCGACCTCGTCAGCCGCCGCAAGTGCGACGCGGAGCAGCCGGCGCTGTCGGAGATCGCCGAGCGCCACGTCGTCGCCTGCCACGCCGACGACGAGAAGGTGCTGTCCGACCTCGCCGCCATCTCGACCCAGGTCCGGACCGGCGGGATCGGCATCCACCAGCTCAACGAGGCGGACATCTACCCCGACGGGATCCCGCGGAAGGAGCAGGCCGATGGCTGACCGGCCCGTCCTCCTGGAGGCCCTCGGGGTCACGAAGACGTTCGCGGGCGAGCGCGGGCTGTTCGGGCTCGGACCTTCCAAGCCGCCGAACCCGGTCCTCCACGGCGTGGACCTGGTGATGGACTACGGCGAGGTGACGGGCCTGATCGGCGAGTCCGGCTCCGGCAAGACGACGTTCGGCAAGTGCCTGCTGAGGATCGTCGAGCCGGACGGGGGGACCATCGCGCTGGAGGGGAAGGACTGGCGGGGCGTCCCCAAGGACGGCCTCCAGGAGGCCCGGGCGAAGTACCAGATGATCTACCAGAACCCGTACGCGTGCCTGAACCCGGGGCTGACGGTGCGGGCGCACCTCCGGGAGACGCTCCGGGTGTTCCACGGGATCACGGGGAGCGAGGCGCAGGACCGGATCGCGTCGGAGCTGGGCCGGTTCGGGATGAAGGACAAGGCGACGTCCTACCCCGGCGAGCTGTCCGGCGGCGAGAAGCGGCGGGTGTCCGTCGCGCGGACGCTGCTCACGAACCCGTCCCTCGTGGTCGCGGACGAGCCGACGAGCGGGCTCGACGCGTCGGTCAAGGCAGACGTCCTCGACCGGATGCTCGACGCCCGCGACGCCGACACCGCGTACCTCTTCATCAGCCACGACCTCGACGTGATCCGGTTCGTCAGCGACCGGATCCTGGTGATGTACCGCGGCCGCATCGTGGAGCGGATGGAGAAGGAGCGGATCGACCCCGACCTCCCCCACCACCCGTACACGATCCGGCTCTTCGAGGCGGCCCGCGCCGACGTCCCCACCGAGGAGGAGTCGCGCAAGATGGCCGAGGCCGCCGAGCAGGCCATCGACACCACGAAGGGCTGCCCCTACCGCGGGCTCTGTCAGATCTGGAACGACCGCGGGCGCCCCGACGACGCCTGCGCCAACGAACTCCCGACGCTGGTGACCATCGCCCCGCGGCAACGCGTGGCATGCCATGTCCTCGCCGAGTCGGCCTCTGTAGAATCCTCCCCTCGCCCTCCCCAGGAGACGTCCCCATGACGCGGTTCGCGTACGCCCTTGCCCTGACCGTCTGCCTCGCCCTGCCCGCGACCGTGTTCGCCCAGGCCAAGGCGTCGGCTCTGAAGACGTCCCACGACGGGCACACCGAGTACCCGCTCCTGTCCCCCGACGGGACGCAGCTGACCTACGAGGTCAACATCCCCGGCGAGAAGCGGCGCGAGCTGTACATGGTCGGCTTCAGCGGCCGCTCCGCCAGCGGCGACCCCGAGAAGCTGGTCCCCGAGTCGATGGCGAGCAGCAGCCGCTACGGCGGCGGCGGGAATCGGGTCATCCACGGCTTCGCGTGGGCCGCGACGGGCAAGTACCGGTTCGCCTACACGGTCTCCGACAACCAGGGGATGCAGGACATCTACATCGACAACTGGTCGCAGATGGTCGAGGGCGCGGCGAACAAGAACGCGAACTGGGACCCCAACGCGGCGCGGTTCGTGTTCAGCAGCGGCCGGACGGGCAACGGCGACCTGTACCTGTGGGACGGGGACCAGGGCGGCCTCCCCCTGCAGCTGACGTTCGACGACAAGAACGGCGAGCTGTACCCCGCGTTCGACAGCAGCGGGAGCAAGGTCGTGTACGTCCGCGCGGGCCGCGCCGGCTCGCACATCTTCGTGCTCGACGTGAACATGTTCAGCTCGATGGCGCTCGTGCAGTGGGACGGCAGCGACAGCACCCGTCCCTCCTTCAGCCCCGACGGCAGCAAGGTCGCCTTCTTCAGCAACAAGGGGAAGGACAGCGTGATGCAGTTCGGGCTGTGGGTGACCGACTCCCGCCCCGGCAGCAGCCCGCGCAACATCGGCTCGGCGGTCCGCCTCCCGAGCAAGGGCTCGGCCCAGTGGACGCCGGACGGCAAGGGCGTCATCGCGGTGATGGACGATCCCGACGCCGGCGACCCGATCTGCATCTTCCCCGTCGACGGCGGCTCCCCGAACTGCCTCGACACCGGCACCCGCGTCAACCGCGACCCGATGCTCGCGGTGGTCGAGGGCCAGTGGCGCCTCATCTACGCTGCCCAGCAGGTCGAGGGGCAGGCGGAGGCGAAGTGGATGTCGCTCTTCGTGTACGACATTCCCCGATGACGGCCGCCTGAGGCGACTTCGGAAGGCGCGGCCCCGCACGTGCGCGCGAGGGCGCGCTCGGGCATGATCCGACGATGCCGCGCTTCCACCCGTCCAGCCTGCTCGCCCTCCTGGCGGCGGTGCTCCTCGGACTGACGGTTCCCGCGACGCCCGCCCAGGCGCAGGACACCTGGCAGTTCCACATGGCCCAGGCCAACAGCTTCTACCGCAACCGGCTCCTGCCGAAGGCGCTCGAGCAGCTCGAGCTCGTCGTCGCCGATCCCGAGGGCGCCAAGCAGCTCAAGGCGTGGCAGCTGATCGTCGAGATCTCCGGGAAGATGAAGGATCTCGACAAGCTGATCTGGGCGCTGGAGAACGGGCGGGAGCTCGCGCAGGGGCAGGAGGCGGCCCAGATGCAGGCGCAGCTGTACCGGCTCAAGCGGGTCTACGGGCGGGTCGTGTTCGAGGCGACGGGGGGCAGCGGCAAGCTCCCCGCCAAGGGGATCGTCCTCAAGGCGCCGGCCGAGATCGAGGACCCCGAGGCGAAGGCCTACTTCGAGAAGGCGCGGGTCGCGTTCAGCCAGCAGGGCTACTCGGTCGGGTCGACGTACCTCCCCGCGGGGGACTACGAGCTCGACGGCGCCCCGCTGAAGATCGTCGCCGGCAAGGACACGCGGGTCGAGGTGGCGCCGACGACCGACGTCCGCTTCGCGCTCGAGGTGCAGTTCCCGTTCGGCGGGCGCGTGGGCGAGGGGGGCACCGGAGTGGGCCCGTTCGTCGGCGGCCTGGACGTGGGCGTCGGCCCGCACATCCAGTTCGCGTCGGGCAACTCGCTGGTCGTGCACGTCGGCCCGATGGTGACCCTGTCGGGGCAGAGCTCGCAGAAGGTCGCCCAGAACGACTACACCAACCACGCGACCGCGCAGCTCAGCGTCGGCGGCACCGCGACCGTGGGCTTCGAGTTCCGGGTCGGGACGGTCGACCTGTCTCCGCGGGTGGGCTTCGCGATGCACTACCTCGCGTCGGGCATGTACTTCACGGGGCGGGTCGCGTCGGAGCCGACGTCGGACGCCCCGGCGACGCTCCTCAACGGCGAGTTCATCGTGCCGGCCCTCGCGTACGGCCCCCGGATCGGGTTCCAGGCCCTCCTCACGCCCGCGCTGAACGATCGCGGCAAGCGGGTCCCGCGGGTCTTCGTGGGGCTCCACGGGGGACCGATCTGGGCGACGCCGCTGTGGGGCGCGGTCGCCGAGAACGGCTCCGTCGAAGGCTCGGCGTTCTCGCTCACCGACCCCCAGGGAGAAGACGGGGACGCGCTGAACGCCCTCGGGAACGGGGCCTACGAGGTGCGGACGGATCTCGACGGCGCCGACGCGGCCAAGGTGTACGGCGACATCCACGCAGTCGTCGGGATCCAGGTCCGGCTCTAGTGCACCTCCCCCGCCTCCTCGCCGGCGCCGCGATCTGCGCCGCGCTCCTCCTCCTGCCCGCCCCGCCGGCGGCGGCGGCCGACGTGAAGACGCTCGTCGGCCAGGGCTGGACCTACATGGAGGCGGGGAGCCTGCGGCAGGCCGAAGAGGCGCTGATGGCGGCGTTCGACACGCCGGAGGGGCGGAACACGGCGGAGGTCTACTACGCGGTCGCGGCGGTGTGGTGGGAGCGCCGCAACGCCATGGCCGCCTACATGTGGCTGTCCGACGCGCAGAAGGCGTCGCGTGACTCGTTCACCTGGAACGGCGGGCCGGACCACGAGTGGGACCGCCGGATCGGGAGCCGTCGCCGCTTCATCGAGAAGAACTTCACGGTCATCAAGCTCCGGTCGTCGAAGCGCGGCAAGCCGCTCCCCCCGCTCGCCGACCCCCCGCCGACGGACCCGCTGCTGCGGGAGTTCACCGACGGGCTGGCCCGGGTCGTGGACGAGGGCGTCGAAGCGAAGGTGGCAGTGCAGTGGGTGCTGCTGCCGAACGGGACGTACTGGATCGGGACGGACCTGCTGAAGCTCGGCGGCGGCGAGCTGGACCCGGCGCGGGCCGAGTCGTGGGACCTCCCCGCCAGCACCGGCAAGACCCGCAAGGGCTACGACGAGCGGGTCGCAGCGATCGCGGCGGGGGACTCGATGGCGCTCGCCCAGCTCGGGGCCGCCGAGCGGGACGCCGCCGAGGCCGAGCGGGCGGCCGCCGAGGCGGAGGCCGCCGAGCGGCTGCGGAAGGAGCGGGAGGAGGCGGATCGGATCGCGCGGGAGCGTGAGGAGCAGCGGCGCGCCGAAGACGAGCGTCGTCGCCTCGAGGAGGAGCGGCGGGCCGAGGACGAGCGCCGCCGGCAGGACGAGGAGCGCCGTCGGGAGATGGAGCGCCAGCGCGAGGAGGACGCCCGCCGGGCGGAGGCCGAGCGGCGCGCCCAGGAGGAGCGCCGGGCCGAGGAGGAGCGGCGGGCCGAGGAGGCGCGGAGGGCCGAGGAGGAGCGAGCCCGGGCGGAGGCCGAGCGGGCCGAGGAGGAGCGTCGGGCCGAGGCCGAGCGTCGGGCCGAGGAGGAGCGTCGGGCCGAGGCCGAGCGTCGCGCCGAGGAGGAGCGCCGGGCCGAGGCCGAGCGTCGCCGTCAGGAGGAGGAGCGCCGGGCCGAAGCCGAGCGCCGCCGCCAGGAGGAGGAGCGCCGCGCGGAAGCCGAGCGCCGCCGCCAGGACGAGGAGCGGGCCCGGGAGGAGGCCGAGCGCCGCGCCGAAGAGGAGCGCCGGGCCGAGGCCGATCGTCGGGCCGAGGAGGAGCGCCGGGCCGAGGCCGAGCGCCGCCGCCAGGAGGAGGAGCGCCGGGCCGAGGCCGAGCGCCGCCGCCAGGACGAGGAGCGGGCCCGGGAGGAGGCCGAGCGCCGCCGCCAGGAGGAGGAGCGCCGGGCCGAAGCCGAGCGCCGCGCCGCCGAAGAGGAGCGGGAGCGCGAGCTCGCGGAGCTTCGCCGCCAGGACGAGGAGCGCGCCGAGGAGGAGCGCCGCGCTCGCGAGGAGCGGCTCGCCGCCGAGGAGGCCCGCCGCCGCCAGTCCGAGGACGAGGCCGGGCGGAAGGAGGCCGAGGAGCGCGAGGCGGCCCGGCTCGCGGCCGAGGAGGAGGAGCGCGAGCGTCGGGACCGCGAGTGGGCCGACGCCCGCCGCCGGATGGAGGAGCAGCAGGAGCGGGAGCGCGAGGACGCCGAGGCCCGGCGGACCGAGGTCCGGGAGCGCCGCGGCGGCGCGAGCCCCCCCCCGACCCGGGAGGAGGAGGCCCTGAAGTCCCGTCGCCTCCTCGTCACCGGCGGTGTCAGCGGCGCGACGGTCGCCCGCCTGACGGCCGACGGCAGCGAGGGCGAGGTCGACTGGTCGGCCGGGGCGGAGGCCGCGTACCTCATCCCCCTCCACCGCAGCGGCCTGGCCCTGGGGGTCGGCCTGTCCTACACGAACCTCCCCGTCAGCGGGTGCAGCCACGAGCAGACGCGGGCGAGCGTGTTCGCCCTCCAGATCGGGCCCCGCATGCCGATCTCGCTGGGCCGTCGGGCGTGGCTGACGATCCGCGGCGGCCTTCACATCGGCGGCTCGGGGACGTGGCCGGGCGAGGACGTACGCGACGCCTGCGCGGCCGCGCGGCTCGACGACGACGACGGCGGCGTCGAGTACGGCGTGCGCCTGACCTCCGGAGACGCCACCGGGCGCGTCTCCTACGCCCACCTCGGGTGGCGCGGCTACGGCCTCGTGTGGGGCCCCGACCTCGAGGTCGGCGCGCTCTTCGGGATGGGGAGCGCGCCGCTGTACCTCGGGGGGGCGGCGTTCCTGCGCCACGACCAGGTGTACGCCGTGGTCCAGGGCGACACCTACCACTTCCAGGACGAGGCGAGCTCGGACCTGGCGCTTCACTCCGCACCCGTCTCCGGGCTCGACGGCAAGGCCTCCATGGCCCGCTTCCAGTTCGGTGTACGCGGCGTGGTGATGTTCTGATGGGGGCTTCGAAATGAGCCAGATCGTCCTTCGACTCGCGACCGTCACGACCGCGGCAGTCCTCCTCGCGGGCTGTCCGCCGGCCTTCCACCCCGCCAACCGCGTCGACGTGGACGGGGACGGCTTCTTCGCCCCGGGCAACCCGAACGAGCTCAAGGGGCTGACGGTGTCGGCGCTGGAGACGCTCGAGATCGACTGCGACGACAGCCGCGACACGGTGTTCCCCGGCGCCGCCGAGCTGTGCGACGGCATCGACAACGACTGCTCGCGGGCGGAGGCCTGCTACGACGAGGAGGCGGACGAGTACGACCAGTTCTGCCTCGCGGGCCTCGACCCCCTCGAGAACGACGACGACGGCGACGGCTTCACCGAGTGCGGCTACATCCCCGTCGAGGAGTACGGCGAGGGCGAGGTCTCGGTGCAGACCGATTGCAACGACGACGTCGACGAGATCGGCCCCCGCCAGTACCCCGGCAACGCCGAGGTGTGCGACCTGGTCGAGATCGACGGGGTCTCGGTCGGCCTCGACGACGACTGCGACGGCTCGCTCATGGAGGGCGAGGTCGACCGGGATCAGGACGGCTTCGCCGAGGGCTGCGACGCCGAGGGCGGCGGCCCCTGCGAACTCCCCCTGGACGAGACCTTCGACTCCCGCTGCGACTGCGCGGACGACAACGCCGAGGTCCACCCCGACATCGAGGTGGCCTTCTGCTACGACGACGACTTCAACACGGACTGCAGCGAGAACCAGGGCGGCGGCGAGGGCGCCGTCCTGTGGTACCCCGACTGCGATCAGGACGGCGACGGGGACCTCCACGCGGAGCCCCTCGAGCTCTGCTCCACCGACCTCCCGGGATCGGACAACGACTACTGTGCCTTCAACGGGGAGAACTGGCTCCTCGCCGCCTCGAACACCGCCGACGACTGCGACGACTCCGACGACCGGCTCTCGGGGAAGGACAACGACCTCGACGGGTACTCGACCTGCGCCGGCGACCACTACCCCGGACTGGTCACCGCCGACTTCGAGGCCGCCGCGTTCCCCGGCGCGTGCGAGCGCTGCGACGAGATCGACAACGACCTCGACGGGGACGTGGACAACGGGTACGACCTGGACGGCGATCTCTCCCCCGCCAACAACGAGAACGCGGACGGCAACCCCGGCGCGTGCGCCGACCCCTACCTCGAGGGTCAGCCGACGAACGAGGCCGCGGCGGTCGCGTGCGACCTCGCGTACGGCGCGTCGGGCGTCGACTGCGACGACGGGGACCCCGGCCTGAACCGTGCCGACCTCGACTTCGACCTGTCCACCACCTGCGACGATCCGCCGGACTGCAACGACGGCAACCCGGATCTGTCCAACACGGACAACGACGGCGACGGGTTCACGACCTGCGGGGCGACGCCCGACTGCGACGACTTCGACGCGGACCTGAACCAGTCCGACTTCGACGGCGACGGCTTCACGAGCTGCGACGGGGACTGCGACGACGACGCCGACGTCGTGTATCCGGGGGCCGTCGCGGCGTGCGACGACTACGCCGACAACGACTGCAACGGGACCGATCCCAACGAGGAGGACTTCGACGGCGACGGCGCCTCGATCTGCGACGGCGACTGCAACGACGACGACACCGCGGTGGAGTCCCTGGACGCCGACGGCGACGGCTACACGACCTGCGGAGGGGACTGCGACGACGGCGACGACACCGTGCATCCGGGCGCCCCTACCGTCTGCGACGGGGTCACCGACAACGACTGCAACGGCATCGCCGACCCCAACCAGGCCGACGTCGACAGCGACGGAAACACGATCTGCGACGGCGACTGCAACGACTACGACGCCGCCCTCAACCTGAACGACGCGATCGCCGACGGCGGCGACGGGGACGGGTGGACGACGTGCGCCGGCGACTGCGACGACGGCGACGCCTCCGTGAACCCGGGGGTCGACGACGACGCCGACGGGTGGGACGTCTGCGGCGCCGAGGGCATCCCCGGCGACTGCGACGACAATGACCCGTCCGCGAACTGGAACGACATCGACGGCGACGGCTCGTCGACCTGCGACGCGCCCGTCGACTGCGACGACAACGACTTCAGCCTGAACCTCCTCGACGAGGACGGCGACGGCGTGACGTCCTGCGCGGGCACGCCGGACTGCGACGACCTCAACGACGACGTCTCCCCCGTCCTCTCCGAGGGGATCAGCGCCGACGGACTCGACAACGACTGCGACGGGACCGCCGACGAAGGGCTGATCGACGAAGGCGATCTCGCCGTCACGGAGATGATGATCGGGGCCGAGCCGACCACCACCGACGCCTTCGGCGAGTACGTCGAGGTCTTCAACGCGGCCGGCCATCCCCTCGATCTGCGCGGGTGGGAGGTCGAGGTCTTCTCCGAGGGGACCGGCGGCACCGTCACGTTCACCTTCCCGTCGGGCACGGACGAGCTGCCCCTGAGCATCGGCACGGGCCAGCGGGCGGTCATCGCGCGCTCCACGAACGAGCTCGGGTACGGCTACGACATCGCCGACATCCACTGGTCCGCGGCCGCGTTCAGCGACGTCGGCGGCACGCTGACGTTCTCGTTCGCGGGCGACTTCGTCGACGAGGTGACGTGGTCCGGCAGCGGCTGCACGGCCAACTGCGACCCGGGCCAGTTCAGCTCGGTCTACGGCAACGGCGCGGGGTACTGGAAGACGGGCCACGCGATGAGCCTCAAGGAGCCGCTCATCGGGGGCGCGGCGGAGAACCTCAACGACAACGAGAACAACTGGTGCGAGGAGCGCGACGCCCTCGGCCCCAACGACTACGGCAGCCCCGGCACCGCCCCCTCGCTGCTCGGCCCCTGCGGCTGACGGGGGACGCCCGCTACCCCAGGTTGTGGGCGCCGTCCTGGCGCCCATCCTTCGGACGCGCCGCCTTCGGCGTCACGCGGCGTTCGTCCGTCACGGACTTCCGCCCTCCGGGTCCTTCCACTCGCCGCGGCGCTTCCGCGAGCGGTAGGCCTCGCCGACCAGGTCCTTCCAGAACTCGTCGTGCTCGGTGTCCTTGTCCTTGTCCTCGTCCTGATCGACGTCCGGGGGCTTGTTGCCGCGGTCGGCGTTCGCCCCCTTCGTCTCCCGGACCCGGCGGGCGTCCTTGCCCTTGCCCGACTTGCCGCTCCCGCCGCGCGCCCCCTTGCCGGCGACGGCGCGGGCGGTCCGGGCGCGGTCGATCCGGGGATCGACGGCGTCCTTCGCCTCGGCGTCGGTCCCGGCGGCGCGCTTGCTCCGTTCGGACTTGTCCGCGGCCTCGGTCCGGGTCTGGCGACCTTCCTTGCTCACCCGTCCACGGTACCCCGATTTGGTAGATTGGCGCGGTGCGTACGCTGCTGCTGACGACCCTGCTGCTGGCCCTCCTGACCCCCGCCGCCGCCTCGGCCCAGAGCCGCGGTGAGGACGAGGCGCGCCGCCAGCTGGAGTTCGCCCAGGCCGAGATCGACGAGGGGAACTTCGAGAAGGCGCTCGCGTCGGCCGACTCCGCCCTCCGGCTCTACCCGTCGCTGTACGAGGCGTACGTCTACAAGGCGCTGGCCTACGAGGGGCTCGGCAAGCTCAAGATGGCGGAGAGCTTCCTGCTCACCTATCGGGAGCTGCAGGGCGCCGAGGACCCGGTCGCCGAGGAGGCGCTCGCGCGGATCCAGGAGAAGCTCGGGCGCGGCGCCGACCAGCCGCCGTCCTCCGGCGGGGGCGGGGAGGTGTCCTCGGGCGGCGGGAGCGAGGCGTCGTCGGGCGGCGGGGAGACGCTCGCGCCGGTGGATCTGGACGGCATGCCGGCGCTGCCCTCGGGGAGCGAGGACTTCCTCAGCTGGCTGGTGCTGAAGCAGCAGGCCGACACCTACGAGACCCGTCGGGACGTCGGCGGCGCCCTGACCGCGGGCGGCCTCGCCCTCGCCGGGCTGGGCGTGGGGCTGATGGTGGGGATGTCGGCGGCGTCGCAGGACAACCCCAACGACGCGAACGTCGAGGCGGTCTACGCGGCGGGCGTCGGCAGCGTCCTCGCCGGCGGGACCCTCTCGGCCATCGGCCTGCCCACGCTCGTCGCCAACGGCGTGGCGCTCGGCAAGGTCCGCAAGTCGGCGGAGTAGGGCAGCTCGAATGGGGCTCCACGACCCCCGGCTCGCCTGGACGCTCCTGCTCGCGCCGCGGGTGCCCTGGTCCGACGAGCCGCCCCCCTGGCCGGCGGTGGTGACGGACGCCTTCGGGGACGTGCCGATCGGCCGCACCGACCCGATCGACGAGGTCCTCCGCGGCCCCTTCCCCCTGCGCGCCCTGGCCCGGAAGCCGGACCTCGTGCTGTCCGGGGTAGGGGACGCGGTCGCGATCACCGCGGTGGCGCGGCGGTCCGGGGAGCTGGAGCGGCACGTCCCCGACGCCGAGCTCCGGGCCGAGGCGTCGGCCTCGGTGCTCGGGGAGGGGAGGACGGTGGCGGATCTGAAGGGCGCGCTCGACGCGGACGGCGCCTGGGAGGTGGCCGGGCTGATCGAGGTCGAGGCGGTGCTCGCGGAGGGGATCCCCGAGGACCTCCCCGAGGTCCCCGGCTGGCGCGAGATCGGGCCGCTGCGGCTCCATCGGGCGGCCGGCGCGGGGGAGGGGCACGCCGCCTGGCACGCCGAGGGCTGGTTCGCGCGGAACAGCGAACGGACGGTGATGGATCGGCGCCTGGAGGTGCTCTGCGTCGGCTACCGGACGCGGGTGCCCCCGCTCGTGGACTTCGGGGCCGCGGCCATCCGCTGGGGCGCGGCCGCGCGGGCGGCGGGTCGGGCGAGCCGCGCCCTGGAGGCGGTGGCGGCCGACGTTCGTCTGGCCACGGCGTCGGCCCTGGCGGGGGACGCGGGCGCGATCCCGGCCGGGCTGGCGGCTCGGCTGGAGCGCGCCCGGGCGTCGCTCGCGGAGGTGTTGCTGCCGCTGCGGCGCCGCGCCCCGGAGCTGCGCGCGGCGGCGGCGCGGGTCCTCGGTGAGGAGAACCTCGAGCCGGCCGCGGACGGCCCCCTCGTCGAGGCATCGGCGCGGGCGTCGGCGTTGGTCGGTCGCCTCGAGGCGCTCGACGAGGTCGGCGCGCGGTGGGCGGAGGCGCTGCGCGAGGCCGGCTGAGGGACGGGTCGCGTCAGGCGTTGGCCTTGACCGCGTCCACGATCTTGTCGGCCTCCTTGCTGGCCGCGGTGGTGGCCTTCATCCGCTCGGCGATCGAGGCGGAGAGCTTCTCCAGGAGCCCGCCGACGTGCGCCATGAGGGCGACCTGGAGCTCCGGCGTCGCCTCGGTCGCGGGGGCCTCCGAGAGGCTGTCGCCGAGGCCGCGGATCATCGTCGTGATGTGCCACCCGTCGTGGTACCGGCGGAACCCGATGACGGGGCTGTCATCGCCCTTGCCCACGGGGTAGGGCTCGATCCGCACCCCCGCCCGGAGCTGGGTCAGGCGGGAGTCGAGCTTCTCGAAAGCACGCCCCAGGGCAGCCTCCGCGGCCTTCAGTTCGGCGTTGTCGTTCTTGATCTTGTCGAGGAGCTTGGAGAAGTCGGCCGCCATGGGCGCCGATCCTAGTACACTGGCGGTCTCCGTACTCCCTTCTGCGACGAACGCAGCCGGAGGATTCGATGGGCAAGCCGTGCGCGAAGCAGGGTGATCAGATCATCGCGGTCGACACCCACCTCTACCCGGGCGCCCCGCCCGTGCCGGGACCGCACCCCTACACCGGCATCATCCAGATGAAGACGCACGCCACCATCAACGTGATGGGGATGCCGTCGGCCACGGTGGGGACGAAGTCGATGAACACGCCGCCGCACGTCCCCGCGGTGGACGGGCCCAACAACATCGGCGAGATCATCCTCGGCAGCACCGGGGTCAAGTTCAACAACCAGATGGTCGGGCGCCTCGGCGACATCGCGAACACCTGCCAGATCAGCTCCGCGCCCGCGCCGCTGGGGCAGGTGGTGTGCGGCGGGACCGTGATGGCGGGTGAGATCGGCGTCGCCGTCGTCGTCGTCGTCCAGCAGCCCATCGTCGCGCAGGCGGCGCAGATGCAGGCGGCCGAGGCGGTCGAGCTCCAGAAGGAGGCGGCGGCCATGGCGGCCACGCTCGCCGCGATCTGGGCGGACCTGGGGCTGCCGTCGGGGGCCGCGGCGCGGGACGCGTCGGCGCAGTGCTCGGAGGCGTCGGCGGGGATCGGGGCCGCGCTCAGCTCGGGCAACGCCGGCCAGCTCGCCTCGTCGGCGGGCGCCGCCCAGCGGGCCATCGCCAACGGCAACTCCGTCATGCTCGCCCAGCGTCAGCTCGGGCGGAACGACCGCTCCCGCGAGTTCATGAACAACGCCACCCGGGCGTCGCGCAAGGCGAGGTCGATGGCCGCGCTGGCGGCCGCGCTCGCGGTGGCGGCCACGTCCGCGTCCGCCGCGGCGGCGATGGCGGTCCGGCGCATCGGGCCGCTGCGGCAGGCGTACTCAGCGGCCCAGAACAAGCGCCGGCAGGCCGAAGGGATGGTCAACCGGGCCACGCAGCCGTTCACCGACGCCCAGCGCCGGCTGAACGACGCACAGCAGACGCTCAACGCCAACCGCCAGCTGGCCAACGCGAAGAACAGGGTCATGCGCCAGTACCGCGGCAAGCTCGACGAGCTCAACCGGAAGGTGCCGATGGTCCCCGGCAACCCCGTCCCCGCGCGGCTCCGCTCTCAGATCGGGCGCGCCGAGCGGGCGTGGGAGAAGTCCAAGGCCGAGTCCGAGGCCGCCGACGCCGCCGTCGAGTCGTCCCAGGCCGAGGTCGACGCTGCGACCGTCGAGCGGGACGGCGCGCAGGCCGAGCTGGAGTCGGCCCAGAGCGAGCAGTTCGCCGCCCAGCAGGAGGAGCACGCCGCCCAGACCGAGCTCAACGCCGCGCAGGTCGAGGCGGGGCAGGGGGCGGGGGCCGCGCAGGCGAAGTCCGAGGAGGCGGGGGCCGCGTCCGAGGAGGCCGCGTCGCTGCAGACCGAGGCGTCCGAGAACTCGGCGCTGGCGCTGCAGGAGTCGGCCGACACGACGGACAAGACGCCCGAGCAGATCGCCGCGTCCCAGGAGAACGCCGAGGCCGCGGCGGGGGCCGCCGACGAGGCCGGGGCGGCCGCCGAGGAGGCCGCCGCGTCCGGCGAGGAGGCGATGGCCGCGCAGCAGGAGGCGCTGGAGGCGGCCGCGTCCGAGGACATCGCGCCGATCCCGCCGGGGGCCGCGATCCCCGAGGGGATGGAGCCGCCCGCGCCGCCCGAGCCGCCGGCCCTGCCCGAGGTCGAGGCGCCCGAGGCGCCGGAGATGC
>CAYFOA010000083.1:0-28755 GCA_964344575.1 uncultured Rickettsiales bacterium | reverse complement strand
TTCTCGACCTCGTTCTCGACCTCGTTCTCGTTCTCGTGGCCTCGTTCTCGTTCTCGACCTCGTTCTCGACCTCGTTCTCGTTCTCGCTCTACTCCGCGACCGTCGCCCAGGCCTCGCAGATCGCCGGATCCGCCACCACCGCCGCGACCTCCACCTCCGCCCCGCAGTCGCTGTACTGCCCCTCGTACTCCCCGTCCGCCCCGAACGTCGCGCGGACGACGCACGCGCCCTCCGCCTTGGGCATCAGCGACAGCGTGAAGCCGTCGTCGGCCGCCGTGAGCCCGTCGACGCGGGCCGCCGCGGGGTCCCACCAGTAGCCCACGTACCGCTCGGGGACGTCTCCTCCGCCGCAGCCCGGGGGAAATTCGGCCGCGCCCTCGGCGGCCACCGCCGGGGGGGTCGTCACCCACAGCACGCCGACCTGCTCGCAGGGGGCCGTCCCCCCCGGGCAGAGCCGGTTGCTGACCCCCGCCACCGCGACCGTGTTCGCGTCCAACGCCAGCGTCCGCGCCAGGTGCCCGGGGTGGTAGCGGCGGCCCGCGATCGCGCCGTCCGGGCCCACCCGGACCAGCCACGACGGCGCGTAGAACCGGTCCCGCGCGACCGCGACCGCCGCCGGCGGGGCGCCCGTTCCGGGGAGCAGCGCGACGCCGTCGAACCCGTACGTCGTCGCGCGGTGCGCCCCGATCGGCTCCTCCGGCGTCTCCTCGAAGAACGCGTCGACCCGCCACGCCGGCGACGGCGTCGCCCCGCGGAGGTCGTACAGGACCAGCACCCCGGGCTCCGTGTCCGACGCCGTCGTGCCGACCACCGCCCACGCCGGGAGACCGTCCCGCCCGCGGACGAGGTCCAACGCGTCGGCGCCCGCCTTGCCGGGGAGGACCGGCGCCAGCACCACGCCCCCGCGATCGTCCCGGAACGTCACCGTCGTCGTCGCGTCGTCCCCCGCCACGTCGACCGCCGCCACCCGGGCGGGGGCCACCGGGGGCGCGGCGTCCTCGTCCGCGGGGGGACGGTCGAGGAGGACGACGAGGATGATGACGAGGCCGAGGACGGCGGCCGCGAGGGCGGCGGCCAGCGCCCGGATCGTGGCCCTCCGCTGCGCTTCCGCGGCGGCGCGACGGCGGGCGGCGCGGCGGGACCGGCGGGCGGCCGCGGCGGGATCGTCGTCGTCGCCGCCCCCCGTGCCCGGGACCGTCTCCCCCTCCGCCAGGTCCTCGATGTTCGCGTCCCCCACCGCAGGCGGCGGCCGGCCGCCCGGCTCCGCGGGGACGTCCCCCGACGGCGCCGACGCCCCCGGATCCGTCCGCGCGTCCTCCTCCGCGCTCGGCGGCGGCGGCGCCTCCTCCAGCACCCCCGAGTCCACCAGCTCCTGCGACAGCGGCCGCGTCGGCGCCATCCGGCCGCACCGCGACGCCAGCTCGCGCCGCCCCAGCTCCGGCCGCCACACGTCGTAGAGGTTCTCCAGCGCCTCCAGCGCCGCCGCCGCCGAGGGGGGCCGGTCGTCCGGGTCCGCCGCCAGCAGCGGGGCCACGAACGCGTCGATCCGGCGCGCCTCCAGCGGCTCGAGGTAGTGCCGATCGGGGTCCTGCAGCGCGGCGGACAGCGCCTCCCGCCGGTCCTCGTAGGTCGTCGCCACGAGCTCGCTCATCAGCCGCACCCGCTCGCTCGGGGACCCCGCCTGGCCCGCCACGAACGGCTCCCCCGCCAGCGCCTCGAAGGCGACGACGCCCAGCGAATAGAGGTCCGACCGGGCGTCCACCGGCTCCCCCCGCACCTGCTCCGGGCTCATGTACTGGAGCGTCCCCTTCGTCATCCCCGTCTTCGTCTCGTTCGCGCGCCCGTGGCGGGCCCACGCGATGCCGAAGTCGAGGACGCGGGGCTGCCCCATCAGGTCGACCATGACGTTGTCGGGCTTGAGGTCGCGGTGGACCAGCTCGCCGAAGCCGTGGGCGTACTTGAGCGCCTCGAGCACGCCGGCGAGGACCGCGAGGACCTCGGGGATCGACAGCGGCCCCGCCGCGTCGCCGAGGAGCGTCCGGAGCGTCTGCCCCTCGACGTACTCCAGCTCCATCCCCACGGTGTCGCCGAGCACGTCGTGGGAGACCCGGACGAGCTGGCGGACGCCGACGATGTTCGGGTGACGGAGCCGCGACAGGAGGTTCGCCTCGTCGGTCAGGGCGGCGACGATCGCGGGCTGCAGCGCGGCGAGATCGGGGTCGACGAGCTTGACCGCGACGATCTGGCGGAACCCCAGGTCGCCCGCCACGACGCCGAGGTAGACGGTCCCGAACGCCCCCTGCCCGAGCCGCGACAGCAACCGCCAGGGGCCGATCGTCTGGGGGAGCCGCACCCCCGGAGTCTACTCAAGCCAGTAGGCTCGCTCCGTGCACCTGCTGCAGACCGTCGGGAACACGCCCCTGGTGGAGCTCCGCGTGAGCTCGACGCCGGACGTCCGCATCCTCGCCAAGCTGGAGGGGAGCAACCCCACCGGCTCGGTGAAGGACCGCGTCGCCCTGGCGCTGGTCGAGGCGGCCGAGGCGAGCGGCGCCTTGACCCCGGGGGGGACGATCGTCGAGGCGTCGTCGGGGAACACGGCGATCGCGCTGTCGATGGTCGCCACGCGCAAGGGGTACCGCGCCCAGGTCGTGCTCCCGAAGAACGTCGCCCCGTCCATCCGGGACGTCCTCGAGCTCTACGGCGTCTCCACGATCTTCTGCGACCAGTGCGACGACATGAAGTCCGCGATCGACCTCGCGAACAAGCTCGCGCAGACGCGCGGGTGGCACCCGCTGGGGCAGTTCGACAGCCCCGTCAACGTCGACGTCCACTACCGCACCACCGGCGCCGAGATCCTGGCGCAGGCGGGGCACGTCGACGTGTTCGTGGCCGGCATCGGGACGGGCGGGACCCTGATGGGGGTGGGGCGGCGGCTGCGGGAGGCGAACCCGGACGTCCGGATCGTCGGGGTCGAGCCGAAGCTCGGCGAGCACCTCCAGGGGCTGCGCGACCTCGACGAGGGCTTCCGGCCCCCCCTGCTCGACCTCGACCAGCTCGACGGCCGCTGGCTCGTCGACGCCGCCACCGCCATCGCCGCCGCCCAGGGGCTCGCCCGGGACGAGGGGATCTGCGCCGGCATCAGCGCCGGCGCCGGGCTCCACGCCGCCGTGAAGGAGGCCGAGCGGCTGGAGCGGGGGACGATCGTGGTGATGTTCAGCGACGGCGGCTGGAAGTACCTCCCCGCCCGGCCCTGGTCCGCCGCCGCAGCCGGCGACGAGGCGCTGGACGAGGTCCACTGGTGGTAGCGCGGCCGCGGTAGCTCAGGCCTCGGCCGTCTCCGGGAGCAGCGCGCGCGCCGTCTCCGCCCGGTCGTCGTGGCCCGCTGCCGCCGCCAGGTCCGCCGCCACCCCCGCCGCCTCCTGGAGGTCGTTCCCCAGCATCGCGGCGCTCTCCCCCAGCAGCGGCGACGCCTGCTCCAGGTGCGCGTCGAACCCCTCCCACTCCCCCGCCGCCGCCGCGCACGCCGCGAGCGCCACGCGGACCAGCCCGACGAGCTCCCGGCGCCCCCGCCCCTCCAGCTCGGACAGCGCCCGGTCGAGGCTCGACCTCGCCTCCGGGAACGCCCGCCGCGCCATCAGCACCAGCGCGAGGTTGATGCGCGGCCACACCGCCTCCCCGCTGCCGATCGCCTCGGCGAGCTGGACGCTGCGGCGGAAGCCGTTCTCTGCGTCCATCAGCCGTCCCTCCTGGCGGGCGACGACGGCGAGCGAGTTCCGGATCATCGCGACGCCCAGGCGGTGGCCGACCCGCTCGGCGGCGGGGAGCGCCCGCTGGTACCAGCTCGTCGCTCGCACCCGGTCGCCGCGGCGGTTCGCGAGGATGCCCAGCCAGCCGTACGCGTCGGACAGGCCGCGGGGGTCGTCGGCCCGCTCGAACGCCTCCAGCCCCGCGGTGAAGAGCTCCTCGGCGCGGTCGGCCTCCCCGCGGTGGGCGGCGGCGATGCCGAGGCCGAGGTTGCAGCGCCCCACGCCGGTCCCGTGGTCGAGGGCCTGGAACCGCGGCAGGGCCTCGGCGTACAGCGATTCGGCCCGCTCCCGCTCGCCCAGCTGCCACAGCCCGAAGGCGAGCGTCCGGAGGGCCTCGGGGAGGAGGTCGTCCCACCCCAGGCGGCGGGCCCGCTCGACGACGGGGCGGGCGCGGCGGCAGACCTCGCCGAAGTCGGTGAGGTGGCCGGCGATCCGGGCCTGGAGGATCTCCGCCTTCGCCCGGTGGGGGTCGTCGTCGGGGGCCCCGAGCTCGTCCAGCGCGCCGTCGACGGTCTCCAGCAGCGCCCGCGCCGCCGCCGGCCGCCCCCGCTCGCGGTGCTCCTCGGCGGCGAGGAGGAACGACGGGACCGCCTCGGCGAGGTCCCCGGCGGCGAGGAGGTGCTGGGCGACGCGCGCGGCGAGCCCGGGGAGGCCGCCCCCCGACAGATCCTGCAGCGTCCCCGCCGCGATGCGGTGCAGGACGGGCAACGTCCCCCGCTCGCCGGCCCCCCGCAGGAGCGACTCGTGGACGGAGCGGTAGGGGAACGTCCAGCCGCGCCGGGACCGCTCCAGCAGGCGACGCTCCTGGAGCTCCTCGAGCAGCGCCGGGGGGACGTCGAGGCAGGCGCGCGCGCGGGCCGCCTCCCACTCGCGGCGGTCGACCGTCCGCCCCAGCGCCGCCGCCAGCTCGACGGCCCTCCGGCAGCCGGCCGGGTGGGCGGCGAAGATCCGGTCGAGCCGGGCCTGGAGCAGGCTGTGGACGTCCGCGGGGAGCTCCAGCTCCTCCCCCGCGGCCAGCTCGAACCCGCCCGTGCCGGAGACGAGCACGCCGCGGACGACGAGGTCCGCGACGAGCTGCACGGCGAAGAGCGGGGTCCCCGCGGTGCGGTCCTCGATCTGCCGCGCGAGGTACGGCTCCAGCCCCAGCAGCTCCTCCACGAGGCGCCGCTGGTGGCGCTCCTCCAGCGGCTCCAGCAGCAGCTCCTCGACGAGCCCCTCGTCGGCCAGAGCGTCGAGGGCGGAGGGGGCGGCGCCCCGGGGGACCGCGGTGAGGACGAAGAGCAGCGGCGCGGGGCCCCCCATCTGGAGCACGTGCCGGGCGAAGCGGAGGCTGTCTGGGCTGTCGTGGGCGTCGTCGAGCCACACGATCAGCGGCCGGTCGGCGGCCTCGCGGACGAGCTGGCGGCGGACGAGGGCGTGCCGCTCGGAGCTGCTCGCGAACCGCACCACGGGCGCGCCGGCGCGGACCTCGTCGGCGGTCGCGGGGGCGATCAGCTCGGTCAGCCCGATCCACTCCCAGGTGTCGTCGACGCCCTGGCGCCCGACGTGCTCGCGGACGCGGGCGAGGGTCTCGGGGCGGGGCCGGCCGACGGCGCCGATGCGGCGGCCGAGCATCGGGGCGAGGCCGGTGAACGGGCTCTCCGGCGCGCCGTGCTCGGCGAACACCGAGTCGGCGACGCCCCGCTCGCGGGCGTGGTGGCAGACCCAGGCGGCGAGGCGGCTGGCCCCCATCCCGGGCTCGCCCCGGAGGACGACGGCGCGGGGCTCGGACGTCCGGGCGACGTCGCGCAAGCGCTGCCAGACCCGGTCGCGGTGGGCGTCGCGGCCGACGACGGGGACGCGCCGGACGCCGAACAGGCCCAGCCCGGCCCCCTCCAGCGGCGACGACGACTCCGCCTCGGGGTCGGGCCGCCAGTCGACGGGGACTTCGGGCGCGGGGGGCGCCAGCGCGGCGGCGACGTCCCCGGCGTCGAGCGCGTCGAGGGCGGCGGCGACGTCGACGGCGCGGCGGTAGCGGTCGGCGGGGTCCTTGGCGAGGAGCTTCCGGACGACCGCGTCGAGCCCGTCGGGGACCGCGAACGTCGGCTCCAGGGGCGGCGGGGGGGTGTGGAGCTGGTGCTGGGCGATGGCGGTCGCGCTGGTCGCGTCGAACGGGACGTTCCCCGACGCCAGCCGCCAGATCAGGCAGCCGAGCCCGTAGAGGTCGGTCCACGGGCCCTGGTCGCGGGTCGCGCCGCGGACCTGCTCGGGGGCCATGTAGCGGATGGTGCCGAGGGCGCCGCCGCCGCTGCCGTCGCCGTCGCGCCGGTCGATGGCGTGGGCGATGCCCCAGTCCGTGAGGCGGAGGCGGCCGTCGTCGTCGGCGAGGACGTTGCCGGGCTTGAGGTCCCGGTGGATCAGGCCGCGGGCGTGGGCGTGGGCGAGGGCGGCGAGGACCTGCTGGACGGCGCCGCGGAGCTCGCGCCACGAGCGGACGTGGACGGGCGACAGGACGCCGCCGCTGAGCTGCTCCATGACGAGGTACGGCGAGCCCTGGACGAGGCGGCCGCCGGACGCCCTGTCGAGGGCGTCGTCGACGGCCCCGAAGTCGAACACCTCGACGATGCCCCGGTGGCGGAGGCTCGCGACGGCCCGGACCTCGTTGGCGAGCATGGCCCGCGCCCGGGGGGAGCGGACGCGGGCGGACGTGATGATCTTGACGGCGACGGGGACGCCGCGGCCGAGGTGGCGGCCGCTCCAGACCTCCGCGAAGCCGCCCCGGCCGATGACCTCGTCGAGCTCGAAGGCGCCGCAGCGGAGGGGATCGCGGGACATGATCCCGCCGTGGTTACCACGGTCCCCCCGATTGGCCACGCCGAAAAGGCGCCGGTCCTTCGGGGACCTACGGCGGCCCGAGGGTGGTCGGGGTGTAGAGGTAGACCGAGTCGTCCGGTCCCAGGGCGGACCATCCGCCGAGGAACAGGACGCGGCCGTCGGGGAAGGGGACAGCGGCCACGCCGGGGCCTCCGGGGGCCATCGCGCCGCCGGTGAAGGGCGCCCACGTCCCGCCCGTGTCGGTGTCCGTGAACACCTCGCAGGACGCCAGCGGGTCGCCGTTGCTGTTCTCGCCCCCGCACACGAGGACCCGGTCGTCGCCGATGGCGGCGGCGGTGTGGCGCTGGCGGGCGACCTGCATGTCGGGCAGCGGGGTCACCGTCTCGAAGACGGGGTCGAAGAGGTCGGCGGACGCCGTCGAGGTGCCGCGGGCGTACTCGTTCGACGCGTCGGTCGAGCCCCCCGCGAGCACGACGCGGCCGCTGCCCAGGGCCGTCGCGGTGTGGCGCAGGCGGGGCTCGCTCATCTGGAGGTCCTCGAGGAGGTTCACCTCGGCGTTGGCCTCCAGGTCCCACAGCTCGAGCGACCGCTTGGGGCCGGTCCCGTTGGTCGTCCCGCCGCTGATGAGGACCTTCCGGTCGCCGCTCACGGCGAGCTCGGTGATGCGGTGCTGCTCGCGGATGGAGATCTCCAGCGCGGTCGTCGTCATGCTCAGGTCGGTCGGATCGATCAGCCGGATCTGCTCGTGGTAGCTGCCCCCCGAGGTGAAGCCGCCGAGGAGCGCGATCCAGCCGTCGTCGGTCCACACGGCGTGGTGCAGGGCGGACGTGGCGCCGTTGTCCAGCGCGCCCGCGCCGTCGTCCACCTCGCCGGTGTGGGGGTCGATCGCGGCGATGACGCCGTCGGCCTGGTTCCAGGTCCCGTCGAGGGTGTCGACGCCGCCGTCGGGGGTGCCCCCGATGCTCAGGACCCGGCCCGCCCAGGGGCCGTCGGTGGACGCGGGGACGTAGGCGAGGGCGTGGCCGAGGCGGGGGAAGTCGGCCCCGTCGGTGCCGTGGACGGGGGTCCGGGCGTCCCACCCGATGAACTCGACGTCCCCGACCGGCTCGTCGGCGTTGTCGCCGCCCCCGACGACCACGACGCGGCCGCCGGGGACGTACTGGGCGGCGGCCCAGGTGCGGGCGTGGGCGAGGCCGCCCTCGACCCGGGCGAGCGAGTCGGCGGCCCCCACGAAGACGGCGGCGTCGGCGCCGGACGCGCCCACGTCGAACGGCTGCGATCGTCCCAGCGCGACGGGGTCGCCGGCGGCGTCGCGGGCGATGACGTCGATGATGACGCCGGTCCCCTCGCGCAGCCCCTCGAGCCGGTGCTCGCCGGTCATGGGGTCGATGGAGCCGACGACCGGCTCGCCCTCGGGGTAGCGGACCGTGATCTCGATCGTCGCCGCCGTCCCGAACGCGTCCTGGGCGGGGTCGGTGACGATCTGGAGGGCCGTCTCGAACTCCGCCGCGGGGGGGCAGGCGAGGAGGGGGAGGGTCAGCAGCAAGGACAGGATCGGGAGCTTCCGCACTCCCGCGATTCTAGATCACGCTCCCGCGCGCGCCCCCGCTCGCTTCGAGCGCTTGCGCCCGCGCCGCGACGCGCGGTCCAGCCGCTGGAGCAGGCGGCGGGCGAGATCGCCGTACAGCTCGGTCGTGGTGGGGTGCGGGTGGATGGCCCGGGCGACCTGCTCGAGGGTGAGGTCGCAGGTCACCATGAGGACCGCCTCGCCCACGAGGTCGGCGGCGTGGTCGGCGAGGAGGTGGACGCCGACGATGCGGCGGGTCTGCTTGTCCGCGACCAGCTTGACCAGCCCGTGCTCCTCGCCGTGGATGCGGGCCTGGGCGTCGATCTTCAGCGGCGCCTTGACCTCGACGGCGTCGAACCCGGCGGCCTTGGCCTGGTCCACCGACAGCCCGACGAAGGCGGCCTGGGGGCGCGTGAAGATCACGCCGCAGTCCTTGGCGACGTCGTACCGGAAGTCGCCCCCGGAGATGGTCGTCGCGGCGACGCGGCCCTGCTGAGCGGCGGTGTGGGCGAGCATCAGGCCGCCGACGACGTCGCCCACCGCGAAGACGTGGGGGGCCGACGTCCGGCAGCGGAGGTCGACCTCGATCGCGCCCCGCTCGGACGTCGCCACCCCGACGGCGTCGAGCCCGAGGGCGTCGGTGACGGGCCGCTTCCCGGTGGCGACGAGGACGCGGTCCGCCGTCGTGGTGTGGTCGTTCCCGCCGGCGTCGGTCCAGGCGACGGTCATCGCGCCCGCGCTGCCGCCGACCTCGGCGATCCGGACGGACGTGTGGACGGTGAGGTTCGCGTCCTCGGCCATCGCGGCGGCGAGCTGCTTCGCGACCTCGGGCTCGACCTCGGCGAGGATCCGGTCCTGCGCCTCGAGGATGGTCACGGCGGCGCCGAAGTCGCCGAACATCTGCGCCATCTCCGCGCCGATCGCGCCGCAGCCGATGACGACGACGGACGCGGGGCAGGCGTCGAGCCCCCAGACGGTGTCGGAGGTGAGCGCGTCGCCTCGGGCGACGGCCTCGCGGGCGCCGGGGATGGGCGGCGTCCACGGGGGGGCGCCGGTGGCGACGACGGCGCACCCGAAGGTGACGTCGGTCGCGCCGGTCCCGTCGCCGTCGCCGCCGCGGGCGTGGGGGTCGTCGGAGTTGCCGGAGGGGTCGACCCGGAGCGTGTGCTCGCCGGTGAACGTCCCGCGTCCGTGGAGCCACGTGATCTTGACGGCCTTGTCGGTCTGCAGGGCGAGGGCGCCCCGCTCCTCGAGGATGGCGCGCCGCTCGGCTTCGAGGGCGGTCCAGTCGACGGCGCCGCCGGTGGTGCCGGTGATCCCGACGCGGGCGTCGTCGGCCCGGTCGCGGAGGCGGTCGGCGGCGACGCGCCACGCCTTGCTGGGGATGCAGCCGCGCCACAGGCACTCGCCCCCGGGGAGCGGCGTGTCGTTGACGAGCGCGACGGTCAGCCCGTGCTGGGCGAGGTCGCGGGCGCAGTCCTCGCCGCCGGGGCCGCCTCCGACCACGACCACGTCGTAGTCCCAGTCCCCCTCGGGGATCGCGGGGCCGGCAGGAGCGAGCCAGGAAGCCGGATCCTCGATCAGGTCGCGGAGCGTGTTGAGGTATGCGGCGCTGTCGGCCCCGTTGACGACCCGGTGGTCGGCGGTGAGGCAGAGCGGGACGCGGCCGTCGTCGCCGGCGGTGGAGATCGCGAGGATCGCCGACGTGCCGACGGTCGGGATGGCGTCGAAGTGCTCGACGCCGAGCATGCCCATGTTGGACACGGTGAACGTCGGGTGCTCCCAGTCGGCGGGGACCAGGCGCCGGTTGCGGGCGCGGCCGACGACGTCCTTCCAGGCGGCGGTCAGGGCGGCGAGCTCGGCGCGCGCGACGTCCCGGAGCACGGGGACGACGAGCCCCCCCTCGGCGGCGACGGCGATGCCGACGTCGACGTGATCCCGCTCGGTGATCTGCTTCGGCCCGGACCACGCGGCGTTGACCTTGGGGTGGTCGGCCATGGCCAGCGCGCAGGCCCGCGCGATGGCGACGGTGGCGGAGACGCCGGCGGCCTTGGCGGCGCGCTTGAGGACGTCGAACCGGGCCTTCACGGTGACCCGGAAGAGCGGCATGACGGTGGTCGCGCCCATGGCCGCGGCGGTGGCGGCCTCGATGGGGGACATCGCGCGAGCGGTGCCGGGGACGTCGATCGGCGCGGCAGCGGCGGCCGGCGCCGCCCCCGCGGCCGGAGCCGCGCTCACCACGTCGATCGCGATCCGCGCCCCGCCGGGACCCGTGCCGGTGATGGTGTTCAGATCGATCCCGAGGGCGCCGGCCACCGACCGGGCGAGCGGGGACGCGACGCCGGCCGAGGGGCGGGGAGCGGGGGCGGCTCCGCGGAGGAGACCGTGGGCAGCCGCCGCGCCGCTCGAGCTCGTGCTCGTGCTCGTGCTCGTTCTCGAACTCTCGTTGTGGGCGCCGTCCTGGCGCCCATCCTTCGGACGCGCCGCCTCCGGCGGCACGCGACCTCCCGCGCGTCCCGCGCTCCGGTTCTCGTTCTCGTTCTCGAGGGGAGCAGGCGCCTCGACGACGGCCTCGCCTCCCTCCACGTCGTCCGCGCTCTCCACCACGAACCCGATGGCGGCGCCGACGGGCACGGTCGTGCCGGCGGGCACCAGCGGCCCGCTCAGGAACCCGTCCGCGAACACCTCGACGTCCATCACCGCCTTGTCCGTCTCGAGCAGCGCGACGACGTCCCCCCGCTCCACCGCGGCGCCCACGTCCACCTCCCACGAGACGAGGACGCCGTCCTCCATCGTCGCGCTCAGCGCGGGGACCTTGATCGGAGTCTTGTCGGCCATCGCTACAGCCTCCCGAACATCTTCAGCACACCCTCGATCACCCACTTCTCCGTCGGGATCGCGGCGTGCTCCAGCCCCGCGTTGTAGGGGACCGGCACGTCCAGCGCGGACACCCGCTGCGGGGCCGCGTCCAGCTCCCAGAAGGCCTCCTCGTTGAGGATCGCCATCACCTCGGAGCCGACCCCCACGGGCGCCTCCGCCTCCTCCGAGATCAGCGCCCGGTGGGTCTTCCGGACCGACCGCGCGATGCCCTCGCGGTCCAGCGGCTTGAGCGCGAACAGGTCGACGACCTCGCACTCGATGCCGTGCTCGGCGCTCAGCACCTTCGCCGCCTCGAGGTTCCACCAGGTCGAGATGTTGTAGCCGAACAGCGTGACGTCGCGCCCCTCGCGGGCGACGCGGCTCCCCTCCAGGGGGTGGAAGTGCTCGCCCTCGGGGACCTCGCCGCGGAGGTTGTACATCCGCTCGTGCTCGTTGATGAACACCGGATCCTCGCACCGGACCGCGGACTTCAGCAGCCCGTACGCCTGGTCGGGCGTCGACGGGGTCACCACCCGCAGCCCGGCGATGCCCATGAACACCTTCTCCATCCGCGCGGAGTGCTGCGCGCCGAGCTGGTGCGCGGTCCCGCCGGGGCTCCGCATCACGATCGGCGCCGCCAGCTGGCCGCCGCTCATGTACCGGACCTTCGCCGCCGTGTTCATCAGCTGGTCCATCGCCAGCCACGCGAAGTTGACCGACATGATCTCGACGATCGGCCGCATCCCCAGGAACGACGCGCCGATGGCGATGCCCGTGAAGGACCCCTCGGAGATCGGGGTGTCGATGACGCGTCGCTCGCCGTACTTCGTCCACAGCCCCAGCGTCGCCTTGTAGGTGCCGCCGGCCTTGCCCACGTCCTCGCCCATGATGACGACGCCGTCGTCGTTGGCGAGCTCCTCGTCGTGCGCCCGCTGGAGCGCCTCCCAGAGGTAGAGGTTCGCCATCAGACCGACCCTCCCCGCGCCCACGGGTCGCCCTCGGCGAGGACGTACTTCGCCACGTCGGCGACGTCCGGCTCGGGCGAGTTCTCCGCGAAGGGGACGACCACGTCCTCGACCTCCCGCAGCGTCTCCCGGTCCATCGTCTTGTAGGCGTCCTCGGTCAGCGCCCCGGCCGCGATCAGCCGGTCCTTGAGGATCCGGATCGGATCCCGCTTCTTCCACTCCGCCTCCTCCTCCTTCGTCCGGTACTTGCCGCCGTCGGACATGGAGTGGCCGCGGAAGCGGTACGTGTTGAGCTCGAGGAAGTAGGGCTGCCGCTTGCCGCGGACGTGGCCGACCGCCTCGCCCGCCGCCGCGTAGACCGCCTCGACGTCCTGCCCGTCGGCCCAGTTCGCGGGGATCCCGTACGCGTCCACGCGCTTGTACTGGTCGAGGACGGCGGTGCTCCGCTCGATGGCTGTCCCGATGCCGTAGAGGTTGTTCTCGCACACGAAGAGCACCGGCAGCTCCCACACCGACGCCATGTTCATCGTCTCGTGGAACGTCCCCTGGTTGTTCGCGGCGTCGCCGAGGAAGCAGATCGCGATGGTGTCGTCGTGCCCCTGGTGCTTCAGCGCCATCGCCATCCCCGCGGCCAGCGGGAACGGGCCGCCGACGATCGCGTAGCCGCCCATGAAGCGCTTGCCGACGTCGAAGAGGTGCATCGACCCGCCGAACCCCTTGGAGCAGCCCGTCGCCTTGCCGTACAGCTCGGCCATGACGGCCTTGGGCTCGACGCCGCACGCGATCGCGTGGACGTGGTCGCGGTACCCGGTGATCACGTAGTCGTGGCCGGGCCGGGCGGCCGCCATCACGCCGTACGCGCAGGCCTCCTGGCCCGGATACAGGTGCAGGAAGCCGCCGATCTTCCGCTCGACGTAGGCCTCGTAGCAGCGCTCCTCGAAGCGCCGCGCGTAGACCATGTCGCGCAACAGGCGCAGGCGCAGGCTGTCGTCCATCGGATCCTCTCGCGTGAGCAGCGACGGAGCGTACACTCCCGAGCCGTGACCACAACCCCCGCGCATCTCGTCGAAGGCAGCGGCGACCGCGTCGCCTGGGTCCTGCACGGGATCCTCGCGAACAAGAAGAACTGGCGGCTGTACTGCCGCAAGCTCGCGACGCACCTGCCGGGGTGGCGGTTCGTCCTGATCGACCTGCGCGGGCACGGCGAGTCCCACGGGTTCGCGCCGCCGCACACCCTGGAGGCCTGCGTCGACGACCTCGACGCGCTCCCCTTCACCCCGGACGTGGTCATCGGCCACAGCTTCGGCGGCAAGGTCGCCCTCGCCTACGCGCGCCGGCACCCGGGCGTCCGGACGTTCGTGCTCGACTCGTTCCCCGGCGTGCTCACCTCCGACGGGAACCAGGTCGCGGAGGTGCTGGCCGCGATCGGGCAGGTCCGGCTGCCGGCGGCGACCCGCCGCGAGGTGGTCGAGGCGCTGATGGAGGCCGGGCTCTCGCTGCCCGCCGCGCAGTGGCTGACGACGTCCCTCCGGAAGGCGGACGGCGGGGGGCTGACGTGGGCCTTCGACCTCGACGTCGTGCGCGCCCTGATCGACGACTACTGGCGGACCGATCTGTGGGACGTCGTCGCCTCCGAAGACGTCCTCCACGTCCGCGGAGGCCGCTCCGACCGGTTCGCCGATCCCGACGTCAACGCCCGCCTCGACGCATTGGGTGGGTTGACGATCCAAGACGCCGGGCATTGGCTCCACGTCGACGCTCCCGACGAGCTGCGCCGACTCCTGTTGGAGCACTGGTCCTGACGACCGATTCTCGTCCCAGTTGCATCTTCACGAATGCGGCCCCATAATGCTCAGTAGGGCAGAGTGTGTATTGGTGTTGAGGGTGGTGCACCATGGGCCAGGCGATCAAGCTGACAGGGGGCCGTTCGACGAACGCGTTGGCGGACATGCCGTCCGTTCGGTACCGGCCGATCGAGCGGGTGCGGCAGTCCGACGAGGTCGTCGTCTACCGCTGCTTCGACACGCTGCGGGAGCGGCCGGTCGAGCTGCACATCGCGCCGTCGATGCCGGAGGCGCTCGCGCGGGTGGACATCGTCGCCCGCATGCAGGCGCTGGCGAAGCTCGAGATCGAGGGCCTGCGCCCCGTGTACGAGCACGGGTTCCACGTCGGTCGTCCGTTCCTCGTGATGCCGGCGGCGCCGGGGCGGTCGATCGGTGATCTGACGGCGATCCCGGGGGCGCCGCTGATCAGCGGGGAGCTGATGTTGGACGGCATGGGGGCGACGGCGGTCGCGTCGGCGGCGCTGCAGGTGGCGATCGCGCTGGAGTCGCTCCACACGATGGGGCAGGCGCACGGCGGCCTGACGGTGGCGTCGATCCGCGTCGACCACGGCGGCCGCGCGATCCTCGAGGACTTCGGGCTGCTGCGCGCGTGCGCGACCCGCAAGGACGAGCTCCTCGCGATGGCCGACGACATCCGCCAGCTGGGCGTGGTGCTGATGAGCCTGACGCTCGGAGGCGACACGTCCGAGGACGGGGACGAGCGGACGCTGCGGGCGCTGCTCGACCGGCTGATCGACCGGATGATCTCGCCCGACCTGTCGATCCGTCCCACGGCAGACCGGCTGGTGGACGAGCTGGAGCGGGCGCTGGAGGCGGTCCCCGCCCCGACGCAGCCGTGGATCCCGTCGACGCGGTCGCTGGCCCCGCGCAAGCGTCGCGCCGGGGCGCGATTGCCGTCGTTCCGCGCCGCTCCGTTGGCGGGGGTGGACCCCGACGCGACCGAGGTCTCGGGCGTGGACGTCGACGACTACATCGCCGACAAGGACATCTCGCCGAGCCTGCTGGGGACGTTCATCAACACGATCTCGGTGTGCTCCGCCCGCTGGCAGGTGGGCAAGCGCCACCCGGACATCACGGACCTGGTGATGCGTCGCGGGTGGGGCCGGGCGGAGAGCGTGAAGGCGCCTCCGCGCGCGATCCGGCCGATGCTGCTGGTGCTGCTGCTGGCGGCGACGACGGGCTGGCACTTCGACCTGGAGGCGCGCCAGGCCGGCGCGGAGCCGCCCGAGGCGCCGCTGGTGACGGCGACGGTGATGGCCGCGTCGACGCTGGCGCCGGCGGTGGACGCGATCACGTACGAGCCCGAGGTGACGGAGATCGAGGCGGACGTCGACGTCGAGCAGCCCCAGACGGCCTCGATGGTGGCCCTCCGCCCCGGCGAGGCGCCGCGGGTGGTCCACTACCGCGACGGGGTGGCGGTCGGTCACGTCGCGAAGAACCCCTACGAGCGCCGCACGATCCCCGAGCGGGCGTACCCCGTAGCAGCCCTCGGCGCCCTCCGAATGGCCCGCCCCGACTAGGTCCCCCGACAGTTCCCCGACAGGTGTCCCCCGACAGGTGTCCCCCGACAGGTGTCTGGATCGGCCAATTGCGTATTAGCGCTCCGCAACATACTGGAATTGCAGCGAAAACCTTGGTGTCTGGAACGGAGAATTGAGCTTCATCAGATCGGCAGCGGACCGTCACGAGCGCCCGCCCCGACCAGGGCGGGCCGCGGCTTCGGTCAGCTCCTCGGGTCGATGGCTCGTACGAAGGCGCGCACCGCCTCGACGACGCCGGCGCTGTCCGCGCCGTCCGCGACCGCTCGCTCGATGACGCGGCCGATGGCGCTCCCCACGACGTAGCCGTCGGCGACGGCGCAGACGCGCGCGGCCGTCTCGCGGGTGGAGATGCCGAAGCCGACGTAGATGGGGAGGTCGGTGAAGTCCCGGAGGCGCGCGACCTGGCCCTCGAGGTCGTCCGGCAGCTCGCGCCGGGCGCCCGTCACGCCCTTGCTCGAGACGTAGTACAGGAAGCCCGTCGAGTGCTCGGCGAGGGTGCGGATGCGGTCGAGCGGGGTGGTCGGGGCGGCGAGGAAGACGGTGTCGATCCCGGCGGCGCGGCAGCGGGCGACGTGGCCGGACGCCTCCTCGGGGGGGAGGTCGGTGACGAGCACCATCGAGACGCCGTCGAGGTCGTCGTCGCCGAGCCGGAGCAGCGGGTTGCTGTACGTGAAGAGGACGATGGGGAGCGCGAAGCCGTCGGCGCGGAGGTCGCGGACGAGCTGGAGGACGTCGCCCGGGGTGACGCCGCGGTCGAGGGCGCGCTGGCCGGCGCGCTGGTTGACGGGGCCGTCGGCGATGGGGTCGGTGAAGGGGACGCCCAGCTCGAGGACGTCGGCGCCTTCGGCGGCGAGCATGTGGGCGAGCGCGCGGGTGGTCGCGAGGTCGGGGTCCCCCGCCGTCAGGTAGGGGACAAAGGCCTTGCGGGTCGGGGCGTCGCTCATCCCAGGTCGACCCCTTCGAGGGCCGCGACTTGGCGGACGTCCTTGTCGCCGCGCCCGCTCAGGTTGACGAGGACGACCTGGTCCGACGGGAGCTTCGGGACCTCGCGGATCGCCCACGCGACGGCGTGGGACGACTCCAGCGCGGGGATGATCCCCTCGAGCTCGGCGAGGAGGTGGAAGGCGGCGAGGGCTTCGTCGTCGGTGGCGGAGGTGAACTCGATGCGGCCGGCGTCGGCGAGCATGGCGTGCTCGGGGCCGACGGCGGGGTAGTCGAGGCCGGCGCTGACGCTGTGGGTCTCGCGGATCTGGCCCCAGCCGTCCTGGAGGAGGTAGGTCCGGGTGCCGTGGAGGACGCCGGGGGAGCCGCCCTCGAAGCGCGCGGCGTGGCGGCCGGTGGCGACGCCCTCGCCGCCCGCCTCGACGCCGACCATGCGGCAGGGGTCGTCCCGGAAGGCGTGGAAGAGGCCGATGGCGTTGGAGCCGCCGCCGACGCAGGCGACGAGGACGTCGGGCAGCCGCCCCGCGGCGGTGTCCCCCTGGATCTGCGCCCGCGCCTCCCGCCCGATGACGGCCTGGAACTCGCGCACGACGGTGGGGTAGGGGTGCGGGCCGAGGGCCGAGCCGAGGAGGTAGTAGGTGTCGTCGACGTGGGTGACCCAGTCGCGGAGCGCCTCGTTGATGGCGTCCTTCAGCGTGCGGGAGCCGCTGTCGACGGTCCGCACCTCGGCGCCGAGGAGCTGCATCCGGTAGACGTTCAGCGCCTGCCGGGCGGCGTCGACCTCGCCCATGTAGACGATGCAGTCGAGGTCGAGCTTCGCGCAGGCGGTGGCCGTCGCGACGCCGTGTTGGCCGGCGCCCGTCTCCGCGATGATCCGGCGCTTGCCCATGCGCTTGGCGAGCAGCGCCTGGCCGAGGGCGTTGTTGAGCTTGTGGGCGCCGGTGTGGTTGAGGTCCTCGCGCTTGAGGAAGACGCGGGCGCCGCCGAGGTGGTCGCTCAGGCGGGGGGCGAACGTCGTCGGCGTGGGGCGGCCGGCCCACTCGGCGAGGAGGTGGTCGAGCTCGGCGGCGAAGGAGGCGTCCGCCTGCGCGGCGTCCCACGCCTCGCAGAGCTCCTGCAGCGGCGCGACGAGGGTCTCGGGGACGTAGGCGCCGCCGTAGGGGCCGAAGCGGCCGGCGGGATCGAAGGGTCCGCTCACGGCTGCTTCCTAGCAGCCTCGACGTAGGCGTGCACGAGGTCGGCGTCCTTGACCCCGGGGGCGGACTCGAGGCGGGACGACGCGTCGACGCCCCAGGGGCGGACGGTCGCGACGCGGGCGGCGACGTTGTCCCCGTCGAGGCCGCCGGCGAGGACGGTGGGGCCGCGGCGGGCGACGGCGGCGGCGATCTTCGGGTCGAGCGCCTCGCCCGTGCCGCCGCGCTGCTTCGGGTGCCACTTGTCGATGAGGACGGCCGCGGCGCCGGCGGCCCAGAAGGCGTCGGCGTCCTCGGGGGCGAAGTCGGGGCCGGCCTGGAGCGCCTTCCAGACGGTGAGCTCGTCGGCGCTCAGGGCGCGGACGGCGGCGACGTCCTCGTCTCCGTGCAGCTGGACGACGTCGAGGCCGGCGCGGCGGGCGAGGCCGCGGACGTCGTCGAGGTCCGCGTTCACGAACACGCCGACAGCGAGGAGGTTCGCGTCGTGGGCGGCCGCGACGAGGGCGGGGAGGTCGCGGAGGTCGGCGATGCGCCGCTTCGACTCGGCGGCGAGGATGAAGCCGGCGTGCGTCGCCCCCGCGGCGGCGGCGGCGGCGACGTCCTCGGCGCGGGTCAGGCCGCAGACCTTGATCGTGTGCAGCTCCGATTCGGGGGACATCGCCTCGACGCCTGGGGTCCCGAACCCTTCGGGAAGGACGAGGCCGGACCCCGGGAGGACGATCCCCCCCGAGGCGAGTCCGTCGAAGGCCGTGGCCCCGAGCGGTTCCTCAGCGGCGGTTTTGTCTCCGGAATCGGGACGAAACGGGCGCTGAGCGTCCTCAGTGGAGGTTTCGTCTTGGTTCCGGAGACGAAAACCCCCCTGACCGACGGCGGCACCGCCGCTCCCGGTCGCGTCGAAGATCCGCCCGCGGCCCCCGCGGACGCGGAGCGCGGCCAGCCCGGCGCCGCCGCCGCGGGCGAGCGACTCCCCCACGAGGACGGCGTGCGCGCCGGCGCGGCGCATGCGGGCGGCGGCGGCGGCGGACTTGATGCCCGACTCGGCGACGACGACGACCCCCGGCGGGATCGCCTCGGCGAGCCGCTCGGTGGTCCCCAGGTCCACGGTGAACGTCCTCAGATCGCGGTTGTTGATCCCGATCACGGGCGCCTGGGCGGCCATCGCGATCTCGAGCTCGCGGCGGTCGTGGACCTCGACGAGCACGCCCAGGTCGAAGCACCGCGCCAGCTCGATCATCCGCGCGGTCTCGGGCCCGAGCATCGAGACGATCAGGAGGATCGCGTCGGCGCCGAGCGCGGCGGACACGGCCACGTCGAGCTCGTCGGCGAGGAAGTCCTTCCGCAGGACGGGGCCGCCGAAGACCTCCCGGCAGCGGGGCAGGAACGCGGGCCGCCCGTCGAAGTACTCGGCGTCGGTGAGGCAGGAGACGGCGGCGGCGCCGTGCTCGGCGTAGACGGACGCCAGCTTGGCGGGGTCGGTCCACGACGCGAACGTCCCCGCGGACGGCGATCGGCGCTTGACCTCGGCGATGACGGTCAGCTCGTCGGCCTGCGCGAGCGCCCCCTCCCACGGTCGCCGCCCCGGCCGCTCGGCGCCCCCCGCCTTCAACAGCCGCGCGGCCTCGGCGAGCACGTCCTCCGCCGGCATGAACCCGACGCCCGGCGGCTCGCGAAGGTGGCCGCGCAGCGCGTCCCGGAGGACCCCCCGCTCCCACTTCTTGCGTTGCGCGATCTCGTCGAGGATGGACATGCGGTCCGAAGGGTACTGGCCCGGTTCAGGCGCCGCCACAGGAGGAGCACCGCCCCCGCGTCCGGACCCGCGGGAAGCGCAATGCTCCGTTCCAGACACCGTTGATTGTGGTGTGATTCCAGCTGGTTGCGAGGAGCTAATGCTCCAATCGCCGATCCAGACACCCGTCGCCACCCGTCGCCCCGGTGCGCCCGTCGGGGTAGTTCGGGCTCTCGTTCTCGTTCTCGTTCTCGTTCTCGTCAGGCGTTCGAGGAGCTCCTCAACGCCTCCAGGTTCGCGACCGCCGCGCCCTCCGCCAGCAGCTCTCGCGCCCGCGCGACGCCGTCCCGCAGCGTGTCCGCCAGGCCCCCGACGTACAGCCCCGCCCCCGCGTTGATCGCCACCGCGTCCCCCCGCGGGCCCGGTTCGCCCGCCAGGATCGACTCCAGCGCCGCCGCGTTCTGGACCGCGTCGCCGCCCCTCAGCGCCTCCAGCGGCGACGTCGGGATCCCGAGGTCCCCCGGGGTCACCTCGCGCTCCGTCACCGTCCCGTCCCGCAGCTCCCAGATCGTCGTCGGCCCCGCGATCGACAGCTCGTCCAGCCCGTCCCCGTGGACCACGAGGACGTGGACGCTGCCCAGCTCCCCCAGCGCCTCCGCCATCAGCCGGCCCACCTTCGGCGAGTAGACCCCGATGACCTGCCGGCGCGCCCCCGCGGGGTTCGTCAGCGGCCCCAGCAGGTTGAACGCCGTCCGCACCCCCAGCGACCGCCGCACCGGCATCACGTGCTTCATCGCGGGGTGGTGCGCGGGCGCGAACATGAAGCCGATCCCGGCCTCCCGGAGGCACCGCTCGACGCCGGCCACGCCCACGTCCAGCTTCACCCCCAGCGCCTCCAGCACGTCCGCCGACCCGCACTTCGACGAGATCGACCGGTTCCCGTGCTTCGCCACGACCGCCCCGCCCGCCGCGACGACGAACGCCGCCGCCGTCGAGATGTTGATCGTGTGCGCCCCGTCCCCCCCGGTCCCGCACGTGTCGACCACGACCGCGCCTTCGGGCGGCGTCACGGCGACCGCGTGCGCCCGCATCGCCTCCGCCATCCCCGCGATCTCCGTCGGCGTCTCCCCCTTGCAGCGCAGCCCCGCGAGCAGCGCCGCCGCCTGCTCGGGCCGGACCTTCCCCGACATCAGCGCGTCGATGGCCCCCCGCGCGTCCGCCCGCGACAGGTCGCCGCCGTCGAGCACCCGGTTCAGCAAGTCACGCAGCATGGCGGCGGAGTCTACCCGGGCAGCATCCCGAGGAAGTTCGCCAGCAGCCGCTCCCCCTCGGGCGTCAGGATCGACTCGGGGTGGAACTGCACCCCCACCGTCGGGTTCGAGACGTGCCGCACCGCCATCACCTCGCCGTCGTCCGTCGACGCCGTCACCATCAGCTCGGGCGGGATCGTCGCCGGGTCGACCACCAGCGAGTGGTACCGCCCCGCCGTGAACGGCTGCGGCAGCCCCGCGAACAGCCCCTGCCCGTCGTGGCGCACCTCGCTCGGCTTCCCGTGCACCGGCAGCGCCGCCCGGACCACCGTCGCCCCCCGCACCTGGCAGATCGCCTGGTGCCCGAGGCAGACCCCCAGGATCGGCAGCGTCCCCTCCAGCTCCCGAAGGACGTCGAGGCAGACGCCGCTCTCGTCCGGCGTCCCCGGGCCGGGGCTGAGCACGATCCCGTCGAACCCCGCCGCCGCGATCTCGCCCACCGTGATCCGGTCGTTCCGGACCACCTCGATCCGTGGATGGAGCCCCCCCAGCATCTGGTAGAGGTTGAAGGTGAAGCTGTCGTAGTTGTCGACGATCAGGAGCATCAGACCAGCTCCCCCATCTCGGCCTTCCGGATCGCCTCCAGCAGCGCCCGCGCCTTGTTCGCCGTCTCCTCGTACTCCGCCTCGGGGACCGAGTCGTAGACGATCCCCGCGCCCGCCTGCACGTGGGCCTGGCCGCCCGCCACGATCACCGTCCGGATCGCGATGCAGGTGTCCAGGTCGCCCCGGTAGTCGAGGTACCCGACCGCGCCCGCGTACACGCCCCGGGCCGACTTCTCGAGGTCCTCGATGATCTCCATCGCCCGGACCTTCGCCTCCCCGCTGGCCGTCCCCTCGGGGAACGTCGCGTACAGCGCGTCCAGGGCGTCCACGTCCTCCCGCAGCTCGCCGACCACCCGCGAGACCAGGTGCATGACGTGGCTGAACCGGTGGACCGTCATGTGCTCCGCCAGCCGCACGGTCCCGAACCGGCTCACCCGGCCGAGGTCGTTCCGCCCCAGGTCCACCAGCATCTCGTGCTCGGCGCACTCCTTGGGGTCCGCCCGGAGCTCCGCCTCCAGCGCCGCGTCCTCCGCCTCGTCCACGCCCCGGCGCCGCGTCCCCGCGATCGGCAGCGTCTCGACGTCCCGCCCGTGGACCCGGACCAGCATCTCCGGCGAGGCGCCGACCAGCGTGTGGTCCCCCATCTCCAGGAAGAACAGGTACGGCGACGGGTTGAGGACGCGGACGGCGCGGTACAGCGCGAACGGGTCGACCGTGATGTCCGCCGTGATCCGCCGCGACAGCACGACCTGGAAGATGTCCCCCGCGACGATGTGCTCCTTGGCGCGCGCCACCTTCGCCGCGAACCCCTCGGCCGTCTCGTTCGACCGGAGCTCCGGCGGCGACCCCGCGCCCCCCACCGGCGGCGCCGGGCAGGGCTCGTGGAGATCGCTCGCGAGCGCGTCCAGCTCGGCCCGCGCCGCCCCCTCCATCGCGCCGACGTCGTCGCCCTCGCCGATCTCGAGGATGCGGACGAGGTGCATGACGGCGCGCAGGTGGTCGAACGCGACGAGCGTGTCGTGGAACGCCAGGTTGATGTCCGGGGTGGCCAGCGGATCGGGGTTGTTCCGGGGGACGTCCTCGACGAGCCGGACGCTGTCGTAGCCGAAGAACCCGACCGCCCCGCCGAGGAACCGCGGCAGGTCGTCCCGCTCCTCCAGGGGCGCGCGGCGGACGATGTCCCGGAGCACGTCGCGCGGGTCCCGCTCGTGGACGTCCACCTGCCCCGCCCGCGGCCCCACCCGGTGCTCGACCTCGGTGTGGCCGCCCCACGATCGGAGCAGCAGCGACGGCCGGAACCCGACGAACGAATACCGCGCCAGCCGCTCCCCTCCTTCGACGGACTCGAAGAGGAACGTGTGGCTGCTCCGGTCCCGCAGCCGCAGGTAGACGGACACCGGCGTGTGCAGGTCGGCGGGGAGCGTCAGGACGACGGGCACGCGCCGTCCGCGGATGTCTTCGGAATGCTTCATCAATCGCTTGACTGCGCCGGTTTACGCTCTTAAGTAGGGGCCAGCCGGCGTAGTCCTACGCCTGTCGGAGGTACTTGTCATCCCCATGGCCCCGCCCGACTTCCAGTTCGTCTCCGAGACGTTGCTTCCCACCGAGCACGGCGCCTTCCGCGTCCGCGCCTACCGGGACAACCGCACCGGCACGGAGCCCGTCGCGATCGTCTACGGCGAGGTCCACGACCTCACCGCGGTCCCCGTCCGCGTGCACGACGAGTGCTTCACGTCCGAGGTCCTCGGCAGCCTCAAGTGCGACTGCAAGCACCAGCTCCGGTTCGCGATGGACTACATCCGCAAGCGCGGCCCCGGCGCGGTCGTCTACCTCCGCCAGGAGGGGCGCGGCATCGGCCTGGCGAACAAGATCGCCGCCTACGCGCTGCAGGAGGACGGCCACGACACCGTCGACGCCAACCGCCTCCTCGGCCTCCCCGACGACGTCCGCGACTACGGCGCCGCCGCCTTCATCCTCCGCGACCTCGGCGTCGCGTCGGTCCGCCTGATGACGAACAACCCCCGCAAGGTGACCAAGCTCGAGGAGCTCGGCGTCACCATCGAGGGGCGCATCCCCGTCCTCGTCGCGACCAACGAGCACAGCTCCGTCTACCTGGAGACGAAGGCCCTCCGCATGGGCCACATGCTCGGCTAATAGGCACTCGCGCGGCACATGCTCGCGAGGATCTGGAACCCGAAGATGTAGACCAGGGGCGACAGGTCCAGCCCCCCCGTCTTCTGCGGATCGATCACCTGCCGGATCGGCGCGTACAGCGGCTCGGTGAACTGGCTGAGCTGCTTGCGCGGCGTGTCGTGCGGGCTCTGCACCCAGGACAGCAGCGCCTCGCCGAGGACGACGTAGGACAGCAGCTCGAAGATCGCGGCCAGGGCTTCCATCGTTCGTTCAACCCTTCTTGGGATCGAAGCCTTCCACGAGGGACCGGACCCACCCCCGGGCGCCGGCGTCGTTCCAGGCGGTGAGGTCGCTGCCGGTCTGGCCGCGGGGCTCGCCGCCGGGCCCCTCCTTCCGCTTCCAGGGGCCCGACGCGCCCGCCATGGGGCCGCGGTCGCCGGCCTCGAAGCGGTACAGGTACCAGTCCCAGCCCCCCTCGCTGACGACCTCGACCTCCTCGACGGCGTCCGGCGGCGCGCCGAGATCGCTGTCCACGACCCAGTTGACGAAGTCGGCCTCCGCCATCGCCTTCCGCGTCCGCAGCTTCTGGGGGATGAGGGACGCCTTCTTCTCGGCCTTGAGCACGAGGTAGATGGGGCGGCGCGTGATGGGGTCGGCGGCCAACGCCTCGACCACCTCGGCGCGGGGGGCCTTGCCGGACTCGAGGGCGACGCGGAGCTCCTCGAGGTGGGCGGCGGCCTCGTCCTCGGCGGGGGGGACGGCGGACAGGGAGCCGGGGTCGCCGCTGCGGCCCGCGGTGGAGTCGACCGACGCGTCCTCGCCGAGGTCGTCGAGGATCTCCCGGAGGCGCTCGCCCGCGGTCAGGGTGGCGAGGTCCTCGGCCGGCTCCTCGGCCTCGGCGGGCCCCGGGTCGGCGGCGGCCAGGTCCGCGGTCGCGGTGGGCGGATCGAAGAAGTCGGTGGCCGTGCCGCCGGGGCTCGGCGGATCGGCGGACGGCGGCGGGACGGTGGACGCCGGTGGGGCCGGCGGCGCCTCGTCCAACGCAGGAGGCTTGGCGACCGCCGGGGAGGACGGCGCCGCCGGGGGCCCTGGCGCGTCCTTCGAGATGACGGCCCGCGGGGCCGACGAGGTGTGCTTCCGCTGGAGGTTCTGCTCCAGCCGGAGCAGCCCCCAGATGACGGCGCCGATGACGACGGCGGCCACGATCAGCGTCCCCATGGCGCCTCCTCCCGCCCCGAGAATAGCGCGCCCCCACCCCTTTTTTCGACGCTCCTCCTCAAAGGTCCCCGCGCCACCGCCGATAGCGGGTCCACTGCGCGACGACATGGAGGAGCCCAGCCCATGAACCACTTCCCCCGACTCCTGACGGCCTTCTGCCTGACCCTCGGCCTGGCGGCCTGCGACGCGACGATCGACGACGCGCCGCTCGCCCCGGAGGTCGAGGACTCGGTCGCTTCGTACTCCACCGCCCCCACGGAGTGGACGTTCGAGCAGGCGACCGAGTACCTGAACATGTTCCCCTGCCTGGCGGACTACGCCGAGCCCGACGACCGCATCGAGCTCGCCGCGTCGACCGGCTACGACGCGCCGCTGTCCCGCAGCGCGTGCGCCGACGACGTCGACTTCTTCTCGATGGACCTCGAGGCCGGCGCGGCCGCCCGCGTCGTGGCCCGCTTCAACCGCGCCGAGGGCGACATCGAGGTGATGGTGTCCGGCCCGGACGGGAAGTTCATGGCGAGCTCCGAGATCCGCGGCGACCGCGCCGAGGTCGAGTTCGAGGCCGCCGAGTCCGGCGCGCACCGCATCGTCGTCGTCCTGACGGGCGACCGGGGCGGCGCCGACGGCACCACCTACAGCCTCCGCGTCCGCGACCCGTTCGCGGCCTGCAGCGCCGACAGCAGCGAGCCCAACGACGGCTCCGACGCGTCCGCGGCGCTCGCCGGCGAGGCCATCGAGCAGATGGCCTGCGAGCAGGACGAGGACTGGTTCGAGTTCGAGGCGTCCGCCGGCGACCGCGTCCGCGTCGCGGTGGACTCCGAGGTGGCCGACGGCGACGTCGACTTCGCCCTGTACGGGCCGGACGGCGCGTACGCCGGCGGCGCGTTCGGCAACGACGACTACGCCGTCTTCGAGACCACGGCCGACGAGGCGGGCACCTGGCGCGTGCTCGTCTACCTGGCCGAGGGCAGCACGGCCGGCGTCGCCTACGACGTCTACCTCTCGGTGGACGACGGCGGCAGCGACGGCCAGCAGTAGCCACCACCAGCCTCGCCCGGCGGGGGGAGAGAGCGGCGGGCCGCCAGCCTTCGGGTTGGCGGCCCGCTCCGCTTGGCGGTAGGTTCCCGCCGCCGTGGAGCCTGCCGTCGAAGTCCGCGCCCTCGTCAAGCACTTCGGCGACGTGCGCGCGGTGGACGGGCTGGACCTCGTCGTCCCCGCGGGGGAGTTCTTCGGCTTCCTCGGGCCCAACGGGGCGGGCAAGTCCACCACCATCAAGATCCTCACGGGGCTCCTCCGGCCGACCTCCGGCAGCGTCCGCGTGGCCGGCTGCGACGTCCTCGCCGACCCCGTCACGACGAAGTCCCGCATCGGCATCCTCCCCGAGGAGCCGGTCCTGTACGAGCGGCTGACGGGGCGGGAGATGCTCTGGTACGCGGGGCGGCTGTACGGGCTGGACGGGCGCACGGTGGAGGCGCGGTCCGACTCGCTGCTGTCGCTCCTCGCGCTGGGGGACGCGGACGCGGACAAGGCGATCGTCGACTACTCGATGGGGATGAAGAAGAAGGTCGGCCTGGCCTGCGCGCTGCTCCACAAGCCGTCGGTGCTGTTCCTCGACGAGCCGTTCAACGGGATCGACGCGGTGACCTCGCGGGCCATCTACGGCGTCCTCAAGGAGGCGACGCTGGCGGGGGGGCTGACGGTGTTCTTCACGTCCCACGTCATGGAGGTGGCGGAGGCGCTGTGCAGCTCGGTCGCGATCATCGACCAGGGCCGGCTCCGGGCGCACGGGACGCTGGCGGAGCTGCGGGAGCGGGCGGGGGTCGCGGACGACGTGCCGCTGGGGCAGCTGTTCGTGGACCTCGTCGACACCGAGTCGCAGCACCGGGGCGCCGAGCTGCTGGGGTGGCTCGCGTAGGTGGGGTTCCTCGGCCGGCTCGGGACCATCCTCACGCTCCGCGTCCTGCTGTACTTCCGGCGGCTCAAGACGCGGGGATGGGCGATCCGGATCGCGGGGTACGTCTCCCCGATCGTGTCGCTCGCAGGGCTGCTCGTGGTGGCGGCGGGGACCGGACTGGTGCTGGACCGGTTCGAGACGTTGGTGGGGGCGACGGCGGCGGTCTCGCTGGTGTTGCTGGCGGCGCACGCGTACCTGCTGTTCAGCGTGACGGCCCGGGTGACGGCGAACCAGTCCATGGCGGCGGCGTTGTACAGCTTCCCGCTGTCCCCGGCGGTGATCCACAGCAGCGAGGCGGCGGCGGGGCTGATGACGCCGGCGGTGGCGGTGCCCTCGGTGATCGTGCTGGCGTCGGCGGCGCACGTCGGGGCGTTCGGGCCGGCGGCGCTGCTGTGGGGGCTGCTGGTGATCCCGTACCTGGCGGGGCTGCGGCAGCTGCTCGCGCTGGCGCTGGGGGAGCTGCTGCGGCGGCGGTTCATGCGGGAGCTGGCGTTCGTGGCGACGACATCGGCGGTGTTGGGGGCGTGGATCGCGATCAACCGGGCGCTGGCGACGATGGAGGGGGACTTCGCGTTCGAGGCGTGGCTGGAGGCGAAGGCGGCGATCCTGTGGTGGTTGCCGTCGAGCTGGTTCCTGGTGCCGACGGCGGCGCTGGACGTCGAGCCGGCGGTGCGGCTGGCGGGGCTGCTGGGGGCGCCGGTGCTGACGCTGGCGATCTTCGTGGTGGGGTACGAGCTGCAGGACGCGGCCTGCTACGGGGAGGCGCCGTCGCTGGTGCGGCGGCGGCGGGGCGGGGGCCGGCGCCGGCGTCGGTGGCACCTCGCGGAGCGGCGGCCGTTCGTCTGGCTGCCGGCGGCGATCTGGGCGACGGCGCGCAAGGAGGTGACGGTCCTGCGGCGGAACACGTACCTGGTGTTCTCGCTGGGGACGCAGGCGGCGCTGATGTTCCTCCCCGTCGTCATCTTCGAGCCGGACGACGTCCGCGTGATGGCGGGGGGCTGGGTCCGGATGGTCGCGGTGATCCTGCTCTTCGTGGAGCACAGCGTGCTTTTCAACCAGATCGGCAGCGAGGGGCGGGCGCTGGCGTTCCTGACGCAGACGCCGGTGTCGCGGCTGCAGGTGCTGCTGGGGAAGAACCTGGGGTACGGGGCGGTGCTGCTGACGCTGAACGTCGGCGTGATCACGGGGGCGGCGTTCGCGTTCTCGATGGTGGACGAGCTGCCGGTGCTGCTGGCGATGGTGGTGGCGGCGCAGGCGATCTTCACGGGGGTGGGGAACTTCGTGAGCGCGTGGCTCCCGTACCCGATCGTGGGGGCGCGGGCGCAGGTCGGGGGGACGCGGGCGGCGACGACGGCGACGGGGGACGTGGAGCCGCCGGGGTGCGGCTACGCGCTGATGCGCGGGCTGATCCTGCAGGGCGTGTTCGTGCTCCTCCTCCCCGCGGCAGGCCTGCTGTACGGGGTCTGGTGGCTGGCCCCGGAGGCGCTGGTCTTCGCGATGTCGGCGGCGGCGGCGTACGCGGCGCTGATCTACGTGGCGGGGACGCTGCTGGCGGTGCGTCGCTTGGAGACGGCGGAGGACAAGCTGTTGGCGCTCATCGCGGTCAAGGGCGCGGGGTAGGGTGGGGGCATGCGGCTCGCCCTCCTCCCGACGCTCCTCCTCGCGGGCTGCGTGGGGGAGGGCGGCGACCCGCTCGCGTCCCCGGTCCGGGTCGACTGCCCCATCGGCGGCGTGGAGACGTTCACGGCCGAGCCGGTCCTCCGCCTCGGCCACGGCTACGACGGGTACGAGGCGTTCGACGACTTCACGATCCCGATCGTGTTCGGCGCCGGCAACGCGGGCTCCTGCGGGTACCACGTCGACCTGGCGTTCGAGACGGAGCAGCTCTGTCCGGTGGTCGAGCTGGAGTACGAGATCCACCTGATCGGCATCGACGGCGGTCCGATCTACGACGCCTTCCGCCGCATGATGTTCGTCCGCGAGGACGACCGCTCGTCGGTGCAGTCGATCTGGGCGATGAGCGCGCCGATCCCCGAGCGGTACCACCCGAACGATCCCGAGCACGCGGACGTCTGCCCCAACCAGCAGGAGCTCCCCTGCGACGAGTCCCGCTTCCTCCTCCAGGCCACGGCCACGGACCTGACGGGCCGGAGCGCGTCGGCGGAGCTGATGCTCGACCCGGTCTGCTGCGACTGATCGGGCGTGGGGTCGCGCAGTTGCGGCCGAGGCAGCGGAGGGGCAGCCGAGGGCTGGGAGGGAGGAAGGGATGAACTGTGGGGCACCGCGGCTCTCCGCGGGCCGGACACTCCCGCCCCCCCTCGGCGCGAGCCCCCCCGGG
>CAYFOA010000082.1:0-29679 GCA_964344575.1 uncultured Rickettsiales bacterium | reverse complement strand
GCCAGACCGACGCTACGCATGGGAGTTTTGGGAGTCAACCGGATAGGCATGGTAGCTACCAGTGGACGGCCTTGAGGATCTTGCCCACCAGCCGTCCCCCGTCGCCCGCACCTTCTGCGGCCCGGCGGGGGAGCATGCGGGCGCCCCGGTTGAGCACCATCAGGCCCGAGCCGGGGGCGATGAGGCCCCAGAACGTCGCCATCCGCCCCAGGCCCGTCGTCACGCGGATGGAGCGGGTCACGATCCCCTCGGTGACGAGGTCCGCCCCCTCCTCGGGGGAGAGCGCGGGGAACGCCTTGTAGACGTCGGTCGGCGCGATCATCGCCGTCCGCACGAGCGGCATGTACACGCCGGTGAAGTGGACGCCGTCGGACAGGACCTCCGCCGCGATCGACGCCGACGCCGCCTCCAGGGCCGCCTTCGACGCGAGGTAGGCGGCGAAGTTCGGGACGCGGGTCTGCAGCCCCATCGTGAGGACGTTGACGACGTGGCCGTCCCCCCGCTCGCGCATCGCCGGGAGCAGCCCGAGCGTCAGCCGGAGGGCCCCGAGGTAGTTGAGCTGGACCGTCCGCTCGTAGTCGTGGAAGCGGGTCTCCGCGACGCCGCGGCGGATCGACCGGCCGGCGTTGTTGACGAGGACGTCGACGCCGCCGTGGGCCTCGGTCACGCCCGCGACGAGGGCGTCGACGGCGTCGTAGTCCGCGCAGTCGCAGGGCCACACCTCGGCGGTCCCCCCCGCCGCCTCGATCTCGCCGGCGAGCGCCTCGAGCTTGTCGGCGCTGCGGGCCACCAGCAGCGTCGTCGCGCCCGCGGCGGCGACCTGCAGCGCGACCTCCCGGCCGATTCCCGCGCTCGCGCCGGTCACGAGGACGACCCGGCCGGCCACGCGCTTGGGGAGCGTGGGGCGGTCGCGGGTCCGGATGGTCCGGTCCCAGTAGTCCCACAGGGTCGCCGCGTAGTCCTCGAACGGGGGGCAGGTCACCCCGAGCTCCGCGAGCAGGGCGGTCGTCGCGGTCGCGTCGATGGTGGTCCGGCCCGTGAGGAGGCGGGCCATGGGGCGGAGGTCGGCGCCGCCGAGGTGCCTCTTGCGGAGGCGCTTGACCGGTCCGAGGTGGTGGACGAGGTCGGTGACGCCGGGGAGGAGGTCGAACGCCGAGGTGTCGATCCGAACCGCGAACCGCGGCGCGTGGGCGGCGCGGGCGATCGTGTTGGCGAAGGCGCCGAGCGTCGGGGGGGCCGGGTCGACGAGGTGGAAGGTCCGCCCGTCCAGCCCCGGCGCTGACGACAGGGCGACGATCGCGTCGGCGACGAAGTCCACGGGGGCGAGGGGGAGGGGGCCGCCCTCGAAGCCGAGGACGGGGAACCAGCCGGGGAGGGCCCCGCGGAGGCGGCGGACGATGGGGAAGAGGTGGTAGAGGCCGTCCGCCTTGTCCGCCTCGCCGGTGGTCGAGTCCCCGAGGATGCTGCCGGGACGGTAGACGCGCCAGGGGACGGCGGACTGCTCCCGGACGAGCCGCTCCGCCTCGAACTTCGTCGCCGTGTAGGGGTGGCCGTGGGCCTGGCCCTCGTCGAAGTGGTCCTCGCCGAACGCGCCGTCGAAGTCGCCCGCGACGCCCACGGTGGAGACGTGGTCGAGGCGCGCGCCGAGGGCCTCGCACAGGGCGAGGACGTTCGCCGTGCCCTCGACGTTGGCCGCGCGGCAGGCCTCCTCCGGGGCGCGCAGGTCGTACAGGGCGGCGACGTGGACGACCCGGCCGACGTCGCCGAGGCCCGCGGGGTCGACGCCGCACCGCGGCTCGGTGATGTCGCCGGAGACGGCGGTCAGGCCGGGCGCGAGGCGGTCGGCCGAGGCGGGGCGGACGAGGCAGCGGACGTCTTCACCGGCGGCGGCGAGGCGGAGGGCGACGTGGCGCCCGAGGAAGCCGGTGGCTCCGGTGACGAGGACGGTCATGGCGACTCCGGGACCCGCTCGGGGCCGAAGATGGAGACGTCCACGCCGGGGCTGTAGCAGGCGTGGACGGGGGGGCCGGAGGGGGCGTTCAGGCCCGCGGCGTGGACGAGATCCTCGTTGCAGCGCGCCAGGTCGACCCCCTGCACGGCGTACGGCGGGTGCTCGACGCGTCCGCGGAGCAGCTTGCCGCGCCGGACGCTGTAGAGGTCGTACTGCTCGACGAGGAAGTGGTCGAGCGTCCCCGGCGCGGCCGGGGCGGGCGTCCCCGTCGGCGTCCAGTGGGCCTCCAGGGCGGCGAACCCGGCCCCCCGGCCGCGGCGGACGGTGCGGTAGCGGTGCTCGCCGTCCGTCACCTCGTGGCTCATCTCGGCGGCGAAGTAGGGGAGCCCCCAGGTCGCGCGGGCGGCGGTGCAGGCGAAGCGGCTGGCGGCGTCGAGGCTGAAGAACCAGACGGCGGGGGGGCCGCCGCGGTGCGAGACGTAGGTCCGGACGTTCGTCTCCAGGAACCGCATCCCCGCGCCCGGCCACCACGAGGTCGGGCGGATCGCGTGCATCGAGAAGGCGACCACGCCGACCCACGCCCACTTGTCCCAGAGGTGGAGCCGGAGACCGGCGGGGAGGGCGGGGCGGACGTCCTCGGGCCGCATCGGCCAGTGCAGGAAGAGGAGATCCCGCCAGGACTGGGTGCCGGCCGCCTTCACGACCGCGGCAGCGTACCTACGGGATCGGCGCGGTGAAACCGGGGTCGGGCTCGGCGCCCGCGTTCAGGGCGTCGTCGGCCTCGGGGGTGCCGTGGGCGAAGCCGTTGCAGGTGCCGCAGTCGATCCGGATCCGGCCCACGCCGCCGTCCCCGCCGAGGCGGACGTGGGTGGTCTCGCCGAAGCCCCCGGTCGCGTCCACGGCGTCCGCGGCGAGCACGACGGCGTCTGCCTCGAGGTGGATCGTGCCGCCCGAGCCCCCGCCCGCGCCGTACGTCCAGGAGCCCCACGCCCAGTGGTAGGTGGTCTGGCCGATGGCGCTCAGCCCGGCGGTCCCGGCGACGTCGACCGACGCGGCGCCGACGTAGAGCAGGCCCGCGCCGTCGCCGCCGGGGCCGGGGTCCTCGCCGGCGTTGTTGTCGCCGCCGTTCCAGACGCCGCCCCCGCCGCTGCCGAGGAACCAGGTGCTCAGGTCCGCGTCGCCGTACTCGAGCCCCGGCTCGGGGGGCGTCGCGCTGCCGCCGGTCCACGAGTCGCCGCCGAGGGCGCCGCCGCCGTAGTTGCCGCCGCCGCCGGTGATGTGGGCGCCGCCGCCGCCGTAGTTCGGGGCCCACTGGCCCGTCGACTCGTTGTAGTAGGAGCAGTTGCCGTCGCCCTCGCCGTCGCCCGCGCCGGCGTAGGACTCGCCCTGGAAGCTGTCGCAGTTGTAGCCGCCGCCGGTGGCGCCGCCCCAGAAGCCGAGCTCGTCGACCGAGATCGCGCCGCCGTCCTCGACGAGGACCGTGCCGGCGGCGCGGAAGGCGAGGACTCCCCCGACGCTGCCGTCCCAGGCGGACGTCGTCAGGAGCGAGCCGACGGGGACGGTGACGTCGCCGAAGTGGGGGACGCGCTGGAGCACGATGTCCTGGTCGGTCAGGTCGGTGTTGTCGACCTCGCCGAAGCTCGACGCGAGCGGCTGGAGGAGGCCGACGTCGACGCCGCTGACCGAGTCCACGGTGGCGAACTCGTAGGTGCCGGCGGCGGCGTGGGCGGCGTCGGAGCCGTGGACGTTCAGGACGAGGACCTCGTCGCCGGGGACCAGCCCCAGCGGGGTGCTGTCGACGGTGACGGTGACGTTCGTGCCGTCGATGGAGACGACCGCCCAGGCGCCCATCAGGCCGGTGGCGCTGAGGTCGACGGTGCCCGCCACGACGAGGTCGCCGTCGGCGCCGGAGCCGGTGTGGAGCGCGTTGTCGACGCCGCCGTCGCAGTCGTTGTCGACGCCGTCCCAGACCTCGGGGGCGTCGGGGTTGACGGCCGCGTCGAGGTCGTCGCAGTCGCCGCCGTCGGTGGGGGGGACCTCGCCCGCGTCGTCGCAGTCGCCGTCGGTCGAGACGATGCTGGCGTCGCCCCAGCCGTCGCCGTCGGCGTCGCCGAGGCAGGTCACGACGTCGAACCCGTTGCAGTCCTGGTCGATCCCGTCGTCGACGATCTCGGGGGCGCCGGGGTAGGCGGTCGCGTCGCCGTCGTCGCAGTCGCCGCCGTCCGTGGTCGGGACCTCGCCGGCGTCGTCGCAGTCGCCGTCCGCGGACGTCAGCGGGGCGTCGTCGTCGCCGTACCCGTCGCCGTCGCCGTCGGTGAGGCAGGTGACCGCGTCGAAGCCGTCGCAGTCCTGGTCGACGCCGTCGTCGGCGATCTCGGGGGCCCCGGGGAAGACGGTGTCGTTGGCGTCGTCGCAGTCGCCGCCGTCGCCCAGGGGGACCTCGCCGGCGTCGTCGCAGTCGCCGTCGGCCGAGGCGACCGTGGTGGCGTCGTCGCCGTACCCGTCGGTGTCGGCGTCGGCGAGGCAGGTCACGGTGTCGAAGCCGTCGCAGTCCTGGTCGACGCCGTCGTCGGCGATCTCGGGGGCCCCGGGGTACACCGACGCCTCGGCGTCGTCGCAGTCGCCCCCGTCCGTGGGGGCCGCCTCGCCGGCGTCCTCGCAGTCGTCGTCGGTGGAGACGACCGGGGCGCCGTCGTCGCCGAAGCCGTCGCCGTCGCCGTCGGTGAGGCAGGTGACGGCGTCCTCCCCGCTGCAGTCCTGGTCGACGCCGTCGTCGGGGACCTCGACCGCGTCGGGGTGGACGGACGCCTCGCTGTCGTCGCAGTCCAGCCCCGTGGCGGCCTCGCCGGCGTCGTCGCAGTCGCCGTCGGCGGAGTCGAGGGGGGCCGTGACGTCGCCGTGGCCGTCGCCGTCGGCGTCGGTGTAGCAGACGGCCGAGTCGGACCCGTCGCAGTTCTGGTCGATCCCGTCGCCCGCGATCTCCTCGGCGCCGGGGTGGACGTCGGCGGAGGTGTCGTCGCAGTCGGTGTCGTCGAGGACGTGGTCGTCGTCGGGGGCGTCGCAGCCGGGGACCGGATCGGCGGACGCGTCGCCGAAGGAGTCGCCGTCGGCGTCGGGGAACCAGTCGGAGGTGGGGAGGTCGTTGTCGATGACGCCGTCGCAGTCGTCGTCGAGGCCGTTGCACTCCTCGTCGGTGCCCACGTCGTCGTCGACTTCGCCGTTGCAGTCGTTGTCGATGCCGTCGCACAGCTCCTCGGCGCCGGGGTGGATGGAGGAGTTGGTGTCGTCGCAGTCGTCGCCGCCGGAGGCCTCGGAGTCGTAGCCGTCGCCGTCGGCGTCGGTGGGGGCGGCCTCGACGCCGGCGCCGGTCAGGGAGAGCTCCCACGAGCCCCCGCCGCTGGCGTCTTCGCTGAGCACGGCGGGGCCGAGGTCGGCGACGACGGTGAGGACGGCCGACGCCGCGCCCACGGCGAGGGGCCGGAACGCCAGCTCGATGTCGACGGCGCCGCCCGCGGCGATCTCGGTGGGGACGTCGGGGGCCAGGACGGCGAACGCGTCCGCGCCGTCGCCGGAGAGGGTGAGGGAGCGGAGGGAGACGCCGGCGCCGCCGGCGTTCGTGACGCTGACCAGCGCGACACCCTCGGAGCCGACGGGGACGTCGCCGAAGTCGACGGCCAGGGGGTCGAACTCCAGGTCGGCGGCGCCGTCGTCGGGGCAGCCCGTCAGGAGGGGGAGGAGGCTCAGGATCAGGAAGAAACCACCACGTCGCATGCACGCAGACTACCCGGGAACATTCTCGGCTCCGTTGCGTCCCACTGGGTGCATGGCCGCCCGACCGCTCCCGTCCCTCGCCGCCGGCGCGCTCGTCGCGTGCGCCGCGGCCGCCCTCGCGTCCACGCCCGTGCCGGGCCCGCCGCTGCTGCCCTCGCCGTCGGAGTCCGCCGCGAGCGTCCGGTCGGGGCCGCTGGCGCTCACCGTACGGGCGGAGCGGGCGAGCCTCGCGGCCGGCCAGGCGTCGGCCGTCGCGCTCGTCGAGATCGAGGCCGACGAGGGCGCGTCGGACCCGTCCCCGCGCCCGCTCGCCGCGGTGATCGTCGTCGACACCTCCGGCTCCATGACGGGTCGCAAGATCGAGGACGCGCGCGCCGGCGCGGCCCACCTCGTGGGGCGGCTGGCGGACGACGACGTCCTCGGGATCGTCGCCTTCGAGACGGGAGGGCACCGGATCCTCGAGCCGCTCCGCGTGGGGGACGCCCGCGGCCGCGCCGCCGGCGCCGTCACGTCCCTCGAGCCGGGCGGGTCGACGTGCATGTCCTGCGGGTTGGAGATCGCCTGGGAGATGCTCGCGGCGGTCCCCGCCACGTTCGACCGCCGGATCCTCCTGTTCAGCGACGGCCAGCCCAACGAGGGCAACCCCCACCCCGACGACCTGGTCGCCTTCGTCGCCGCCGCCCGGGCCACCGACGGCATCACCACGTCGACCGTCGGCCTCGGGACGGGCTACGACGCGAACCTCCTCAACCGGCTCGCCGTCGCGGGGACCGGCGTCCACCTCTTCAGCCCCGGTCCGGGGGCGATCGCCGGCATCCTCGACCGGGAGCTGGCCCGCATCCGCGGGGTGGTCGCGCGGGACGTGACCGTCGCGCTGGAGCCGGGTCCCGGGGTCGAGCTGGCGGGGGCCGCCGCGGTGCTCGAGGTGGGGACGCTCGCGGCGGGCGAACGTCGCCGCTTCCTCGTCCCCGTCGCGGTCTCCCCGGACGCCTCGGGCCCCCTCCTCGTCGCCCGCCTCCGGGAGGCGTCCGCGAGCCTGGCCCTCCGCCGCGCGTCGCCCGGCTCGCCCGGACCCCCGCCCCCCGACCCCGTGGTCGCCGCCTTCCAGGCGTCGATGGCCGCGTCGGAGGCCCGGACGCAGGCGCTGTCCGTCGCCGCCGCGGGGGACCGGGAGTCCGCCCGCGTCCTCCTCGAAGACGCCCTCGGGAGGCTGCACGCCGCGCACGCGTCGACCGGGGAGGGGGAGCTCGTGTTCGAGATCGACGAGACCAGCAAGCAGCTCGAGGGGCTGCTCCAGTGGACCGCCAAGGAGCTCGAGTCGATGACGAAGAACGCCGAGGCCGCCGAGCTGGAGACGAAGCAGGGCGTCAAGGCGCGAAAGCGCTGGAATTCTGCCGATCTCCTCGACGCCTTCGAGACCTACTGATCTTTTTGTTTCCCTGACGCCGCGGTGGCGTGTCCGTCAGACTGTGCGGGTGCCCACCGATGTCCAGGTCGAACGCCTCTACCACCGGTACGGGGCGCTCATCCACCGCCGCTGCCGGCGGATCCTCCGGAACGACGACGACGCCTGGGACGCCACCCAGGAGGTCTTCGCGCGGGCGATCCGGTCGTGGGACTCGTGGGACGGGGAGGCGACGCGGCTGACGTGGCTGTCGCGCATCGCCACGAACCACTGCCTCAACGTCATCCGCAACGCCACCGGCCGCCGCTCCAAGCTCGACCAGCGGCAGGGGGAGCGCCCGGGCGCGGGCACCGGCCCGTCGGACCAGGGGCAGCTGGAGCTGCTCGACCTCGTCCGCGCCGTGATGGACGACATGGACCCCGAGCTGCAGCGCCTCGCCATCCTCTACTGGTTCGACGAGATGACGCAGCAGGAGATCGCCGAGGAGGTGGGGCTGAGCGTCCCCACCGTCCGGAAGCGGCTCCGGCTCTTCGTGGACAAGGCCCGCCGGCAGCTCCGGTCGGGCTTCGAGTCGCAGATCATCCGCGCGATCAAGGCGGAAGCATGAAACCGGACGACGACACCATGGCCGCACTGGAAGCCCTGTTGACCCGCCCCGACCCGCCCGCCGGCGCGCCGTCCCCGTGGACGCTGGAGCGGTACGTCGCCGGCGATCTGCCCGACGCCGAGGCGCGCGCCGTGCGCGAGGCGCTGACCCCCGAGCAGGAGGCGCAGGTCGCCGCGCTGCGGCGGGACGAGGAGGCGTTCGAGGCGGCCCGCCCCTGGAGCGACGTCCGCGCCGGCATCCTCGCCCGCGCCGAGCGCGTCGACCCCGCGCCGGAGGTCGTCACCCTGTCGCGCCGGAAGTGGTGGCACGCGGGCTGGCTCAGCCTCGCGGGCGCGGCCGCCGTCCTCACCGTCGTCTTCCTCCTCCCCCCCGAGCCGACCTCGTCGCCCAACCGCTACAAGTCCGCGGACACGCTCCAGGCCTTCCAGCTGGTCGAGGGGCGGGCCGAGCGGGTCGAGGCGGGCGAGGCCCTCGGCGCGGGGGACCGGATCCAGTTCAAGGCGTCCACGCCGCACGGCTACCTCGCGCTCATCGGGGTCGACGGGACGGGGACGGTGAGCCGCTACCAGCCCGTCGGCGGCGAGACCTCCGTCGAGTTCGCCCCCGGCAACGGCGTCCCCCTGCCGGACGCGCTGGAGCTCGACGACGCCCCCGGGCCGGAGGTCTTCTTCGCCGTCTTCAGCGACGAGCCGCTGCTGGTCGAGGACCTGGAGCGCGCGGTGCACGACGTCGTGCAGGACGACGTCCGCGCGGCGCTCCGCCACGACTGGTCCGCCCTCGGCCCCCAGGTGTCGGTCTTCCATGTGGAAAAGCGCCGCTAGCGCGGCCCTGATCTTCCTGCTGGCGGCCGCCCCTGCGGTCGCCTCGGAGCGGTTCGCCCTGGTGGTCGGGGCGAACGACGGGGGGGCCGGCGCGGGGCCGCTGTACTTCGCCGAGCTCGACGCCGAGCGGGTCTCCGACGTCCTCGAGGAGCTGGGCGGCGTCCCCGGCGACAACATCGTGCTGCTCCGGAGCCCCACCAAGGCCGGCTTCGACGCCGCCGTGGAGCGCCTCGCCAAGCGCGCCGCCGCCGTCGAGCACGCGACCGTCTTCTTCTACTACTCGGGCCACGCCGACCCCGACGCCATCCGCCTGGGGCGGCAGACCGTCGCCTTCGCGGACCTCCGGGAGGCGCTGGAGTTCGCCGACGTCCGGCTCCTCTTCATCGACTCCTGCTACGCCGGCGGCGCCACCCGGACCAAGGGGGCGCGGCGGGCCCCGTCGTTCCTCGACGCGCAGGCCGAGGTCGACGCCTCGGGGGAGGTGCTGATCACGAGCAGCGCCGCCGACGAGCTGTCCCAGGAGTCCGACGAAGTCGGCGGGAGCTACTTCACGCACTACCTGCTGTCGGGCCTGCGGGGGGCCGCGGACGCGTCCGGCGACGGCACCGTCACCCTCGACGAGGCCTACCGCTACGTCTACCACCGCACCGTCGCGCACACCGCGGGGACGCGGGCGGGGACTCAGCACCCGGGCTACGACTACGACCTGTCGGGCAGCGGCGACGTCGTCATCACGCAGCTCGAGTCCCGCGGCGCGGCGCTCCGGTTCGACGCGGCGCAGGCGGGGCGGTTCCTGATCTTCGACGACGAGGACCAGCGGTTCGTGGCCGAGGTCCAGGTCACGCCGGGGCGGCCGGTCCGGCTGATGGTGTCCGACGGGCGCTACCGCGTGCAGAAGCGCGAGCCGGACGCGCTCTACGAGCAGGTGCTGGCGTTGGCCGCGGGCGAGGAGGGGGACGTCGACGTCGCCCGCATGAAGGCGCTGGCGTACAGCGAGGACGCGACCAAGGGGGCGGTGCTCCGGTCGCAGCGGCTGGCGACGGGCCACGAGGTCGTGCTCAGCGGACGGTTCGGGGTGCAGGCGTTCTACGACGAGCAGATCCGGAAGACGCTCGTCCCGGTGATGCCGCTGGCGGGCGCGGAGCTGGAGGTCCGGCGGACGCTGCTGTCGTTCCGAGCCGACGTCCTCGCCGGCTCGATCCTCCACGTCCCGTTCCCCGACGTCCCCGCCCGGGTGACCGAGATCCACGGCGGCGTGGGTGGGTTCCTCGCGCCCCGCATCCCCGGCGCGCGGTCGGTGCGGCCGTTCGTGGGGGGGCGGATCGGGCTGATCTGGATCCACCGGACGTTCGAGGCGCCGCTGGTGCAGGACGCCCAGGACTACGTCATGGCCGCGCCGGGCCTCGCCGGCGGCCTCACCCTCGCCCCCGACCCCCGCTTCCGCATCGGGCTGGAGGCGCGCACCCACGTCATGCTGTACGTCGACGACGACGAGCAGGAGGCGCTGGGCTACTTCGAAGGACTCCTCACCGTGGGGATCGCCCTATGACCACGAGAACCGCCTTGCTCCTGATCGTCGCCGTCGGCCTCGCCGGCTGCGACCTGTCCAACCGGCTCTTCGAGGAGGACGCGCTCTTCCTGCGCGCGGTCCCCACCGTCGAGGACGTGACCGTCGAGCACCCCGGCGCCGAGGACGCCGAGGACGCCGAGGACGCGGCGCGCGGCGACGACGAGATTCCCGCCCAGATCCCTCCGCAGGCCCGGATGGTGGCGGAGGACGTCAACGGCACCGTCTTCTGGTTCCTCGGCGTGCTCGACTGGATCATGGACCAGCCGATCACCACCCGGACGGAGCACAGCCGGGTGTGGGGCCCGTTCGAGCCGGAGGCGGGGAGCAGCGCCTGGTACCGGCTGACGGTCGAGCGCAACCCCGACAACCCGCGCTTCTTCTCCTACTCGATCGACGGCAGCGCGGACGGCGAGGGCGGCTGGGAGCCGGTGCTGTTCGGGGAGTTCGCCCGCGGCGGCGGCGACCTGCTGCGCGAGGGGATCGGCAACTTCTGCTGGGACGCGGACGCGCAGGCGGACCTGGAGGAGGACGGGGGCGGCGGGCTGATGTGCGTCGAGCACGTCCGCACGGACGACAAGATCCGGCTCCACGTCGTCTTCCACGACTGGCTCCAGCCGGACGGGCAGCGGACCCGGTTCAGCTACTTCTTCGCCCACCGCGAGGGCGGCGGCGGGGTGCTCGAGTACCGCACCGAGGCCGACTTCGTGGGGGACGGCGACGGGCTGAGGGAGCTGAGCGAGACGCGCGTCCGGTGGACGCGGCAGGGGCCGGGGCGGGCGGACTTCCTGCTCAGCGGCGGGACGCTCGACGTCGCCGGCGGCGAGGTGAGCGGGTCGGAGTGCTGGGACGGCCGTTTCGTGCAGACGTGGTGGCTGGTCGAGGGGGTCGGCGAGTTCTTCGAGGAGCGCGGCAGCGAGGACACGTGCGTGTTCGCCGGCCGCGAGGAGGTCCGGGAGCTCGACGAAGCGCCATAATTCCGGGGTGACGACGACCGTCCTCACGATCGCCGGTTCGGATCCCAGCGGGAACGCGGGTCTGCAGGTCGATCTCCGCGTGTTCGCCGAGGCGGGCCTCCGGGGGACGGCGGTGGTGACGGCGGTGACGGTCCAGACGGCGGCGGCGGTCGAGGCGACCAACCCCGTGGATCCTTCGCTCGTCGCGGCCCAGCTCCGGGCGGCGCTCACCGAGGGCGTGATCGCCGGCAAGACCGGGATGCTCGGCTGCCCCGAGGTCGTCGCCGAGCTCTGGCCCGCGGGCGTCCCCCTCGTCGTCGACCCGGTGATCCGCTCCACCTCGGGGACCGTCCTCGGCGGCGGGTACGAAGCGCTGCTCCCGCGCGCGACGATCGTGACCCCCAACCTGCCCGAAGCGCGCGCCCTGACCGGCTTGGACGACGCCCCTCCCGAAGCCCTCGCCCGCGCCCTCGTCGACGACCTCGGCGCCGGCGCGGCCCTCGTCACGGGCGGCCACGGCGACGACCCCGACGTCGTCCGCGACGTCCTCTACGACGGCGCCGCCGTCCACGTCTTCGGGAACCCCCGCCTGCCCGGCGCCACCGCCACCCGGGGCACCGGCTGCCGGCTGAGCGCGGCCCTCGTCGTCGGCCTCGCCGCGGGGCGGCCGCTGCCGGAGGGCTGCGCCGGCGCGATCGAGCTCGTGCACCGCTCGCTGCGTTGATCAGAACAGTCGTGCGCGCGCGGGTACCTCACAGCCGGGACGACTTCCGTCCCGGCGCCCCTCTCAGCCGAACGCGCGTCCGAGCAGTCCCTCGGTGAAGGAGCGGCGGAGGTAGAAGCCTCGCGGGCCGGTCTCGATCCAGTCGCCGTCGGCGTTGAGGAACCGCACGACGTCGCGGCTGCTGGCGGCCTTCGGGCGGAGCTGGAGGGCGGTCCCCAGGGAGGCGTCGAGCCGGTCCAACCTTCCCCCCCGGATCAGCTCCGCGATCTCCTCCCAGTCGCGCCGCAGCGTCGCCTCGTCCTCGCCCTGCGGCGACCACGGGACGCATCTCCCGATCAGGCGGTCGCCGGGGGGACCTTCGCCCACGATCGGGACCCACAGCACCGACGCCAGCTTCCGCCGGACGAGGCTCTCCCCCCAGGCCGCCGCCATCGAGCCGTCCAGCGGCGCCCAGCAGACCCACGTCGACTCCTTCGGGCGGGCCTGCTCGTCGACGGGGATCGTCTTCAGCTCGACGCCGAGCGCCGGGAAGTCCGGCTCGGCGCCCCGCCCGTCGGCCCCCAGGGCCCGCTCCAGGACGTGCCCGATCCAGCCCTTGTGGCCGCGCAGATCCGGGGGGACGTCCATCGAACAGGCGCGCGCCACCGACCCGACGGTCCGCCCCGCCAGGGCGTCCGCCGCCGCGATCAGCTGCTCCCGCGTCGCGGGGGCCCCGCTCACACGCGCGCGCTGCTCTTCTTGCCGGTGCGGCGGGCCGACTTCTTCGCCGTCTTCGACCGGAGCATCGTGTCGACCTGCTCCGCCACGCTGGCCTCGGCGGTCGGCTCGACGATCGAGCTGAACGCGTCCCGGCCGAGGTACTGCGCCGACGCGCCGAGGTCCTCCTCGATGCGGAGGAGCTGGTTGTACTTCGCCACGCGGTCGCTCCGGCACAGCGAGCCGGTCTTGATCTGGCCCACGCCCGTCGCGACGGCGAGGTCCGCGATCGTCGTGTCGCCGGTCTCCCCGCTGCGGTGCGAGACGACCGACGTGTAGCCCGCGCGGCGGGCCATCGCGATGGTCTCCAGCGTCTCCGTCAGCGTCCCGATCTGGTTCACCTTGATGAGGATCGAGTTGCCCGTCTTCGTCTTGATGCCCTTCGCGAGCCGCTCGGGGTTCGTCACGAAGAGGTCGTCGCCGACGAGCTGCACCGTCCCGCCCAGCTTCTTCGTCAGCCGCCGCCACCCCTGCCAGTCGTTCTCGTCGAGGCCGTCCTCGATCGACACGATCGGGTACTTCGCGATCAGGTCGGCGTACCACTGGGTGAGCTCGTCCGCGGACAGCCCCAGCCGGCCCTCGCCCTCGAGGTGGTACTTCTTCTTCTCGCAGAACTCCGACGCCGCGACGTCCAGCGCGAGGAGGACGTCGCCGCCGGCGTGGTACCCGGCCTTGGCGACGGCGCTCATGATGACCTGCAGGGCGTGCTCGTTGCTGTCCAGCATCGGCGCGAAGCCGCCCTCGTCGCCGACGGACGTCGCCAGCCCGTCCTCCTTCAGGACCTTCTTCAGGGTGTGGAAGATCTCCGCCCCCATGCGGAGCGCCTCGGCGAAGGACGTCGCCCCGACGGGGACGATCATGAACTCCTGCACGTCGACGTTGTTGTCGGCGTGGGAGCCGCCGTTGAGGATGTTCATCATCGGGACGGGGAGGACGCGCGCGCCCGCGCCGCCGAGGTAGCGGTACAGCGGGACGTCGAGCAGGTTCGACGCCGCCCGCGCTGCGGCGAGCGACACGCCGAGGATCGCGTTGGCGCCGAGGCGGCCCTTGTTGGGGGTCCCGTCGGCCTCGATCATCGCGAGGTCCAGCCCCGCCTGGTCGAGGACGTCGCGGCCCTGCGCGAGATCCCGCAGCTCGCCGCCGACGTTCGCGACGGCCTGGGTGACGCCCTTGCCGAGGTACCGGCCGGCGTCCCCGTCGCGGAGCTCGCAGGCCTCGTGCTCGCCGGTCGAGGCGCCCGACGGGACGGCGGCCCGTCCCACGATCCCGCCGTCGACGTGGACGTCCACCTCGACGGTGGGGTTGCCTCGAGAATCGAGGATTTGACGGCCCCTGACATCCACGATGCGCGACATGGGCTCGGACGGTACACTCCCGCGCCCATGGGTGCATCCCGCATGCTCGGAGACTTCCTCCAGTCGGCCCTCTTCGGGGGGACGTACGACGATGTCGCGTTCGAGCTGCGGGTCCTCAAGGCCGAGCTCCAGCGCGTCCACGAGCGGCTGGACAAGGAGCTCGAGGAGGTCCGCGACCGGCTCGACAAGCTCGAGGGGAAGCCCGGCCGGGGGAAGGGGCGGGGGCGCCTCCAGATCCTCGGCGCGCCGGAGGTGGCGGACACGAAGATCGAGGCGAAGCCCGCTCCCGCGTCCCCGCCCTCGAACGGCGCACCCTCGAACGGCGCACCCTCGAACGGCGCCTTCTCGGGTGGCATGACCATCGCCGAGGCCCACCGCAAGCACCCCGAGGTGGGGGCGATCTTCGCGAAGTACCACCTCCCCTCGTGCGGCGCGTGCGCGCTCGCGGGTCGGGAGACGATCGAGCAAGGGGGCCGCGATCACGGCCTCGACGTCGACGCGCTGCTGCGCGACCTCAACCAGCTCGCGCTCAATTAGATCCCCCCGGCTGCCGATGCCGGTCCTACCTTCTCTGATACTCTTTGTGATTCCGGGAATTCGGAGGTAGCTGGTGTTCCGAGCGCTCTGTGCAGTGCTGGTGTTGATGGTCGTGGGGCCCGCCGCGGCCGCGATCGAGCCGCCGCCGGAGTCCGCCATCGGCGGCGACGTCATCAAGTTCGACAGCGAAGACGGCGTCCAGCTCGTGGGCCACGTGTTCCACCCCCCCAAGGGGACCGCCGTCCAGGGCGCGATCCTCTTCGTCCACGAGCCGTTCCGGAGCGCCCGCGACTGGGCCTACATGGCCGACAAGATGACGCGCCACGGCTTCGTCGGGATGATCTTCGACCTCCGCGGGCACGGCGAGTCCTTGATGCAGGGGGACGAGGAGCTGGACCGGGAGCTCTTCGGGGACGAGGACTTCGCCGCGATGACGCTCGACCTCGAGGCGGCGCTGGCGGTGCTCAGGAGCGAGTCCGGCCGCGACGACGTCCACCTCGCGGGCTCGGATCTGGGCGGCTCGCTGTGCATCCTCCACGCCAAGAAGGACCCCCTGGTCCGGTCGGTGGCGCTGCTGTCACCGGGGCTCGGGTACGACGGCGTCAACCTCAAGGGGCAGCTCATCGAGTACGGGGACCGTCCCCTGCTGATGGTCTTCAGCGTCGAGGACGGGTACGCCCGGAAGTCCGTCGAGGTGCTCGGCGACGAGGCGGTCGGGCCGACCCACATCGAGACGTACTACGGCGTGGGGCACGGGACGAAGATGCTCGCGCGCGAGCCGCAGCTCGAGGTCCTGATGACGGGCTGGTTCCTGGGGACGGTCATCACGTCCGAGGGGCGCGCCCTCGAGGACGCGGGGAAGCCGATCACCTCCGAGAAGGAGGCCACCGGCGCCGAGCTGGACGCCGAGGAGGAGCGCCGTCGCCTCCAGGAGGCGCGCGCCGAGGCCGAGGCGACCGAGGCGCAGGCCATCGAAGACGACGAGGACGAGGACCGCGGCCGCCGCTGGGAGCTCGAGGAAGACAAGAAGAAGAACTGAAGGCCGCGCTCAGCCGGCCCCGTAGTCCGCGAAGAACTCCGCCTTCGCCTCGTCGAACCGATCCTCGTCGATCGCTGTCCGCATCACCTTCGTCAGCTCCTGCAGGAACGTGATGTTGTGGATGGCGGCGAGCGTCGTCCCGAGCACCTCGTCCGCCGTGAAGAGGTGGTGGAGGTAGGCGCGGCTGAAGTTCCGGCAGCAGTAGCAGGGGCAGGTCGTGTCCGGGGGGAGGCGGTCCTTCCGGAAGCGCTTCGCCGTCAGCCGCATCTTGCCCCGGAAGGTGTACAGCAACGCTCCGCGGGCGTGCCGGGTGGGGATGACGCAGTCGAACATGTCGACGCCGTGGCCGACCCCGCACCACAGGTCCTCGGGCAGCCCGACGCCCATCAGGTAGCGGGGCTTGTCCTCGGGGAGGAGGTGCGTCGTCCAGCCGAGGACCTGGTCCATCATCTCCAGCCCCTCGCCCACGGAGAGGCCGCCGATGGCGTAGCCGGGGAAGTCGAGGGGGACGAGGTCGGCGGCGGAGCGCTCCCGGAGGTCCTGCCAGAAGGCGCCCTGGACGATGCCGAAGAGCGCCTGGTCGTCGCGGGTCTTCGCCTCGAGGCACCGCTTCTCCCAGCGCGTGGTGCGGGCGACCGACGCCTCGGCGTAGGGCCGCTCGCAGGGCCACGCGACGCACTCGTCGAAGGCCATGATGATGTCCGCGCCGAGCTTCTCCTGGAGCTGGATCGACGACTCCGGCGTCATCGTGAACGGCTTACCGCCCTTCTTCCACTTGAAGGTGACGCCCTCCTCGGTGACGGTCTTGGGGAGGCTGAAGACCTGGAAGCCGCCGCTGTCCGTGAGGATGGGCTTCTTCCAGTTCATGAACGAGTGGAGCCCGCCGCAGCGGGCGACGATGTCGGCGCCGGGCTGGAGGGCGCAGTGGTACGTGTTGGCGAGGATGATCTGGGAGCCCGTCTCCTCGATCTGGGCGGGCGTCATGGCGCGCATGGCGGCGCGGGTGCCGACGGGCATGAAGACGGGCGTCTCGACGTCCCCGTGGGGCGTCGTGAGGGTCGCGCGGCGGGCGGCGCCGCAGCGGCTGTGGACGGTGAAGTCGAACATGCCGGGCGCCTTATACAATCGGTCGGTGCGTGTGTGGGTCGCGGTGGCGTTCGCGTGGGTCCTGTCGGCGGCGACGCCGGTGCCGCGGACGGTGGCGGTGTCGGTGGCCCCGGACCGGGTCGCCGTGACGGTGACGCTGGAGGCGGGGGCGGACGCGACGGCCGCGTTGGAGCACCTCTGCGTCGCCGTCGACGGCGCGGTCGTGCCGGTGGCGGGGGCCGAGGCCGAGGACGCGGGGGATCGGGTCCGCGTGAAGCTCCGGCTGAACGTGGCGCTGGGGCCCGGCGAGCACTCCTGGGTCGTCTACGACCGGCCCGACGCGGTCGACGGCATCGTCCCCGTGAGCCTGCGGCTGACGGACGGGATGAGGGTCACGGCGGCGACCGGCGCGCGGGCCGAGCAGAAGGGGGCGCGGCGGCTGGAGGCGGTGGTGACGCGGTTCGCCCCGGCGGTGTGGGGGACGTTCGAGAACGAGAACGAGCACGAGCACGAGCACGAGCACGAGCACGAGCACGAGAACGAGAACGAGCACGAGAACGAGAACGAGAACGAGAACGAGAACGACGATCTCGTCAGTCCGTCAGCTCCATCAGCACCCTGAACCCCAGGAACGGCAGCCGGTCCCGCGGCATCAGGGCGCGGCGGACGGCGCTCCGGCAGGCGGCCTCCTCGCTGACGACCGCGCCGCCGCAGACGAGGCGGCGGCCCCCCGCGAGCGAGCCGGTCCACTCCCACACGCCGCCCGCGAGGTCCTCGACGCCGTAGGGGGAGACGTCGTCGGCGAACAGCCCCACCGCCGGGGGCGGGCCGCCGGGGGCGCCGGTGTAGAGGCTCGCGCACCGGCCGCCGTCGAACCGGTCGCCCCAGGGGTAGGCGCGGCCGTCGGCGCCGCGGGCGGCGCGCTCCCACTCGTCCGCCGTGGGGAGCCGGATCGCCCGGCCCGTGACCTCCGCCAGCCAGGCGCAGTAGGCGTCGGCGTCCTGCGCGCTCACGCCGCGCACCGGGCGCCGCTCGCCGTCGCGGAGCTGCTCGTCGAAGTCGAGGGGCCGATGCCGCCGCGCGACCCCGGGGCGGTCGTCGCCCACCCACGCCAGGAACCGGCCGTAGGCCCCCACCGTCACCGGGTGGCGCCCCAGCAGGAACGGCGCCGTGTGGACGCGGCGTCGCTTGCCCGAGCCCGAGGCCAGCCGATCGCCGCCCACCGGCCCCGTCGCCCCGGGGACGAACCGGAGCTCGTCCGTCGCCTGGTCCTCCCCCGCCAGGTCCACCACGAGGTGGAGCCGGTCCTCCCGCTCGACGCGGAACGGGTGATGCCATCGGAACGGCGGCGGCTCCGGCCGGTCGGCGGCCGCGCCCGCGGCGGGGCGCGTGATCGCGTACCGGCCGGGGGCCAGCTGCCAGACGCCGTCCGCCGACGCGTCGAGCCGCTCACCCGGGACCAGCCGTCCGTCCTGCTCGTCCAGCCGGACCACCGCCAGCGACACGTCCTCGGGGATCGCCGCCAGGGTCAGCTCGCCCCCCGTCCGGAGCCAGCGACCCCACCGGCCGTCGTCGAACTGCCGCAGGAGCGCCCGGAACCACGCCTGCTCGCGCTCGGCCCCCACCCGCTCGGCCTCCGCGTAGCGGTCCGCGTACAGCTCGGCGAGGACCTCCCGCACGCCGGGGTGGTCGGGGTCGTCCGCGATCGCGCGCCGGAGCGCCCACACCGCCTCGCTGAGGACGCCGTCGGCCGCCCGCGTCACGCTGTCCGCCCGCACCTCGAGCTCCCGGAGCGTCGCCGGGTCCGTCGCCTCGTCGCTCCCCACCGGGGCCCGCGCCGCGTCCAGCTTCCGGGCCGCGTCCTCGCGCCGGGTCCGGAGCGAGCGGTGCCGGTCCCGCATCGACATCGCCTCCCGCAGCCGCCGCGTCGCCGCCTCGTACCGGCGCCCCCCGCCCACGAACTGCTCCAGCGCGGCGGCCATCTCCGACGCGTCGGCGAACCGGTGGCCGGGGAACTTCTCCAGCGCGCGGAGGCAGATCTCCTCCAGCTCGGCCGGGATCGACAGCGCCGGCGCCCGCTCCCGCGGGGGGACCGGGGGCGCGTGGCAGAGGCCGTCCACGATCGTGTCGACGTCGGTGCCCGTCCACGGCACGACCCGGGTCAGCGCCTCGTAGAACATCACCCCGAGGCAGAAGACGTCCGCCGGGGGGCCGACCTGGTCGGGGTGCTTGACCTGCTCGGGGGCCATGTACGGCGGCGAGCCCCGGACCCGCTCGGTGCGCGGCTCCCCCGTGCGGCTCCACAGCCGCTTCGACGCGGGCGCGTCCGCCGACGGGCCGCCGACGACGCGGGCGATGCCCCAGTCGACGACCAGCACCTCGCCGTGATCCCCGAGGAGGATGTTCGCGGGCTTGAGGTCGCGGTGAATGACCCCCCGGCGGTGCGCGTACCCCACTGCGTGGCACGCCTTCAGCATCACCTGGACCAGCGTCGCCCGGGTCCACCGCTCGAGGTCCCCCTCGGCCCCCCGCCGGAGCCGGACGAGGACGTTGTGGAGGTTCTCCCCGGGCATGCGGGGCATCGTGTAGTAGAGCCGCCCGTCGGGGAGCAGGCCGGCGTCGTAGATCGTGATGATGTTGGGGTGGTCGAGCTGCCCCGTGATGCGGGCCTCGCGGTACAGGTCGAGCAGGTGGCGGTCGCCGGACTTGCTCGGGAGCAGCGTCTTCAGGGCGACGGGGCGGCCGAGGTCGCCGTCCAGCACGAGCTCCACGGTCCCCTGGCCGCCCTCGCCGAGGGTGTCCAGCCAGCGGTAGCGGATCGGCAGCTCCATCGGCGGCGTCCGGTCCTCGCGGCCGGCGGCGCGGTGGAGCGCGACCTCGATCCGGCGGCCCGTGCGGCCCGCGATCCGGTCCTGCAGGGGCATCCCGAGATCCTCGTCGCCGGCGAGCGACTCGTCGGGGTCCGCCGCGAACGCGATGGCCGGTCCGGGGGCGACGGCCTTCGTCTCGATCGAGGGGAGATCGTCGTCGTCGGGCTCGTCGACGCTCTCCCACGCCCAGCTGTGGAGGACCTCCATGGTGCGCTCAGCCATCGTCGGCGAACGCCTTCCAGCCGGACTGCTCGGCCGACGCGCCGGCCGCGGCGGCGGCCTTCTTCTCGCGGCGGGTCAGGGGGTAGGGCTTCCCGCGGCTCGCGGCGAGCCCCGCGGCGACCACGACCGCCCACTCCGCGACCCACGCGATCACGTTCAGCCCGGTCGAGACCCAGAGGACCGTGGTGGCGGCCTTCTCGAGGGCGGGGTCGGTGTAGGGGGCCGCGTTCATGAGGACGGCGACGCCGCCGATGCCCGCCTGGAGGACGCCGTGGAGGAGCCAGACCGCGAGGCCGCCGAGCTGGCACCGGAGGGCCCGGGTGAGCTCGTCCCGGTCCTCGCCCGACGCGGCGTTCCGCGCGCGCCACACGATCGCCGCGCCCGCGCCCGGGAAGAGCACGAGGCGGTGGTACCGAGCCAGCTCCGGATTCATGGGGCAGCCCCCTGATGTAGTGAAGCCGCGACCTCCTCCCGAAGGTCGCGGCCCACCCGCAAAGGTTCAGTTCCGACGGCGTACCGCTCCTGCTTCCGCCTCAGCCAATACCGCGCCAACATCCGATTCTGCTGCCGCCGGTCCTGCCGCTTGCGCGAGTCTTGAACCGATGATGAAGGAGCCCTCCGCAAATGTCGACAGTTTTTACCAGTACACTTGCAACGTGCATCTGAACGACTTCGTGGTCGTCGAGTTCGCCCGCGCGTGGGCGGACCGGCACGCGGCCTCGGTGGTCGATCCGGAGGTCGTCGCGGAGGTCGTGGCGGACCCGGAGTTCGGCGGTGACGACGACGACGGCCGGCTGCTCCGGTACGCCCGCGCGCTGCTCCAACGGCGGGTGACGGACGAGGACGGGCTCGCGGCGATCGCCCGGATCCGGTCGGGGCTGACGGCGGCGAAGTGGCTGGCCCCGCTGGTGGGGGTGCTGGTCGGGGGCCTCCTCCTGGAGGCGTCGCTGCCGCCCAACGACGTCCGCCCCGTCAACGTCTTCGTCCTCCTCGGCGAAGGGGTCGTGATCCCCGCGGTGTTCCTCGTCCTGACGCTCGTCGCGGCGACGCGGCTGCACTGGCTCGGGCCGCTGATGGGCGTGCTCCGCAAGCCGGCGCTGGAGACGGAGACGGGGCGGCTGACGCGGCGGGTGCTGGAGCGGAGCGGGGTGGCGGCGCCGCTGCTGGCGTCGCTCTCCCACCGGCTCTGGATCGGGGCGCTCGGCGCGATGCTGGCGACCGCCGCGCTCCGGTTCACGTTCGACGACTACCACTTCTGCTGGAGTTCGTCGCTGCCGGTGACGGGGGAGGACGTCGGCCGGATCTTCGCGATCCTGGCGCTCCCCGTGGAGTGGCTCCCGGGGATCGACGCGCCGACGGCGGAGCAGGTGACGGTGTCGCAGTGGGCGAGCCTCGAGGGGGCGTGGCCGCGGGGGACGGGCGACGCGGTCCGGGACACGGCGCTCCGGAAGGGGTGGTACGCGCTGATGCTCGCGGTGGTGGCCTGCTGGGGGCTGCTCCCCCGGCTGGGGGCGTGGGTCGAGGCGGAGATCCGGATCCGGCGCGGCGTGGCGCGGGCCCTGGCGTCGCCCGAGCACCGCCGGATCCTGGCGTCGCTGCACGCGGCGGTGACGGTCGTGCGGACGGGGGACGGGACGGGGGAGCGGGACGCGCTGCCGCCGTCGCGGGCGTCGGGCGGGGGGGCCGCGCGGGCAGGGGAGGGGCTGGACGTGGTCGCGTTCGCGGCGTCGTCCCCAAAGCCGGCGCGCCTGGAGGCGCTGGGACTGGCGCGGCTGGGGCTGAGCGGTCGGGTGCGGGCGCTCGACGACGACGACAAGACGGCGGCGGACGCGCTCCTCGACGCGTTCTCGGATCCGGACCGGGCGCCGGGCGGGGCGATCGTGGCGTTCGACGTGCGGAGCAGTCCGGACCGGGTGCGGGAGGCGTTCCTGCGGGACGTGGTCGCCGCCCTGGGGTCCGACGCGCCGGTCCACGTCCTCCTGGTGGGGACGGGCCGGTACCGGGGCGACGTCGCCGCCCGGCGGGCCGTCTGGGTGGAGGTCGCGGAGCGCGCGGGGGTGGCGGCGGAGCGGGTCCACGACGACGGAGCGGCGGCGTGACCGAGCTCCTCCGGGTGGCCGTCGTGGGCGCGTCCAACATGGGCAAGACGTCGCTCGTGGCGGCGCTCTGCCGGGACGCGACGCTGGAGATCGACGACCGCCCCGGGACGACGCTGTCGGTGCAGGAGGAGCACTACAAGATCGGCGAGGTCGAGGTGCTCACGTTCGTCGACACGCCGGGGTTCGACGACCCCGCGGCGATCAACGCCTGGCTGGACGACGCGGCGGGTCCGTCGACGGGGTCGGCGCCGGACGGGCGGACGCTGGTGGAGCGCTTCCTCGCCGAGGCCGAGGGGGACCACTTCCGGTCGGAGAAGCGGGCGCTGGAGGGGGCGCTGACGGCGGGGGTGCTGGTCTACACGGCGAACGCGGACGAGCCCGTGACGGGGCAGAAGCGGCAGTCGCTGCGGCTGCTCCGGCGGCTCGGGATCCCGGTGATCGTGGTGCTCAACCGGGGCGACGAGGCGGGCCGGGGGGAGTGGACGGAGATGGTCCGGCGCGAGGGGATCGACGCGATCGTCCGGCTGGACGCGTGGGAGTTCCCGGCGGACGCGGAGGAGGCGTTCTACGACGCGCTCGCCGTCGTGCAGCCCGACTACCGGGGGCGGCTCGACGAGATCCTGCGGCTCCGGGACCAGCTCCGGGAGGAGCGGCGGCTGGCGGCGGCGGGGGCGATCGCGGAGCTGCTGGTGGACGCGCTGGCGTACCGGATCACGGAGGAGGCGGGGACGCGGCGGGAGGGGCAGCGGCGGCTGCCCGCGGTCGAGGCCCGGTTCCGGGACGCGCTGGTGGCGCGGGAGCAGGCGCTCTTCGCCGCGCTGATGGAGGGCTACGGCTTCGGGCGGGGGGCGGACGTGGACGGGGCGTCGATGGACGACGTGGCGTTCGACGGGGGCTGGACGGCGGGGCTGTTCGACCCGGAGGTGGTGCGTCGGTACGGGGCCTCTATCGGCTCGCTGGCGCTGGCCGGGGCGGCGGCGGGGGCGCCGTTCGAGGCGTTCGGGACGCACGGCCTGTCGGCGGCGTTCGGGGCGGCGGTGGGGGCGGGCGCGGGGGTGTTCGTGGGGCGCTGGCGGGCGGGGTCGGTGGACCGCGCCGGGACGGTCACGGCGGGCCCGCTGGAGGCGACCCAGATGCCGGTCGTGCTGGTGAACCGGGCGGTGGAGGCGTGGCGCGAGATCGACGCGAGGTCGCACGCGCGGACGGACACGCCGGCCCTGACGGGGAAGGCGGTCGCGCGGGGGGCGGACATCGCGGCGCTGAGGAAGCTGGCGAAGAAGTGCCGGAAGCGCCCGGAGTGGAGCGCGATCGGCGACGGCGGCGCGGTCCGGGACGCGGCCCGGGCGGGGGCGGCGGAGGCGTTCGCGACGCTGGTGGAGCCGCTGCTGAAGCGGTGACGCCGCCCTACAGGCAGGCGGTCGGGTTCGTGACCGTCAGCTCCAGCGTGTACCAGTGGCACGTCCCCGCGGGGCTGCTCCGCTCCAGGCCGAAGGCGTGGACCGACATCGTGAAGCCCGTCGGGGTGGAGCCGTTGAAGACGTCGACGTCGGTCTCGGGGGGGAGGTAGTCGGGGTTGTCGTAGTCGGTGATGACCGCCTCGTAGCTGCCCCCCTCGCCGAGGCAGACCTCGAACCAGTCGTCGCTCCCCTCGCACAGGATCAGGTCCCACGTCCCGCCGCCGTCCCAGGTGAGGTCCGTCGCCGTGGACTGGGTGTCGTTGGGCTCGAACGCGTCGTCACCGGCGCACTCCACCAGCCAGTCGTTCGCGGGGTCCTCGCAGCCCGTGGGGGCCGCGTCGTCGTCGTCCCCGGCCGCGTCGTCGTCGTCGCCCGCGGCGTCGTCGTCGTCGCCCGCGCAGTCCGGGGCGCCGAAGCAGTCGCTGTCGTTGCAGTCGAAGAAGCCGTCGAGGTCGTTGTCCGCGCCGTCGGCGCACTCGCCCGGCTCGTCGCCCTCGAAGTCGCCGCCGTCGTCGTCGTCTCCGGCGGCGTCGTCGTCGTCGCCGCCGTCGTCGTCGTCGTCGCCCGCGCACACCGGGGCGCCGAAGCAGTCCGTGTCGTCGCAGTCGAAGAACCCGTCCGCGTCGTTGTCCGCGCCGTCGCTGCACTCGCCGGGCTCGTCGCCCTCGAAGTCCGGGGGCGTCGCGTCGTCGTCGTCCGCCGCGTCGTCGTCGTCGCCGGCCGCGTCGTCGTCGTCGCCGGCCGCGTCGTCGTCGTCGTCGCCGGCCGCGTCGTCGTCGTCCGCGCCCGCGGTGTCGTCGTCGTCGAACCAGGTGTCGTCGTCATCCCCCGCCGGGGGCGGCCCCACGGGATCGTCGGTGTTCACGCAACCGACCGCAATGACGAGGAAAACAAGGAGGCCCTGAAGTCGCATGCCCGCACGCTAGGAGCTGGATGTTGCAGAATCTTGACGATGTTGACTTTTTCTTGACATTTGATGGTCGCGAAGCTCGGAAAAGTCCTAAGGAAAGGTCCGCGTCACCCGATAGGCGTCCGAGCAAGGAGGCTCGGCATGCAGGACGCGACACGCTTCGAGGGAGGCCGGACGGCGGCGGTGGGGCTCATCGACGGGACCACCAAGACGGGGACGCTGAAGGCGTTCCACCCCGGCTGCGAGGTGCTGGAGCTGGACTGCGCCACGCGCGGCGCCCGCGGGAAGCTCGACAAGGTGGGGGTCCAGATCCCCGTCGAGTCGACCAGCTTCGTCGCGATCTACCGGACCGCGGACGACCCTCCCAACGACCTGACCGGCCGCGAGGAGACGAAGGTCTACACGCCCCACGGGGGCAAGTACGCGGTCGCCGTCCGGCCCGCCGATCTCGAGGACCCGCTCGGCTTCGTCGGCGTCCCCATCAGCAAGGCCAGCCTGTACCGCGAGATCTTCTTCTACCGGGAGCGGATCTCGGCGGTGGAGGACCCCACGCCGCTGGGCGAGCTGCTCGTCCGCGAGGGGTTCATCGCGGCCACCGACGTCGAGGAGGGGGCCAAGCAGCAAGAGGCGGAGCGGTCCGTCCCCATCGGCCGGATCCTCGTCGAGGAGGGGGTCGTGGGGGAGAACGCCGTCGAGGCGGCGGTCGAGGTCCAGCCGACGAAGATCGGCTTCGGCGGCAAGCGGCTCCGGCTCGGCGAGATCCTCGTCGACACCGGGCTCGCCACGAAGGAGCAGATCGAGCACGCCCTGTCCGAGCAGCGGAAGCGCCGCGGCATGCGGCTCGGCGAGGTCCTCGTCGAGGCCGGCATCGTCTCCGAGGAGACCATCGCCCGGGCGCTCGCGATGAAGTTCCGGATCCCCTACGTCGACCTCGACGCCGAGGGGATCGACTCCCACGCGGTCGAGGAGATCCCGCTCGGGATCATCAAGCGCTTCCGCGTGTTCCCGTTCCGGAGCGACGACCGCGTCCTCCGGATCGCGATGGCCGACCCGACCGCCGTCGAGGCCCTCGACATGCTCCGCTTCAGCCTCGGAAAGCGGCTCCAGGAGTGCGCCGTCCGGCCGTCCCAGCTGGAGGCCTACCTGCGGCCGTTCTTCCCCGAGGAGAACCCCGAGATCATCGAGCTCGAGGCCGCCGTCGACCACCTGATCCGCTCGGGCGGGATCGTCGCCACGTCGGACGACGACGAGGCGGAAGACGAGGATCCGGCGCTCCGCGAGGAGGGGTCGGTCATCCGGCTCGCCTACCAGGTCATCCTGAACGCCGAGAAGCGCGGCGCGTCCGACATCCACATCGAGCCCAACGGCAAGGAGAAGCCGACGCGGATCCGGCAGCGGGTCGACGGCCAGTGCGAGATCCAGCGCACCGTCCCCCCCCGGTTCGCCGGTCCGCTGGTCTCCCGGATGAAGATCCTCGCGGGGCTCGACATCACCGAGCGCCGGCTCCCCCAGGACGGGAAGATCAAGCTCGACCTCCCCGACCGGAAGCTCGAGCTGCGGGTCGCCACGCTCCCCACCGCCGAGGGGAACGAGGACGTCGTCCTCCGGCTCCTCGCCCAGGGCGGCGCCATCCCCATGAAGAAGCTCGGCATGTCCGAGCGGAACTTCGCCGAGGCGTCCCGCTGCGTGCACCAGCCGTACGGGCTGTTCCTCGTGGTGGGGCCCACCGGCTCGGGCAAGACGACCACGCTCCACAGCTGCCTCAGCGCGATCAACACCGACGCGCGGAAGATCTGGACGGCCGAGGACCCCGTCGAGATCACCCAGTCGGGGCTCCGCCAGGTGCAGATGAAGCCGAAGATCGGGCTCACCTTCGCGAACGCCATGCGCTCGTTCCTGCGCGCCGATCCCGACGTCATCATGGTCGGCGAGATGCGCGACTACGAGACCGCGCACATCGGCATCGAGGCGTCGCTCACCGGCCACCTCGTGATGTCCACGCTGCACACGAACTCGGCGCCGGAGACGATCACCCGGCTGATCGACATGGAGCTCGACCCGTTCACGTTCGCCGACGCGCTCCTGGGCGTGCTCGCGCAGCGGCTCGCGCGGCGGATCTGCGCCGACTGCAAGACGCCCTACGAGGCGTCGGCCGAGGAGGTCGCCACGGTGCTCCGCCTCTACGGCGAGCAGGCCGAGGCGGACGGGATCGGTGGCGACGGGCCGATGACGCTGTTCCAGGGGGCCGGCTGCGAGGCCTGCGGGGGGACCGGCTACCGCGGCCGCGTCGGCGTCCACGAGCTGCTGATCAACGACGACGAGGTGCGCCGTCGGATCCAGAAGTCGGGGACGGTCACCGAGATCCGGGCCGCGGCCGTCGCCGCCGGCATGCGGACGCTCATCCAGGACGGGCTGTGGAAGGCGCTCCAGGGCCTGACGGACCTCCGCCAGGTGCAGGCCGTCTGCGGCAGCTGATCAGCGGCGACGTCTAGCGCAAGGCGACGACTCCGAGAGTCGTGGCCTCGCTGGCGCAAGGCGACGACTCCGAGAGTCGTGGCCTCGCTAGCGCAAGGCGACGACGAAGGCGTCGTTCTTGAACCGGTCGATGTTGTCCAGGTAGATGGTCGCCGTCTGGTTCCCGTCGCCGTACTCGATCTGGTAGTCGGTCTTCTCCTTGAACCGGTCCCGGGGGAGCAGCACCACCTTGTTGAGGCGGCGGACCCCGAAGTCCTCGGCGTAGACCTTGAGGCTGGACTGGCTCCGGAGGTCCATCGACTGCGTGAAGAGGTCCTTGCGCCAGTCCTTCAGCCGCATGCCCGCGGGGGCGAGGATGTCCTTCTCGCGGAGGCGGCGGGCGGTGTCGACGTAGAAGAAGACCGACTCGTCCTCCTCGACGAGCTCGTCCTTGTCCTCCTGGAGGATGTCGCGCTCGTAGCGGAAGTCGTCGCGCTCGGCGATCGTCCGGTCGAGGTCGTCCCGGAGCTGGTCCCGCGTCGCCTCGAGCACCGTGATCTCGGCCTCCAGGCTCGCCGCCAGCGCCAGCGCCTCGTCCCGCTCCTCGCGCAGCTTCCGCTTCTCGCGGATGTTCAGGAAGAAGGGGGACACGCGCGCCGTGCCCTGGGTGACGGTCGTGCCGTAGACGCCGTCGGCGTAGAAGTGCCAGACCTCCATGCCGGGGGCGATGTTGTTCGTCAGGAGGCTCCGCTGCGCGAGGCGCTCGGCCTCCTTCTGCGACAGGCCGTGGTTCTTGACGAGGTAGTCCGCCGCCAGCGCGAGGTGCGAGTCGCCGCGGCTGACGATGTCGGGCGTGGGGAGCTCGCGCTTGAGCGCGTCGATCTCGTCCTCGAGGTCGTTGATGTTGTCGCGCGTGTCGATGATCTGCTGGAGCAGCCCCTTGAGGCTGATGTCGTCCTCGTTCGAGAGCATCGTCTGGAGCAGCGCTGCCTGCCCCTCGGACAGCTGCACGCCGGTCAACTTGCGGCCGGTCCGCGCCTCGAACTCCGCGGCCAGCTCCAGGTACTGCGCCTGCTCCTGGTGGATGCCGCCCTCCTTGAGCGCGATGTCCTGCGCGCTGTCGAGCTGGGCGGCCATCGCGTCGTCCTCGAGGACGATGCCCGCGAGCTCGCCGGACTCCGTCTCCCCGGCGCCGTCCGGCGCCTGTTCGCAGGCGGTCAGTCCAGTGGTCAGCCCCAGGGCGAGGGCGGCGAAAAGGGTGCGGTTCATGGCCATAAGGGAAGTTCCTCTGCGCGAGTGCGCGTCCGCTTTTAGGGGGGACTTGTTGCGGACCTGTGGAGATCGTGGGGGCGTTTTCCGCTACTTCAGAAGACGCGCGGCGGTGGCCGCAGATTCCGGACCGGGGGGCACGACGACGGCCACGGGACCCGGCGAAAGCGTGGACAGCGGCCCGGTTCGACCGTTGAGCGGGCCGAGGCTGCGGTGCGAGGGGAGGCCGATCAGGGTGAGGACGTCGGGCGTGCAGTCCTTGGCCGCGACCTCGAGCTCGGCGGCGCGGTGCAGCCCGCGGGGGGCGTAGGTCGGGTAGCCGCGCTCCAGCGCCGCGGCCTGCGCGGCAGCGACGTCGTGCCCGGGGGTGCCGCGGTCGGGGAGGACGGCGAGGATCTCGGCGAACGCGGGGGCGTCGGCGGGGGCGGGGGCGTCGAGGACGACGATGGGGCCGCGGTGGGCGTCCAGGAGGGGGCGGAGCCGGTCGGTGTCGGGGCGCGGGCGGCCGCGCACGGCGCCGGCGATCAGCGGCGTCCCCGGGTCGAGCGCGGCGAGGCGCAACGCCTGCGCGGCGAGGGCGTCGTCGTCGCCGAGGACGCGGACGGCGACGTGAGCGCCGGTCCGGGCGCTGCCGACGAGGTGGCGGACGGCGCGGTCGGCCTCGTTGCGGGGGTCGAGCCCGAACATCGCCATCTTCAGGGGGAGCGGGAGGTCCTCGCCGCGGCCGTGCAGCGCCCACGCCCGGAGGCGGGTCCGGCGGCCGTGGGCGAGCGCCAGGCCGAAGCCGATCAGCGCCCGGTCGCCGGCGTGGTCGAGGACGGCGACGACGGGGGGGCGGCGCTCCAGCGCGTGCGTGCTCAGGGTGGCGGGGCGGACGCGGATCACCGGCGCCGACGATACCGGAGCGGCGGCGGCTGGTAGCGTTCCCCGCCATGAGCGGAGTCGACGCAGTTCGGAGCACCATCGAGGGCGCGTTCGGGACCGACGGGTGGCGGGACGATCCCGCCGTCGCGGCCGCCGTGGAGCAGGCGATCGACCTGCTCGACGCGGGCACGATCCGGGTCGCCGAGCCCCCCCCCGCCGACGAACCCGACGGTCCCTGGTCCGTCAACGCGTGGGTGAAGCAGGCGGTCCTGATGTACTTCGCCGTCGCGCAGATGCGGGAGATGACCGCGGGGATCTTCACGTGGCACGACAAGGTGCCGCTGAAGGCGTCGCCGGGGGCCGCGGGGTTCCGGTCCGTGCCGCCGTCGACGGTCCGGCGCGGCGCGTACGTCGAGAAGGGCGCCGTGCTCATGCCGTCGTACGTCAACATCGGCGCCTGGGTGGGGGCGGGGTCGATGGTCGACACGTGGGCGACGGTCGGCTCCTGCGCGCAGATCGGTCGGGGCGTCCACCTGTCCGGCGGCGTCGGGATCGGCGGCGTCCTCGAGCCGCCCGGCGCGACCCCGGTGATTGTCGAGGACGGGGCGTTCGTGGGGAGCCGCGCGATCGTGGTCGAGGGGGTGCGGGTCGGCCGCGAGGCGGTGCTGGGGGCGAACGTCGTGCTGACGGCGTCGACCCAGATCATCGACGTCACGGGGTCGTCCGAGGTCGTCCACCGCGGCTACGTCCCGCCCCGGAGCGTCGTCGTCCCGGGGACGCGGACGAAGTCGTTCCCGGCGGGGGAGTACGGGATCGCGTGCGCGCTGATCATCGGGCAGCGCAAGGAGTCCACCGACCGGAAGACGTCCCTGAACGACGTCCTCCGCGAGTTCGCGGTGAGCGTATGAGAAACCTGTGTCCACCTCGAGCCGTCGAGGGGTGCGCTCCGCTCGGAGCTG
>CAYFOA010000081.1:0-30196 GCA_964344575.1 uncultured Rickettsiales bacterium | reverse complement strand
CGACGCGGACGGCGACGGCGACCCCGACGCGACCGACTGCGACGACGACGACCCCGACGTCCACACCCTCGACCTCGACGGCGACGGGGTCACCTCCTGCGCCGGCGACTGCGACGACGACGACGACGCGGTCCACCCCGGCGCCGACGACCCGGAGTGCGACGGCGTGGACGCCGACTGCGACGGCGACCTCGACTCCGAGATCGTCCAGGACTGGTTCCGGGACAACGACGGCGACGGCTACGGCAGCGCCTTCGCCCCCTACGAGGACAACCCCACCTGCCCCGCCCCCGACGGCTTCTACGTGCCCGACGGCAGCGACTGCGACGACACCGACCCCGCGATCAACCCCGGCGCTCCCGACGTCCCCATGGACGGCATCGACCAGGACTGCGACGGCGCCGACGCCGTGGTCAACGCCCCCGGGGTCGACTGCTCCTGCGCGGCGGCGGGGGGACGCGCGGGCGGCGGCATCCTCGGCGGCGGCGGCGGCGGCGGCGGCGGCGGCGGCCCCGTCCTCGTCCTCCTCCTCCTCCTCGGCGCCCTCCGGCGGCACCGGCCGGCCCTCACGTGCGCGTCTACCTGAGCCGGCCGATCCCCGACGATCTCGTGGCGCGCCTCGAGGCCGTCGCCGACGTCACCCGCCCCGACCGCGACCGGCCGCCGACCCACGCCGAGCTCCTCGCCGAGCTCCCCGGCCACGACGCCGCCGTCGTCCAGCTCACCGAGCCGGTCCGCGGCGACGTCCTCGCCGCCGCCGCGTCCGCCGCCCCGCCGCTGCGCCTCCTCGCGCAGATCGCCGTCGGCCTCGACAACGTCGATCTCGAGGCGGCCGCCGCCCACGACGTCGCCGTCACCCACACCCCGGGCGTCCTCACCGACGCCACCGCCGACCTGACGATGGCCCTGATGCTCGCCGCCTGCCGCCGCGTGGTCGAGGCCGACCGCTTCGTGCGCGCCGGGCGGTGGGGGGTCTGGTCGCTGGACCTGATGACGGGGATGGAGCTCCGCGGCGCGACCCTCGGCATCCTCGGCAAGGGCCGCATCGGCAGCGCCGTCGCGCGCCGCGCCGAGGCGTTCGGCATGCGCGTCCAGCACACCAGCCGCCGCTCCGGGCTCCCCCTCCAGGAGCTCCTCGCCACGTCCGACGTCCTCTCCATCCACGCCCCCCTGACGCCGGGGACGTGGCACCTCGTCGACCGCCGCGCCCTCTTCGCCATGAAGCCCGGCAGCGTCCTCGTCAACACCTCCCGCGGCGGCCTCGTCGACGGGGAGGCGATCGCCGGCGCCCTGGACGACGGCCCCCTCCGCGCCGTCGGCCTGGACGTCTTCGAGGACGAGCCGCGCGTCCCCGCGACGCTGCTCGACCGGGACGACGTCGTGCTCCTCCCCCACATCGGGTCGGCCACCGTGCGGACCCGGCACCGGATGGCGGAGATGGCGGTCGAGGCGGTCGAGGCCCTCGCCGCGGGCCGCCCCCTCCCCCACGTGGCCCCCTCCCCGTGACCGACGCCGGCCCCTTCGAGCGGTTCTGGCAGGAGCTCCGCCGGCTCTTCGCGGGGAACCTCGCGTGGGAGGACCTCGTGGACGAGGCGTCGATCGAGGACGGCGTGCTCGACGTCCTCTGCGGGTGGATCGGGGGGACGTGGGAGCGGGGCGACGCGGGGACGGCGACGACGACGATCGACGGCCTCGACATCGCCCTCGTCGCGGCGGGCTTCGGGCGGGGGCGGGTGGTCGTCCGGGTGCTCGCCCCCCTGGCCGGCCTCGACTCGGTCACGCTGGACACCGACGCCGCGAGCCTCGCCGGCGAGGAGTGGCCGGCGGGCGGGCGGATCGGAGAACACCTCGCCGTCCGCGGCGACCCGGGGCTGCTGGCGTCGTTCCTGGACGCGGGCACCCGCCAGCGCCTGACCTCGACGCTGGTCACCCACGGCCTCCGGATCAAGGAGGGCGAGGTCCGGTTCAGCGCCGAGGTGGGCGACGGCACCCTGCTCCCCGCGACCGACGAGTACGACGACCCGCGCCCCGTCGACTGGCGGCGCGTCGGCAACCAGGCCGAGGAGGCGGTCGCGCTGCTGCGGAAGCTCGCGGACGCGCGGGAGCGGCTGATGGAGCGGCTCGCCGAGCGGACGTGGGAGTCCCACGAGGCCGTGCGCCTCCACGCCGCCGAGCTGCTGGTGCGTCGCGCCGAGCCCGGGGAGGTGGCCGACCGCGCCTTCGACCTCGTCCTCCGCAGCGGCGACCCCGACCGGATCGCGCTGCTCGAGCGCCACGTCGACGACCTCGAGACCCTGCTCGTGGGCGTCGCCCGGAACGGCCTCCTCCCCGACGGGGGCCGCGCCTCGGACGAGACCCGCGCCGCGGCCGCCGTCGTCCTCGTCCACGACCCCGCCTCGCCCGCCGACGCGATCGCCGCGGCCCTCCGCGCCGCCCGCCGGGCGCCCGCCGCCCGCCTCGTCCACGCCACCCTCGCGAGCGGCCGCGCCGACCTCGAGGACGTCGCCGTCGAGGCGCTCCTCCGCGGCGCCCGCGGCGTCCACGCCCGGTTCCAGCTGAAGCGACTGGACGACCTGGTCGCGGTCCTCCCCCGCCGGATGCGCGACGAGGACCGCCTCACCCTGTACCGCCGCTGGTACGCCCGGGCCGAGGGCGAGCAGCTGGTGTCGCTGGGGCGTCGCCTCCTCGAAGCCGGCGGCAAGGAGAACCTCGCCGACCGGGCCGACGACGTCGTCGAGCTGGTGGAGGACGAGGACTCGCCGTTCTGGACGAAGGCGTTCCAGCTGTCCGGATCGCTGCCCTCGGCGGCGGTCTCCTACGGCGCGCTCCGGGAGCTCGTCCGGAGCCACCGCTTCGGCGTGGCCCGGGCGGGGCTGACCCTGATCCGCGTCCACGACCGCCCCGAGATCTGCCGCTCGCTGGGGATGTTCGAGGACCGGTTCCCGGGCGCCGAGGCCGCCGGGATCGTCGGCGACCTGGCGCGCCTGGGCGGACTCGGCGCGCGCATGCACCTCCACCGCCTCCTCGCCTCGGGCTACCGGGAGCTGCAGATCATGGCCTGCCACGCGTACGCGGAGTGCGGCCTGCTCGAGGACGTCGAGGAGCTCCTGGAGCTGGAGGACAAGGCGCGCCGTGACGTCCGCGCCGCCGCCCGCGAGGCGATCGACGCCATCCAGGCGCGCGTCGGACCGACGGAGAAGGGGGCGCTGTCGGTGATGCCGAGCGACGAGGACGGGGGCCGGCTCAGCGTGGCGGCGGGGGGGCCCGGCGACCTCGCGTACGCGGACGCCGGCGACGCCTGAGCGGCGGCGCCGGCGCCTACAGCTCCAGCAGCCCGCCGCGGGCGGCGAGGACCACCGCTTCGGTGCGCGTCTCGGCGCCGAGCTTGTCGAGGATCGACTTGACGTGGAACTTCGCCGTGTGGCGGCTGACGCCGAGCTGTTCGCCGATCTCGCGGTTGCTCAGCCCGCCCGCCATCAGCTCCAGGACCTCGTCCTCGCGGGGCGTCAGCGCGGGCATGAGCAGCGGCGCGTCGCCGTCTCCGTCGGCCGGAGCCTCGCCGAGCAGCCCGTCGAGCAGCTCGGGGTCGATGACCACCAGCCCCTCCTCGATGGCCGCCATCGCCGCGGACACCCGGTCGGCGTCGACGTCGTCGGCGAGGAGGACCCCGCGTGCACCCCCGTCCAGCGCGTCCCGCGCCGCGAGCGCGTCCGCCACGAGCACCAGGAGGCCGTTGAGGAGCAGCATCCCAAGAGCGTGTGCACGATCCCGTCCGGCGCAAGGACCGGGCGCGTTTTTGTCCGTGATCTCCGGGTGCCCCCGTGTAACCTCCCGCGGTCATGGCCTTGTCCGACCAGGTCGCCGCACTCGAAGCCCGCCTCGCGGACGGGTCGCTGTCGCGGACCGAGTTCGACCAGCAGCTGGCGCTCCTGATGCGGGCCGCCGCGGGCAGCAGCGACACCACCCGCCCCGACGTCCCCTCGGCCACCGGCGTCGCCGCGATGGTGGGCGGCCCGATCCCGACGCACATGGGCGCGTACGAGCTCGTCGAGCTCCTCGGCCAGGGCGGCATGGGCGCCGTGTACCTCGCCAAGCACCTCCTCAAGCCCGGCCTCTTCGCCGTCAAGGTCCCCCGCCACGAGGTCCTGTCGACCCCCGGCTTCGCCCGCCGCTTCCGCCGCGAGGCGTCCGTCGGCCTGACCCTGGACCACCCCAACATCGTCCGCGTCCACGACCTCGTCATCGACGGCGACTGGGCCGCGATCGTGATGGACTTCGTCGCCGGGCCGAACATCGAGACGCTGCTCCGGAACCACGGCGGACCGCTGCCGAAGGACCGCGTCCTCGACCTGATGATCCAGGTGCTGGACGCCATGGAGTACGCCCACGCGCAGGGCGTCGTCCACCGCGACCTCAAGCCCAAGAACCTGATGATGCGGCCCGACGGCCAGGTCCAGGTGACCGACTTCGGCGTCGCCTGGCTCGCCGGCGGCGAGGAGACCCAGGCGGGCACGGCGATGGTGGGGACGGCCCCCTACATGGCGCCGGAGCTCTACACGGGCCTCCGGAGCGTCGACCAGCGGGCGGACATCTACGCCCTCGGGATGACGCTCTACAAGCTCCTCGTCGGCCAGCTGCCGTTCCCCCCGGGGATGACCAGCTACCAGGTCCTCCGCGCCAAGGAGGAGGGCATGGTGCCGATGCCGGAGCACCTCCCCGACGCGCTCCAGGACGTCATCCGGAAGGCCGTCGCGCCCGACCCGGACGAGCGCTTTGGGACGTGCAGCGAGTTCAAGGCGGCGCTCCAGGCGTGCGCGCACCAGGAGTGGGCGGCCGTCTCCGGGCCGGTCCGCGTCGTCCACAAGATCGAGGACCGCCGCCGCAGCTCGGGGCCGTCGCCGCTCCAGTACGCGGTGGTCACGCTGCTGATCGCCGTGCTCGGCGCGCTGACGTGGCTGACCGTCGAGGTCCGCAAGGAGATGGCCCAGGACGACCCCCCGCCGGCGGTCACCGAGGGGATGGGGCTGACCCCCGCCGTCGAGCCCGTCGAGGACGACGCCAAGGCGGCCGCCGCGGCCCTCGCGGAGGCGCCCCCCGAGCCGGAGACCGAGGACCCCCGCGCGCGCCCCGCGGACGACTGGACGATCGCGGCGGTCAGCGGCGGCGGCCTCCCCGCCCGGAAGGCGCCCTCGGCCGACGAGATCGTGGTGAACACCCCCGCGCCGCCCGCGGCCGCGCCCCCCCTCGACGAGCCCGTGACCGCCGCCCCCGACCCCGAGGCGGGCGGCACGGTCGTCAAGATCCAGGCCCCGCCCCGCCCCGCGGCCCCCGAGCCGGAGGTCGGGATCATGATCCTGTCGTCGGTCCCCGAGGCCCGCGTCTACGTCGACGGCGAGGACCGCGGCACGACCGAGCAGACCCGCAAGGGGCTCGCCCTGCCGCCCGGCGTCTACACGGTCCGCTTCGTCTGCGAGGACGACGCCTCCTGCGACGGGTTCGAGCGGCGCGCCGGCGTCAAGACGCTCCGCGTCGAGGCGGGCAAGGACGTCCGCTACGTCGCCGACTTCGAGCGCATCAACCTGCTCCCCCGCTAGCGCAGGAACAGCAGCACGTAGGCGGTCGCCAGCGCGAGCTGGACGGCCGCGTAGGGCGTCGCCTTCGCGACGAACCCCGCGAAGCTCATCTCCAGCTCGTGCTTGTGGATGATGGTGACGGCGACGAGCGTGGACGCCGAGCCGATCGGGGTGATGTTGCCGCCGAGGTTCGCGCCGAAGACGACCGACCACCACAGCGCCGAGTCCGACTCGGTCCCCAGGGCGGTCAGGATCTTCGCCATCATCGCCGCCAGGGGGATGTTGTCGGTGACGCTGCTGAACGCCGACGTCGCCACCAGGAGGACGCCCGTCCCGAGGACGTCGCCGAGCCCGATCATCCAGCTCAGCCCCTGCCCCAGCAGCGCCAGCACCTGCGCGTGCTCCATGACGTTGATGACGACGAAGAGCGCGGCGAAGAAGCCGAGGAGGTCCCAGTCGACGGCGGCGTAGAAGCGGTCGACCTCGGACTTGTAGCGGACGAGCATCACCGCGGCGAAGGCGAGCGCGACGAAGCCCATGCCGAGCTCGCTGACCCCCGGGAGCACGGACGTCGTCGCGATGACGAGGATGAACGCCACCGTCATGCAGGCCCCGAACCAGAAGTAGCCGCGGCTGTCGATGCCGTCGTTCTCGTCGAACCCCGCGACCTGCGCGGCCGCCGCCTCCCGCGCGTCGTCGTCGATCAGCCGGGCGATGCCGAACTGCTTCGCCCCCATCAGCAGCGTCACCACCGTCGCCACCACCACGAAGGGCGACGCGACGAGGAAGAACTTCACGAACGAGATGCCCGCGGCCGTCCCCACGATGATGTTCGGGACCGACGAGATCAGCGTCAGGAGCCCGCCGACGTTCGTCAGCAGCCCCTCCACGAGGAGGAAGCCGAGGAGCTTGTCGCGCCGGCCCAGCTTCCCCAGCGACACCGCCGTGAGGCTGCCCACGATGATCATCGCGGTGACGTTGTTGAGCACGGCGCTGAACACCACCGTCATCCAGCCGTAGAACCAGAGCAGCTTGAGCGGGTCGCCGCCGGACGCCTTCGTCAGCCGGATCGCGATCCACGTGAACAACCCCGACTTCGAAGTCGCGTCCACGAACACCGAGCTGCCGAGGATGATCGCGATGACCGCCCAGTCGATGGCGGGGATGTAGACGGGGAGGTGGAGCGACTCGCCGAAGACGTTGACCACGGGCCCGAACGGGAGCAAGCCGAACCCCGCCCCCAGCCCCAGCGCGACGACCGCGAAGAGGCCCGCGATGAGCGACTTCTTCGCGTGGATCTTCTCCTCGAGCGCGAGGCACACGATCAGGCCGACGAGCACCGCCGCGAACAGCAGCGTGACCGGCATGGGGACGTCGGCGTGGTGGGCGGCGGCGGCGGTGGCGGCGGCGGCGGCGAGCATCAGATCATCAGCACCGGGAGGTCCCGCAGCTCGACCGCGAGGGAGTACGACAGCCCGTGCATGGCGAGCTGGTCGTCGTCCTTCGTCCGCATCACGAGGAGGTCGACGCTGTGGAGGTCGATCAGCGCGTCGTAGGCCTGGACCCGGTGGCCGGTGGTGATGACCGGCTCGACCCGCAGCGAGACGCCCGCCCGCTCCAGCTCGGCGGCCACCGAGGCGGCGTAGTCGCGGGGCTCACGCAGGAGCTGGTGGAGGATCCGCTCGCGGGCGACGTCGGTGTCGATCTCGGGGATCCGCGCGATCGCCTCGACGTACCGCGCGAAGACGGCGTCGTCCTCGACGTGGCCGAGCACCAGCGTCCCCCCCTCGGCGGCGAACGCGACGGCCATGTCGACCAACCGCGCCTCCCCCGCGAGGTGGTCGGTGACGGCCATGACGACGTGCTCGTGGTCGGCGACGTCGGGCGGCTCCCACGACCCGTCCGTCCCCGGCCGGGGGAGCAGGAGGACGGGGACGTCGGTTGCCTGGGTGAGGACCTCGACGTGGTCCGAGAGGCTGTGGGGCCAGCGCCACGCCCCGCTGTGGAGGTTCCGGTAGGCGACCACGAGGTCGGGGGTGAACTTCTCCACGATCGCGAGGACGTCGCCGACCGTCGCGCACTCGGGGCCGTTGACGAACCGCCACGAGCGGGCCTCGGACGGCGGCAGCATCCGGAGCGCGCGCTGCACCTGGGCGCCGTAGGCTCGCGCCGCGGCGGGGGAGAGATCGGTGAACACGACGACGTGGTCGATGCTCCGGGGGGTGTGCCGGTAGAGCTCCTTGGCGGCGCCCCGGAAGCGGCTTTCGAACTGATCGATCGAGGTCACGAGCGAGGGAGTCTATCGTTCCGCGCGTGACGGTCCACCGCTCCGCTTGCCCGCTCGACTGCCCCGACGCCTGCACGCTGGACGTGACGGTCGAAGGGGGGCGCGTGCGGAAGGTCCGCGGGTCCACCCTCAACCCCCTGACCGCCGGCCACATCTGCGGCAAGGTCATGCACATCGACCGCCACCTGTACGGCCGTGATCGGCTGACGTCGCCGCTGATCCGGAGCGGTCCGAAGGGCTCCGGCGACTTCCGCCCGGCCTCCTGGGACGAGGCCCTCGACGCGGTCGCGGACGCGATGCGGGGCGCCGGCGAGCGGATCCTCCCGTGCAGCTACGGCGGGTCCAACGGCTACCTCACCGAGGGGACCTACGACCGCCGCCTCTTCAGCCGCCTGGGCGCGTCGCAGCTTCGGCGGGACCTCTGCGCGCTGACGGCGGGGGCGGCGCTGCAGGGGCTGTACGGGAAGATGCCCGGGGTCGCGCTGCCGGACTACGAGGAGGCCGCGCTGATCGTGGTGTGGGGCTGCAACCCGCACGCCACCGGGATCCACGCGATCCCGCCGATCCAGCGGGCGCAGAAGCGGGGCGCGAAGCTCGTCGTCGTCGATCCGCGGCGGACGCAGCTGGCGCGCCGGGCGGACCTCCACCTCGCCCCCACCCCCGCCACCGACGGCGTCCTCGCCCTCGCCGTGATCCGGTGGCTGTTCGAGCACGGCGGCGCCGACCGGGCGTTCCTGGAGGCGTCCTGCACGGGGGCGGACGAGCTGGAGCGGCGGGCGGCGCGGTGGACCCCCGACGAGGCCGCCGCCCTGACCGGCGTGGCGGCCGCCGACATCGAGGCGTTCGCGGCCCTGTACGCGGAGTCCTCCCCCGCGGTGATCCGCTGCGGGTGGGGCATCGAGCGGAACCGGAACGGCTGCAGCAGCGTCGCCGCCGTCCTCGCCCTCCCCGCCGTCGCCGGCAAGTTCGGCGTCCGCGGGGGCGGCTACACCGCGTCCAACTCCGGCGCCTGGGCGTTCGACCCGGAGCGCGCCGCGGGCGCGGACCCGCAGCGCACCCGGACGGTCTTCCTGACGAAGCTCGGGGAGGCGCTGACCGAGCTGAACGACCCGCCCGTGGACGTCCTCTACGTCTACAACGGCAACCCCGTGATGACCTGCCCCGACCAGCACAGGGTCCGGCGGGGGCTGCTGCGCGAGGACCTCTTCACGGTCGTCCACGACGCCGTCTTCACGGACACCGCCCGCTACGCCGACGTCGTCCTCCCCGCGACCGCGTTCCTCGAGCACCACGAGCTGGCGCGCGGGTACGGCGCCTACGTGGTCAACCGGGCCGCGCCGGTGGCCGAGGCGCCGGGCGAGGCGCGCCCCAACGGGGAGGTCTTCGACGCGCTCCTGGACCGGCTGGGGCTCGCCCGCGACGACGACCCCCGCGACCCGGGGGCGATGGCGGCCGCCGTGATCGCGTCGCACCCCGGGGGCGACCGGATGGCGGCGGAGCTCGACCGCGACGGGATCGGGATCCCCGAGACCGGGCCCGCCCCCGTCCAGCTCGTGACCGTCCACCCCGGACCCCGTCGGGCAGGATCGAGCTGGTCCCCCCGGCGCTCGACGCGGACCTCCCCGAGGGGCTGTACGGGTACGTCCCCGCGACCGGGTCCCCGTACCCGCTGACGATGATCACGCCCGCCGACCGCCGCGCGATCACGAGCACCTTCTTCCAGCTCGTCCCGGGGATCGCCCGCGTGCGCCTGAACCCGTCCGACGCGGCGGTTCGGGGCATCGCCGACGGCGCCCCCGTCCGCGTCTTCAACGACCTCGGCGAGGTGCTCTGCGACGCGACCGTCACCGACGCCGTCCACCCCGGCGTCGTCTGGATGCCCAAGGGCTTGTGGGCCCGCCACACCCGCAACGGCGACACGTCGAACGCCCTCATCGAGGACGCCCTCACCGACTGCGGCGGATCGCCGGCGTACAACGACGCCCGGGTCGAGATCGAGCCCGCGCCCAGGGCTCCCTGAGGCCCGCCGGGTCCGCCCCGACCGTGCGCCTCCGGCCCGTCCCTGTCTAAGATTCCGCCATGCCACAGAACATGCGCACTCTGTTCCTCATCGCCCCCTTCCTGCTCCTGCTGGGCTGTCCGGCCTCCGTCGACCCCGACGATCTCGACGACGAGGAGGTCGACGACCCCTCCTGGGAGACGGACGTGCAGCCGATCCTGGCGGCCTACTGCGGCTCCTGCCACGAGGGCGCCGCGGGCGGCTCCGGCGGGATCGGGTGGCTGAACAGCCACGACGACGTCACCACCGTCGCGGACGCCGGCGTCTGCGAGGGCAGCACCCGCGCCGAGTGCATCCCCGTCCGGATCCTCGACGGCTCCATGCCCGCCTTCGGGGAGTGCCTCCCCGGCGACCAGGACTGCATCACCGAGGCGCAGTTCGCGACCGTCCAGAACTGGGTCGACGCCGGCTTCCCCGAGTAACGCGACCCGACCCCACCCGCCCCAAGCCGCGACGCCGCCGAAGGGTGGCCCCCCGGCGGCGTCGGTTCCCCTCTTGGGGACGGCGAGCGACCTCGTCCTGGAGGTCGAGCGGCGGGGCTTTCCTGGCCGCGTGTCTCGGGTAGGACTCCTCTCCTAGGAGTCCTCGAACCGGGTGCGCAGGTCGTCGAAGTCCCTGCGCGCGTACTTCCACTCGCGCTCGACGGAGTCGCTGTCCTCGACCCCCGTCAGCGCCACGAACTCGTCCACGAACGCGACCACCGGCGCCATCTCGCCGAAGATCGTGTCCGCCTCCCCCGCGTTCTCGTAGGGGTTGCCGATGACCTCCCAGAGCCCGGCGACCTTCGCGCGGGCGTCGGCCACCTTCGCCGACAGGTCGGCGGCGAGCGGGGTGGTGCCGTCGCGGAGCTTGCTCGCGACGAAGTCGAGCTCGTCGAGGAGGTCCTGGACGCGCGACGCCCGCTCCTCGTCGAGGAGGTGGGCGATCGCCTCCCAGTCGGGCTCGATGACGACCTCGTCGGCGGCCGGGGCGAGCGTCAGCTCGGAGTCACCCGCCAGCGCGGGGACCGAGAGCGCGGTCGCGGCGAGCGCGACGAGCGTGCAGATGGTGAGGCGGTCGAAGGTCATGCCGGATCCCTCGTGGTGCAACCCCTTGCGTCTCGCTGCATCGACGGGTTCGCGGCGCCCTTGAGCAGAACATCGGGTCGGCGGGACCGCCTTCGGCCGCCCGCGGCGAGGAGCAGGAGCAGCGCCGAGAGGCCCGCCGCGCCGCCGCTGTCCGCGCCCCCGAGCGCGGCGCACGAGCACCCCGCGTCCCAGCACTCCGGCTCGTCGGCGTCGGCGAGCCCGTCGCAGTCCCCGTCCAAGCCGTCGTCGCAGACCTCCGCGGCCGCGGCGACCTGGACGTCCGCGTCGGCGTCGTCGCAGTCGGCGCAGGAGGAGCTGCCGTCGCCGTCCGCGTCGACGTCCTCGCCCGCGTCGAACCCGTCGCAGTCGCTGTCGGCGCCGTCGCACATGGCGTCCGCCGCCCCGGGCCACGCGGCGGCGTCCGCGTCGTCGCAGTCCTCGCAGGACGTGAAGCCGTCCCCGTCGGCGTCCACGTCGTCGCCGGCGTCGTGGCCGCTGCAGTCGGCGTCGAGCCCGTCGCAGGCGTCGTCCGTCGCGGCGGGGTGGACGGCCGGGTCGTCGTCCGCGCAGTCGTCGCACGCCGTCCAGCCGTCCCCGTCGTCGTCTTCGGACGCGCACGCGGGGAGGACCAGGGTGAACTCCGTCGACGTCGTCGCGACCCGGCCGCGCCGGGGGCTGTCCCCGAACCGGCCCGCGCCGAAGCCGGAGGCCTCGACCCGGAGGACCACGTGGACGCCGGTCACGCCGTCCGCCCAGGCGTCCCACGTCAGCTCGTGGACGGTGCCGCCCGCGGACGCGGCGAAGGGAGCGCCGCCGCCGGCGACCTCGAACGTGGCGTCGTGCCAGGGCGCGGTCCCCGTCGCGGAGTACTGGAGCCGGAGGTCCGCGACGGGGTCGCCCTCGTCGTCGGCGAGCGTGACCGACACCGGCACCGGGCCCGCCTCGAGGGTGGACCGGGCCACCGGCGACGTCCACGGGGCGCCGCCGACCGCGACGCGCACGGACGGCGGGTCGTTGGGGAGGGCGGGCGATCCGGAGGCGTGGTTCCGGTAGGCGTGCGCGAAGGCGGGGTCGTCGGGGAGGGCCTCGTAGCGGCGGACGCCGACGCCGAGGTCGGGATCCCCGTCCCCGTCGAAGTCCCCCACGGCGACTCCGCGCGTGAACTGGGCGTCCGCGACGAACGCCGCCTGCGGCTGCAGCGCGCCGGCGCCGTCCCGGGTGAAGAGCGCGTCGGCCTCGGGCGTCTGCGAGCTCACGGACCCCTCGTGGCCGAGGTACAGCTCGAGCACCCCGTCGGCGTCGAGGTCCACGGGGAGGGCCAGCCGCGAGCGGCCGTAGTCCCCGTCGGCCTCGGGCTCCTCCCACCAGGGGTTGGCCGCGAAGCCGCCCGCGCCGTCGCCGCGGAAGATCGCGCTGGGCGTCGACGCCGAGTCCACGGCGACGACCAGGTCGTGCCACCCGTCCCCGTCGAAGTCGCCGAACGCGATGGCCTTGTCGAGGGAGTCGAAGGTGTTGCTCCAGACGGGGGTGAAGGCGTGCCCGCCGTCGTTGCGGAGGACGAGCGACTCGCTCGCGGAGGCCTGGGCGGAGGCGATGTCGAGGTCCCCGTCGCGGTCGTAGTCGGCGAGCGCGACGCCGTAGGCCTTGCCCGAGAGGTCCGGCAGCTCCAAGGGCTCCCCGAAGGTGCCCCCCTCGTTGAAGTGGATGACGCCGGGGCCGCCCTCCGGGTCGCTGTTGCCGACCCAGCGCGAGGCCACGAGGTCGAGCCAGCCGTCCCCGTCGACGTCCCCGAGGGCGACGCCCTTGCTCTCCGTGCCGAAGCCGCCGGCCCACCCCACGTGCGGCTCGAGGCCGCCGGCGCCGTCGCCGTACCAGACCTGGAGCGCGTCGCAGTCGCCGGTGTCGCACGTGGCGCCGGTGGCCACGTCGAGCCAGCCGTCGCGGTCGATGTCCCCCACGGCGATGCTGTAGATGGCCTGGTGTGGGTGGAAGTCCGCGACCGTCCACCCCGTCAGCACCGGACCGTCGGCCCCTCCGCGCGCGATTCGGGGGCCGTCGGTGGTGCCGAACACGAAGTCGACGTACCCGTCCCGGTCGAGGTCGCCGGCGGCCGCGCAGTCCGTGGTGGCGTCGAGGTTCTCCCGCCAGGCCTCCGTGATCGTGGCGTCGACGCCGCCGAGGACGTCCAGCGCCGTGCTCGGCTCGCCGGCGCCCGCCACCGCGAGGCCGGGGGCGCCGGCGCCGTCGAAGTGACCCCACGCCAGGGCCGACGCGCCCGTCTCCCCGAGCGTGACGTAGGGGGGCGGTCCCGTGCCGACGTCCTCGACGAGGTAGGTCCCGTGGTCCGCGACGACGGCGAGGTCGAGGTCACCGTCGCCGTCGGCGTCCGCCCAGGCGGCGGGGCCGCCGCCGTAGACCGGGACCCCGAACCCGGAGAAGCACTCGCCGGGGACGTCGGTGCCGGTCACGTAGCTGACGGCGAGCTCGTGGGCGCCGTCGCCGTCGCAGTCGCCCCACGAGAGGCCCGCGACGGCCTCGCCCCGGGACTCCGTCGTGTCGACGTCGGGGACGACCGCGAGCTGGCCGGGCGCGAGCTGGCGATGGACGCGGACGCCGAGGTGGCTGCCGAGCGCGAGGTCGGGGAGGCCGTCGCCGTCGGCGTCGCCCCAGGCGACCGCGCCGAACACCTCGTCCGGCCACGGGTACCAGTCCGCCTCGACCAGCCCGCCGGCGCCGTCCCCCTCGAACAGGTAGACCCCGTCGACCGTCCCCACGGCCGCGTCGGGGTCCCCGTCGAGGTCCCAGTCGGCGAAGGCGAGGTCGCGGACGCCGCTGAAGCCGCTGTTGGCGCCCTGGGACACGCCGTCGCCGAGGCCGGAGGAGGTCCCGGCGAAGACGAGCAGCTCGCCGGAGTCGTCGCCGGTGACGAGGTCGGGGCGTCCGTCGCCGTCGACGTCGGCGAACGCGACCGCCCACGCCGCGGTGCCGGTGGCTCCCTGCCACGTCACCTCGAACCCGGCGTCGGTGGCCTCGTGCAGCTCCGCCCCGTCGTCCCCCACGAGGGCGACGTCGAGGTCCCCGTCGAGGTCGAAGTCGAAGACGGCGAGGTCGCGGACGACCTGGGTGCCGGCGTCCCGGTAGAGGACGTCTCGTTCGGTGTCCGCGTGCGCCGCCGCCCCCGCCAGGAGCGCCACCGCGAAGATCAGCATGCCCACCCGCTCGCGCATGAGCCCCCTATCGGAGGCTTCGGGCGGAGCGTGAGGTCAGGAGCGCGCGCGGGCGACGAGCATGATGGCGGGGGCCCAGCGGCGGCCGAAGAGCGACTGGTAGTACGCGTAGAAGCGGCCGCCCACGAAGTAGCGGTAGAGGCCGATCCAGTGGAGGACGTCGAACCCGCGCGTGTGGCACGCGGTCACCCAGTCGCGCCGGCCGAGCTTGTGGAGGTGCGTCGGGTCCTTGTCGAGGGCGCTGACGACCGGGCCGAGGGGGCCGTCGTAGACCGGGACCGTGAGGCAGAGCAGCCCCTTGGGGCGGAGCAGCTCGCGGACGCGGGCGAAGGCGGCGTCCTGGTCGGCGATGTGCTCGATGACGTCGAACATGCAGACGACGTCGAAGCTGTGGGGCTCGAAGTCGGACTCGAACAGGCCGCCGGGGCGGAGGTCCGCGCGATCCCCGAGCCGCTGCCGGGCGACGTCGACGGCGTGCTCGCTGACGTCCGTCCCCGACAGCTCCCACGTCCCCATCTTCGACGCCTGCAGCAGGAACGCGCCGTACGCGCAGCCGATGTCGAGGAGGCGCCCCCCGTCCTCGAAGCGGAGCACGACGTCGAGCATGCCTCGGGTCTTGTAGGTCGGGTTCCGGCGGTCGTAGTCGCCGCCGTAGATGTCCTCGAAGTAGCCCGCCTCGAAGTCGGCGGCCGAGCCCGTCATCGCCCGCCGAGGCGGCGCGCCGCGAGCCCCAGGGAGTCGCGCACGGTCCGGCGGACGTCCATCTTCGACGCCCCCTGCTTCTTGTCGTAGCGGAGCAGCAGCGGCACCTCGGTCATCAGCACGGTCGGCTCGAGCCGCAGCTTCAGGAGGATGTCGAGCATGACGACGAAGCCCTGCTCGCTGAAGAAGTCGGGGTGCTCGTCGATGACCTTGCGGAGCATGCCGGCGCGGTAGGCGCGGAAGCCGCAGGTGTAGTCGCGGACGCCTTCGATGGGGAAGAGCAGCCGGAACAGCCAGCTCGCCCCGAAGCTGAGGACGCGGCGGGACGTCGACAGGCCGACGACGCGGGCGCCCCGCTGGTAGCGGCTGGCGATGACGACGTCGTGCCCCTCCTCGATCTTGCGGACCATCGACGGGATCAGCCCGGGGAGGTGGCTGTTGTCGGCGTCCATCGTCAGGAGGATGTCGCGGTCCTCGGCCCCCTCGAGGCAGGTCGTCATCCCCGTCCGGATGGCGTCGGCGAGGCCCTGGTTGGTCTCGTGCTGGACGAGCTCGACGCGGACCTCCTCGAAGCGGTCGCCGAGCTCCTGCTGGAAGTCGCGCACCCGCTCGGCGGTGGCGTCGGTGCTGCCGTCGTCCACGACCACGATCCGGACCTGCCGGTGGGGGGCGACCTCCGCCATGGTGAGGCAGATGTCGCGCAGCAGGGACGCGATGTTGGCCTCCTCGCAGTAGGCCGGCAGGGCGACGTGGATCACGGCGGGATCGTAGCAGTCGGGGTCGGCGCCCCCGGGACGTGCGGCCGGACCCACAGGAGCAGCGCGGGGAGGAGCCACAGGTCGGCGAGCAGGGCGGCGACGATGACCCCGCTGCCGAGCACGGCGAAGAGCTGGTTGGGCGGGAACGCGGACGTGTAGAGCACCCCGAAGCCGCACACGAGGACCGCGGAGGTGTGGACGATCGCGCGGCCCGTCCGCTCCGTGGTCCGCTGCACGGCCTCCTCGGGGGAGAGGCCCGCGCGGACCTCGGCGCAGTACCGGGCGAGGTAGTGGATCGTGTCGTCGACGGCGATCCCCAGCCCGATCGAGAAGACCATCGCCGACAGCGTCTCCAGGTGCCGCCCGGCCCACCCCATCGAGCCGAGGACGACGACGATCGGCAGCACGTTGGGGACCATCGCGAGCGCCGCCAGCCGGACCGACCGGAAGAGCGCGGCGAGCGTCAGGAAGATGAGCGCGAAGGCCCACGCGAGGCTCGTGAGCATGTCGCGGATGAGGGAGTCGATGCCCGCGTAGCCGACCTGCGACGTGCCCGCGAGGACGAACGTGGTCGGGACCTCCGCACCGTCCAGCGCCTCGGCCGTCCAGCCCTGCATCTGCTCCTCCAGCGAGAGGTAGTGCTTGGCCCCGAGGTCGGCGGCGCGGACGGTGATGCGGAGGACGCTCCGGTCGCGGTCGAGGTGGGTGCCGAGCATCGTCTCCTCGCCGGACATCTCGGCGAGGAGGAGGAGCTGGGCGATCCCCGCGCGGGTGTCGGGGATCGCGCGCTCGCCGGCGTGGACGTGGTTCAGCTCGCGGAGCAGGGAGACGACCGAGGCGGCCGACTGGATGCCGGGGTCGGCGGCGATCCGGTCCTGGACCGCCGCGGCCCGCGCCAGCATCGCCGGCTCGGTCCACGCGCCCGGCTCGGACGTCAGCACGACGTCCACGAAGACGACCCCCGCGAGCTTGTCCTCGAGCAGCCGGTGGGCCTCGTGGATGGGCTCACCCCGGGGGACGTACTCCATGATGAAGTTGTCGATGGTCGCGCGCTCGAGGCCGGCGACGAAGAAGGCGGCGACCAGCGCCCCGATCGCGACGACGGTGCGGGGGCGGCGCTGGACGAGGCGGGCCTGGGACGCGAGGAAGGCCCCGAGGCGGCCGGGGCGGGGGCGGCCGACGGCCTCGTGGGGGGAGCGGTCGAGCGCCCAGGGGACGAACACGATGGTGAACCCGAACGTGATCATCACGCCGAGGGCGGCATAGAGGCCGAAGTCGCGGAGGATCTCGAGGCGGGCGGACAGCAGCGTCGCGAACCCCACCGCCGTCGTCACCGACGTCAGCAGGCACGCCGCGCCGACGCTCCGGACGGCCTGCCGCACGGCGTCCGCGCGGTCCTTCCCCTCGCGCCGCTCCTGCCCGTACCGGGTCATCATATGGATGGCGTCGGCGACCCCGATGACGAGCACCAGCGTCGCCGTGATCGTGTTGATGATGTTGATCCCCTGCCCCGTGGCGGCCATCGCGGCGACGGTCCAGAGCGCGCCGAGGCCGACCGACAGGAGCGGGATGAGGACGCCCGCGGGGGACCGGAACAGCCAGAACAGGACGAGGCCGAGGACGAGCGCGGTGAGGGGGACGAACCGGAGCTCCTCGCGGACCATCACGCCGACGACGGTGACGCGGTAGGCGTGGGGGCCGAGGAGCCACGTCCGGACCCCGTCGTGGGGGGCGGCGGCGGCGTGCCCGGCGGCCTCGATGGCGCGCACGACGGGCTTGACGTCGGCCATCGCGGCGACGTCGTCGCCCACCTTGACGAGGACGCAGGCGAGCGAGCCGTCGGCGGCGACGAGGGTGCCGGTCAGCAGCGGCTGGGCGCGGGCGGCCTCCGACGCGGCGGCGGCACCGGCGGGGGTGGACGGCGGGGCGGGGACGATCGGGCCGATCTCGACGACCCCGGGGGCCGGCGATCGGGGGACGGGGAGCGAGAGCGGGCTCTGCGTCCAGTCCACCGCGGGCATCGCCGCGACGGCCTCCTCGGCGGCCTGGAGGACGGCCCACGTCGCCGGATCGTCGAGCGAGCCCTCGACCATGAGCATGAGGTGGTGGTCGTCGGCGCCGTAGCGGGCGCGGTGCTCGCGGTAGATGCGGGCCTTCTCGGAGGTCGCGTCGAAGAGGGTCTGGGGGGAGAAGTCGAAGGTCAGCCGCGGCAGGAGCGCGACCCCGGCGACGGCGAGGAGGACGAAGGCGAGCCCGAGGCGGCGGGCCCCGAGCACGGCGTCGGCGAATCGGGACCAACCTTCCATCGATGCAGGCGGCGGACTATAACCGCGCGTCCATGGCGAGCATCGAGGTCCAGGGGCTGACGAAGCGGTACGGGTCGATCACGGCGATCGACGGCATCAGCTTCAGCGTCGATCGCGGCGAGGTCGTCGGGTTCCTGGGGCCCAACGGCGCGGGCAAGACGACGACGATGAAGATCCTGACGGGCTTCATCAGCGCGACGGACGGCACCGCGACGATCGACGGGCTCGACGTCCAGGCCGACAGCCTCGAGGTCCGCCGCCGCATCGGCTACCTCCCCGAGAACGCGCCCGTCTACCGGGACATGGTCGTCCGCGACTACCTGAAGTTCGTGTGCGACGTCCGGCAGGCCGACCCCGCGCGGATCGACGTGGTGGCCGCCCAGGTCGGGCTCGGCGACGTGATGCAGCGCCCCATCGGCGAGCTCAGCAAGGGCTACCGGCAGCGGGTGGGGCTGGCCCAGGCGCTGGTCCACGACCCGCCGATCCTGATCCTCGACGAGCCGACGACGGGGCTCGACCCCAACCAGATCGTGGAGATCCGGGACCTCATCGCGGAGATCGGCAAGACGAAGACGATCCTGCTGTCGACGCACATCCTCGGCGAGGTGTCGGCGGTGTGCGGACGGGTGCTGATCGTGGCGCAGGGGTCGATCGTGGGGTTCGGGACGCCGGCGGAGCTGGAGCAGCGGGCGCGCGGCGGGGCGCGGATCGAGGTGGTCGTGCGGGCGCCTTCAGACGCGGACGTCGCCGCGATCCTGGGCGCGCTGGACGGCGTCCGCGAGGTCCGCGCCGGCCCCGCCGAAGGCCCCGGGACCGTCGGCGCCACGGTCTCCTGCGACGCCGAGGCGGACCCCCGCGAGGCCATCTTCGGCGCGTGCGTGGAGCGGGGCTGGACGCTGCTGACGCTGAACCGCGAGGCGGGCTCCCTGGAGGACGCGTTCCGCGAGCTGACCGCGGGCGGCGCGGCTACCTGAACACGCTGTAGGTGAACAGCACCTGCACCTCGAGGCCGAGGCCCTCGTCGAACGTCGTCCCCTCGACGGTCCCCTGGACGAACGTGTCGGTGACGATCTCGACCCGGCCGGGCCAGTCGTTGCCGGTGCAGCCGACGGCGTGGATGGCGTCGGGGCCGTCGAGGACGAGGCCGACCTTCGGCAGCGTGAAGCCGCAGTTCTGGTCGGGGTTGTCCGTGATGGGGCAGTCCACGCTGCCGTTGACGACGTTGAGCGCGTCGATGTGGACCACCGCCTCGCCGGTGCAGCCGTACTCGACCGTGTCGAACCGGATCTGGCCGGAGACCGAACCCGTCCACTCGCCCTCGTAGGGGCCCAGGGGGGTGGTGTCGTCGTCGTCCGAGGCGTCGTCGTCGTCGCCGGTCGCGTCGTCGTCGTCGTCGGTCGCGTCGTCGTCGTCGGCCGCGGAGTCGTCGTCGTCGTCGTCGTCCGGCGCGCTGACCCGGCGGACCGGACCGCAGGCGACGGCGAGCAGCAGCAGCAGCAGCAGCAGGGAGCGGAGGGGCGGCGGCGTCGGCATCACTCCGAGTATGCCGGGCACAGCGCGTAGGCGCCGTTGTTGTCGGGGTCGTAGGCGAGCGCCTCGGGGCCGCACGCGCCCGTCGTCTCGTACTGGGTGATCACGTCCGCGCAGGTCCGCTCGACCAGCTCGGCGTCCCCCTCCAGCGGCGCCGTCAGCTCCTCGATGGCGACGAAGATGCAGAACGCGCCGGGGGCCGGCTCGCCGCACTCGAAGCAGTTGATGCCGACCACGTCGGCGAGCAGCTGGCAGGTGCCCCCCTCGTCGTTGCCGAGGAGCGGGTCGAGGGGCCGCGTGTCGGCGATGCCCTCGATGCTCATGGTGTTGATCTCGACGAGCGAGGGCGGGAACGTCCCCCCGATCACGACCTCCTGCAGGGGGATGGTGGCCCCCTGGGCGCTGACCGACATGGACGTCGGGCCGACGAGGAAGCTGCCCGCGGCGAACATGCCGGGGAGGTCGTCGTCGGTGCCGACCACGCCGTCGTCGCCCGCGGTCATGCCGATGCTCGTGCCGCACGGCTCCTGCTCGAAGCCGCCGCCGTCGACCGGGTGGCCCAGCGCCCCGAGCATGTGGAAGGCGGGCTGGTCGCCGTCCTCGAAGGAGGTCTCCTCGCGGACGGTCATCATCAGCGGGATGTCGTCGAGCTGGGCCTGGATGATCGGGCCGGCGCCGGCGGGCTCGACGAACTCGCCGTCGAGGAGGCTGGCGACGTAGACGGCGCCGATGGTCTGCTCCATCTCGTCGGGGTCGGCGGCCTCGATGGTGGTGAAGGCGTACTGGAAGTCGTTGGCGCCCCACGCGAGCCCGACGCGGTACTCGACGCCGTTGAGGAGCGGGGCGTCGAGCTCGCCGATGAACGTGACCTCGTCGGTGCTCGCGGAGATCTCGAGGGGGACCTCGCCGCCGGGGCCGGCCAGCGTCCACAGGAACTCGCCGGGGGGCTGGTCGAAGGCGACGAGCAGCTCGACCTCGACGGAGACGTCCTCGTCGTCGGGCTCCGGGTAGAGCTCGAGGACGATCGCGTCGGCGCCGCCGTCGTCGTCGTCGTCGGTGGCGTCGTCGTCGTCGTCGCCGGCCGCGTCGTCGTCGTCGCCGTCGTTGTCGCCGCTCCGGAGGTCGGGCGGGCAGGCGGTCAGCGACAGGGCGGCGAGCAGCGCGATCAGCAGGGTCCAGAACCTCATGCGCGGACGTAGAGCACAGTCGACAGGGGCGCGCCAGTGCCGCAATGTGCGCGCCGTGACGGACTTCGCGACGGAGCGGCTGGGGGAGATCGAGGCGGCGGGGCTGCTCCGGCGGCCGCCCGCGATCGAGGCGACGTCGCCGACGAAGGGGCGCGTCCGGGGGCGGGAGGTCACGCTCTTCTGCAGCAACGACTACCTTGGGCTGCGGCTCGACTCGCGGGTCCGGCGGGCGGCGGCAGACGCGGCCGAGGAGTACGGCGGGGGGGCCGGGTCGAGCCGGATGATCGCGGGCACGCTGCCGATCCACGAGCGGCTGGAGGCGGCGTTCGCGGACTGGCTCGGGACGGACGCGGCGCTGGTCTTCCCCTCGGGCTACCAGGCGAACCTGGCGCTGCTCCAGGGGCTCGCGCGGGCGGGCGACCGGATCGTCAGCGACGCCCTGAACCACGCCTCGATCATCGACGGCTGCCGGCTGTCCCGGGCGAGCGTCGCGGTCGTCCCTCACGGGGACCGGAAGGCGGCGACGGCGGCGCTGACGGAGGGGGACTTCGGGGAGCGCTTCTTCGTCGGCGAAGGGCTCTACTCGATGGACGGCGACCGGGGCGACGTCAAGCGTTGGATGTGGTCGGTCCACGACGCGGGGGGGCACCTGCTGGTGGACGAGGCGCACGCGCTGGGGGTGGTCGGTCCGCGGGGGGCGGGGACGACGGCGGAGCGGGGCGCGGGGCACCTCGCGCGGGCGCGGGTGGGGACGTTCGGCAAGGCGCTGGGCGGCGGCGGGGCGGCGATCGCGACGGACGCGGCGACGCGCGAGCTGCTCCTGAACTCCGGGCGGACGTACATCTTCACGACGGGGCTCGTCCCGGCGGCGGCGGGGGCGGCGCTCGAGGGGATCCGGATCGCCCGGTCGGACGAGGGGGAGGAGCTGCGGGCGAGGCTCCGCGGCCACGCCCGCCGCGTGTGGAACGCGCTGGTGGACGCGGGCTGGACGGTGCCGGGGGACGAGGACACGCCGATCGTCCCCGTGATCGTCGGGGGGGCAGACGCGGCGATGGCCTTGTACGAGCGGCTCCTGGACGCGGGGACCTACGCGATGGCGATCCGCCCCCCGACGGTGCCCGACGGCACGTGCCGGCTCCGCGTCACGCTCTCCGCGGCCCACACGGACGCGGACGTGGACGCCCTGCTCCACGCGGTCGGCCGGCCGGGCTGACCGCCGCGGGGCGCGGCCGCGGCGGTATCGTCTCCCGATGCGCGATCGCGGGCTCGTCCTGGCGTGCGGCGGGTCGGTGTTCCTGTCGGCGTTCCTGCTGTTCGCGATCCAGCCGTTCGCGGCGCGGCTGCTGCTCCCGTCGTTCGGGGGGAGCCCCGCGGTGTGGACGACGTCGCTGGTGTTCTTCCAGGTCGCGCTCCTCGCGGGGTACGGGTACACGCACTACGGGGCGCTCCGGGCGAGCCCGCGATCGGCGTACGTCGTCCACGTGGCGCTGCTCGCCGGGCCGCTCGTCGCGCTCCCCCCGGCGGCGCGGGCGGGCGGAGGGGACGCCGCCGCGCTGATCGTAGCGCTGGCGCTCGCGGTGGGGCTCCCGTTCTTCGTGCTGTCGACGCACACGCCGCTGGTGCAGCGGTGGCTGGCGCTGGCGACGGACGACCGACGCGATCCCTACGTGCTGTACGCGGCGTCGAACGCGGGATCGCTGCTCGCGCTGCTGGCCTACCCGCTGCTGCTGGAGCCGCGGTGGGGGCTGGCGGCGCAGGGGCGGGCGCTGGGGGTCGGGTACGCGCTGTTCGCGGCGTCGGCGGCGTGGATCGGCTGGTTCTCGGTCCGTCGTTCTCGTTCTCGTTCTCGTTCTCGTTCTCGTTCTCGTTCTCGTTCTCGTTCTCGGGTCCCGGCCCGGCGGCGCCTCGCGTGGGTCGGGCTGTCCGCGACCGGGTCGGCGCTGCTCCTCGGCGCGACGCTCCGGATCACCACCGACGTCGCCCCCGTCCCCCTCCTCTGGGTCCTCCCCCTGGCCCTCTACCTGGGCACCTTCGTCGTCGCCTTCGGGGCCGGGATCCGCACGACGTCGCCCACGTTCCGGGTCCTCGTGATGGCCGCCCTGACCCTCGCCATCGGGACCTTGCTGCTCCGGCGCGACGGCCCGGCGCTCGTCCTCGTCCTTGTCCACCTCGCCGTGCTGGTGGCCGGCTGCCTCCTCGTCCACGGCCGCCTCGCCGAGACCCGCCCGGCCGCCGAGCACCTCACCGGCTTCTACCTGGACCTCTCCATCGGCGGCGCCCTCGGCGGCGTGCTCAGCCAGCTCGTCGCGCCGGCGCTCTTCGACGACGTCCTCGAGTACCCCCTCGCCCTCCTGGCGGTCGTCGCGGTCCTCGCCCTCGGCCGGCGCCCCGCCTTCCCGACGGCGTGGCTGCCCTGGCTGGCGGGGGGGCTGGCCGCCCTCGGCGCGGCGGGCTCGGCCGTCGACCTCGGCTCGGAGGTCGTCGCCGAGATCGCGCTCCACGCCCTCATCGTCGGCCTCCTCGCCGCCCTCGCCGTCCCCCGCCGCCACGTCGTCTTCCCGCCGCTCGCCGCGGTCGCGCTCGTGTTCGTCCTCGCCGGCCTCCACGAACGGGGCGACGTCGTCCACCGCGAGCGCGGCTTCTTCGGCGTCACCACCGTCGCGGACCGGGACGGCGTGCGCGAGATGCTCCACGGCGTCGTCCTCCACGGCAGCGAGGCCGTCGCCGCCCCCGGCGTCCCCCGCACCTACTACGCGCCCGGCTCCCCCATGGCGTCGCTCGTCGCCGCCGTCCCCCCCGGCGGACGTGCCTGCGTCGTCGGCCTCGGCGCGGGCAGCCTCACCGCGTCCGCGGGTCCCGGCCGGACCGTCACCTGGTTCGAGATCGATCCCGTCGTCGCCGCCGCCGCCCGGGACCACTTCACCTTCCTCGACGCGGCCCCCACGGACGTCGTCCTCGGCGACGCCCGCCTCACCCTCGCCGCCGATCCCGGCCCCCTCTGCGACCTGCTCCTCCACGACGCCTTCTCCGGCGACGTCGTCCCCCTCCACCTCCTCACGGGCGAAGCGATGGACGTCTACGAAGCGGCGACCGGCGGCGGCGGCGTGGTCGCCTTCCACGCGTCGTCCCGCCACTTCGACCTGAAGCCCGTCCTCGCCGGCCTCGCCGCCCACGCCGGACGGGACGCGTACGTCGTCGTCGACCTCCCCTCGGACGAGCGCGCCGCCCGAGGGGCCGAGGGCTCCCGCGTCGTCGCGCTGACCCGCCCCGGGGCCGGTCCCCCGACCGCCGACCACCCCTGGGATCGGCTCCCCGCCGCCCCCGCCGTCCGCTGGACCGACGACCGGGCCTCGCTGATGGACGTCTGGGTCCCCATGCGCGATCTCCAGCACCTGGGCCGGCGTAACGCGGCGCCCCGGTAGCCTGTCCCCGTGAGCGACGACGGCTTCTTCTTCACCCTCTACCTGGTCGCCGGCCTCGTCATCGTGGGCGCCCTGGGGTCCGTCTTCTGGGGCTCCATCGCGACCTGGTTCCGCGGGCCGCGGCAGGGGTTCGTCACCGCGCTGAACGAGGCCGCCATGCTGCTCGGGGGCCGGGTGGGGATCGCGGGCGAGCCCGGCGCGAGCCGGTACGTCGTCGACCTCGGGGACGGACGGCGGGTCGAGGCCCGACTCGCGAGCAACGACGAGGGCGACCGCTGGATCGAGCTGCAGGTCCCCGTCGCGGCCCCGCCGGACCTGCACATCCGGCCCGCCACCTCGGGCGACGAGATCGCGCAGTGGCGGGGGCGTCGGGACATCCAGCTGGGCATGCCCGAGCTCGACGCCCTCCTGCAGATCGAGGCGGAGGACGAGGCCGCGGTGGTGGCCCGGTTCGGTCCGCTGACCCGCCGCTCGGCCCGGACCGCGATCGTGGAGCTCGGGGCCCGCGTCGGCGACGGCCGGGTCACGTGGACCACCCGCGGCCACCCCGACGGCCACGAGCTGAGCCGCGTCTGCAGCGCGCTGCTCGGCCTCGCGGAGGCCCTCGGCAAGCCCCCCGGCGCCGACCTCGACCACCCCCTGCTGCACTACGCGGTCGGACCGCGGGCCGCCGAGCACAGCCCGCTCGGGTTCCGCCGCCGCTGCCTCGAGATCCTCCTGGAGCAGCGCCCGGGGACCGACGCCGCCCGTCGCGCGGAGGAGGCCGCCCTCGCGGATCCCGAGCTGGCCCCCGTCGCCGCGGAGATCCTCCGCGCGATCCCCGGCCGCGCCGGCCGCCTCGCCCTCGCCCCCGAATCCCCCGAAGCGGGCCGGCTCGCCGTCGCCGCGGACCCCGCCCCCGGCGCGCTCTCCGTGCCCGAGGGGGGCGATCCGCAGGGCGGGTCGGGCTCGCGCGGACGCTGAGCGCGGACGCTGATACAGTCGCGCGCCCGTGCGCTACCGCCCCGCCTCCGAGCTGAGCCCCTTCCCCGGCCGCCCCGCGTTGAGCGACGGCGCAGTCGACCGCCTCGAGCGGATCGACCGGACGCACCTGTGGAAGCCGTTCACCCAGATGGCGGGGTACGTCCAGGAGCGCCCCATCGTCGTCCGGAAGGGGCAGGGCAACTGGCTGCTGGACGTCCGCGGCCGCTCCTTCCTGGACGGCGTGAGCAGCCTCTGGGTCAACCTCCACGGCCACGCCCACCCGACCATCACCCGGCGCGTCAGCGAGCAGCTCGCGGACCTCGACCACTCGACGATGCTGGGGCCGACGAACGTCCCCGCCGTCGAGCTCGCCGAGCGCCTCGTCCGGATCGCCCCCGGCGACGCCCTCACGCGCGTCTTCTACAGCGACTCCGGCAGCACCGCGGTCGAGATCGCGGTGAAGATGGCGTTCCAGTACTTCGCCCAGCACCGGGACGCCGCCGAGCGGGGCCGCGACACCTTCGTGTGCCTGACCAACGCGTACCACGGGGACACCCTCGGCAGCGTCTCCGTCGGCGGGATCGACCTGTTCCACGAGCTCTACCGCCCGCTGCTCTTCGAGACGGTCAGGGCGCCCGGCCCGGACCCCTACCACCGGGCCTTCGGGGGCGACGTCCTCGCCCACGAGGCGGACTGCCTCGCGGCGCTGCGCCGGGTCTTCGACGAGCGCCCCGGCCGGGTCGCCGCGCTGGTGGTCGAGCCGCTGATGCAGGGCGCGGCGGGGATGCTCCGGCACTCGCCCGGCTACCTCCGCGAGGCGGCCGCGATCGCGCGGGAGCACGGCGCGCTGCTGATCGCCGACGAGGTCGCCACCGGGTTCGGCCGGAGCGGGGCGATGTTCGCCTGCTCCATCGCGGGGGTGGAGCCCGACCTCCTGTGCCTCGCCAAGGGGATCACCGGCGGCGTCCTCCCCCTGGCCGCGACGCTGGCGACGGAGCGCGTCTACGAGGGGTTCCTCGGCGACCACACCGAGTACCGGACGTTCTTCCACGGCCACAGCTACACGGGGAACCCGCTCGCCTGCGCGGCGGCCCTGGGGAGCCTCGACGTGTTCGACGAGGAGCGGACGCTGACGAAGCTCCAGCCCCGGATCGCGCAGCTCGCGGAGCGCGTCGCGGACCTCGCGGAGCACCCCCACGTGGGCGACGTCCGCGCCCTCGGGGTGATGACGGGGATCGAGCTGGTCCGCGACAAGGCCACCGGCGCCCCGTTCGACGCGGCGCAGCTCGCGGGCCGGCGGGTCATCGAGGCGGCGCTGGAGCACGGGGTCCTCATCCGGCCCCTCGGCGACGTGGTCGTCCTGATGCCGCCGCTGTCGATCACGGAGGACGAGGTCGACCTGCTGTGCGGGGTCGTCGGCCACTGCATCGACGCGGTGACGAGGTCGCTGGCGTGAGCGTCCGGCTGCTCGTCACGGGGACGGACACCGGCGTCGGCAAGACGGTGGTGGCGGCCGGGCTGACGGCGTGGCTGCGGCTCCGGTGGCCGGACGTGCGGCCGCTGAAGCCGGTGGAGTCGGGGACGGACGAGCACGGCGGCGTGCTGGTGGACTCGGCGCTGCTGGCGCGCGCGGCGGGGCTCCGGGACGGCGCGCTGGCGGCCAACGTCTACGCGCTGCCGGAGCCGCTGGCGCCGGTGGTGGCGGCGCGGCGGGCGGGGATCGAGCTGAGCCTGGACCGGCTGGACGCGCGCTGGGACCAGCTCCTCGCGGTCGGCGGCCCGGTGGTCGTCGAGGGCGTCGGGGGCGCGCTGGTGGAGGTCGTGCCGGGCGTGACGGTGGCCGACCTGGCGGCCCGCTGGTCGCTGCCCGCGCTGGTGGTCGCGGGGAACCGGCTCGGGGTCTTGTCGCACACGCTGCTGACGGTGGAGGCGCTCCGCGCGCGGGGGGTCCGCGTGGCCGGCGTCGTGCTCAACACGCTCCACGCCGGGGAGCCGTCGACGGCGGAGGCGACGAACGCGGGGGAGCTGGGTCGGACCCTCCCCGTGGACGTCCCCCTGCTGGGGTCGATCCCGTACCTCGCCGCCGAGGAGGTGGGCCGACCGGAGGCGCTGGCGCGCGCGGTCGCCCCGATGGCGGAGCGGCTGATCGCGGAGGAGGGGGCGCGATGACCGAGCGGATGTTGGAGTTGCTCCGGGCGCAGCACGAGTTCCCGGGCCCGTTCATGTTCAAGGTCATCTACCGGCCGGGCGGGGGCATGGGGGCGACGGTGGTGGAGTCGGTGTGCGCGGCGACCGGGATCCCGCGCCCGAAGGAGCCGCCGTCGACGCGCCAGTCGGGCAAGGGGAGCTTCGAGTCGATGACGCTGGTCCTCCACGTCAAGTCGGCGGAGGAGGTGCTGGACGTCTACGCGGTCTTGAATGGAATCGAAGGCGTAATCTCTGCCTTCTGATGACTTCCCCCCTCGACTACCGCCGCCCGCGCGACCGCGCCGAGATCGACGCGTTCGTGGAGATCGCCCAGCGCGCCCTCTTCTTCCACACGCCCGGCTCCGAGTGGGTCGATGACGAAGGCGCGGACAACTTCCGCGTGGTGACGGCCGGCGGGGAGCTGGTCGGCGGCCTCGTGTGGCAGCGGGTGGGGCAGTACTTCGGCGGGCGGTCGGTGCCGGACGGAGCGGTGCGCGCGGTGGCGGTCCGGCCCGACGCGCGGGCGGCGGGGGTGGCGACGTCGATGATGGCGGCGAACCTGGTGGAGATGCGGGACGCGGGCTTCCCGATCGCGACGCTCTTCCCGTCGACGCAGCGCGTGTACCGGCGGGTGGGGTACGAGGTCGCGGGGAGCAAGGTGGTCTGGAAGGTGCGGCTCGCCTCGATCGAGATCCGGGACCGCGAGCTGGAGGTGACGCAGGTCCCGGCCCGGGAGGCGCTGCCGGCGCTGAAGGAGCTGCGGGCGTCGGGGATCGCGGGGCAGGCGGGGGAGCTGGACCGGAACGAGTGGCTGTGGCGCCGGAACCTGAAGCTCCGGCCGGACCTGACCCCCCGGGACGTGTGGCTGTTCGGGGGGGAGGGGTACGCGGTGACGGAGCCGCGCGGGGACTGGACGGGGCCGACGCGGCCGTCGCTGTGGGTGGAGGACCACGTGCTCACGACGCGGCGGGCGGCGACGCGGTTCCTGACGTTCCTGGCGGACCACCGGTCGATGTTCGAGGAGGCGAAGTGGGTGGGGGGGCCGACGGCGCCGCTGCTCCAGGTGCTCCCCCAGCCGTGCATCGAGGTGGACAGCGCGCACGCGTGGATGCTCCGGATCCTGGACGTCCGCGGGGCGATGGAGAAGCGTGGCTGGGGGCCGGGCCGGGCGGGGCGGCTGGAGCTGAGGATCGACGACGAGGTGCTGGCGTCGGTGAGCGGGAACTGGACGCTCGAGGTGAGCGGCGGCAGGGCGAAGGTGACGGAGGGCGGGGAGGGGACGCTCCGGCTCGACGTCCGCGGCCTGGCGGCGCTGTACACGGGGTACGCGACGGCGGAGGAGCTGGTGACGCGGGGGCTGGCGGACGGGTCGGAGGAGGAGCTCGCGCTGGCGACGTCGCTGTTCGCGGGGGTCGCGCCGGGGATGAGCGACCCCTTCTGACGCAGCGCGTAGACTCCGCCGCATGACGCACGTCCCCTGCGCTCGCGGCCACGGTCCCCTGCATCGGTTCGTCCCCGCGACGCTGGACGGCCACCCGGTCGAGATCGGCGGCTGCCCGCGGTGCGGGGGGATGTGGATCCCGGTCGGGGCCATCCGCGCGCTCTTCCCGCAGGGGCTGCTGACGTACTTCAGCGAGCAGGGCTACGTCGACGAGGGGCCGCGCTGTCCGGCGTGCACGCAGAGCCCGCCGATGCGGCAGCAGCGGATCGGGGGGGTGGAGATCGACCGCTGCCTGTACTGCCTGGGGCTGTGGCTGGACGGGGGGGAGCTGTTCGCGCTGGGGGGCGGCGTGGACGGGGCGGCGCGGGCGGCGAACTGCGACGTCTGCGGGGTCGGCATCCCCGCGTCCGACGGCGCGGGGAGCGCGGCGGGGGGGCTGGGCGCGCTGTGCCGGGTCTGCCGCCACGCCCAGGTGCTCGACACGGACCTCCCCGACACGCACCCGGCGCTGCGGCCGCTGCCGGAGTCGGCGTCCGCGCGGCGCGTCGACGGCGGCGCCGTCCAGCTGATGTGGGACGTGGACGACGAGCACGGCGAGGAGACGCTGTTCGAGTTCCGGGGCGAGCTGCCCGAGTCCCCCGTCCGCGGCACCGTCACCCACGAGAACCGGCTGACGCGGACGCTCCGGGCGGTCGGCGTGGCGGACGTCGAGATCGGCCACGTCGCCTTCGACGCCCGCTTCCTGATCAAGGCCGAGCACCCCGACCCGATGAAGCGCTGGCTCCTCGCCCCCGGCGTCGCGGACGCGCTCCTCCGCCTCGACGCGCTGGGCGGCGTGACGGTCCGCGTCGACCGCGGCGTCGTCGCCATCTTCGGCGAGCAGCCCCCCGGCTTCGAGGCCCCCAACCCGGACGTCGAGGCGGCCTGCGTCGAGGTCTACAAGGGCTTGCGCGCCGTCTCCTAGTCGGGCCGCTCTGTCATCCGGACGCCACAACCCCGCCGAGGTCGTCGACCTCCCCCGACTTGTGTCCCATCCAGGTGCCCTGAACCCGCCGAGGTCGTCGACCTCACCCCCGTGAGGGGCCCTTCAGACGCCCCGAACCCGCCGAGGTCGGCGACCTCACCCCCTCGAGGGCCCCTTCAGGCGCCCTGAACCCGCCGAGGTCGGCGACCTCACCCCCTCGAGGGCCCCTCCAGGCGCCCTGAACCCGCCGAGGTCGGTGACCTCACCCCCTCGAGGGCCCCTTCAGGCGCCCTGAACCGGCCGAGGTCGTCGACCTCACCCCCCCTGGGGCACCTCCAGGCGCCCTGAACCAGCCGAGGTCGTCGACCTCACCCGAGTTCGGGCCGCGTGGAAGCGGTTCGAACGGCGGTGACTCCGCGGAAACGCCCGACCGAGTCTGTCTTCCCACACTCATCGTCGTCGCCTCGCCTGTGGTCGATGTGGGAGACGCGCAGCGTCTTCCAACGGGCTGTTGGCAACCCGG